>NZ_JAHFAQ010000031.1 GCF_023250475.1 Sulfuricurvum sp. | reverse complement strand
CTCAACCGTCTTAAAGAGGGTATCCGTGTGATTGAGGATATAGCGCGCTATGTTCACAATGACAAGGAACTCTCCACTTCTCTCAAAAATCTTCGACATCTGTGCCGTATCGAACCCATCGAAGAGCTCCTCGCCTCACGCGATAGTGTCAATGATGTACTCCGCCCTACGATGCAAAGTGAGATGAATCGAACCGATCTCCTTTCTATTATAATAGCAAACTACAAAAGAGCGCAAGAATCCTCACGCGTTTTAGAGGAACTATATAAAATAGTAGAGCCTGCTTTGAGTGAGCAATTTAAAACCATCCGCTATGAACTCTATACATTAGAAAAGAAAAACGTACTCGAACTTAGTAACGAGCGTCATTGAAACCCAAGCGCATTGCTATCATTGGAGCGGGTGCGGCCGGACTAATGGCAGCAGATGTTTTGTCTGCGTCAGGGATGAGTGTCGATGTTTATGAATCCAAACCCTCCGTTGGGAGAAAGTTTCTCATGGCGGGCAAAGGGGGATTAAATATCACCCACAATGAGCCTCTGAGTGATTTTATCGGCCGCTACGATAAACCCGATTGGTTAGAGCCTATGATTAGAACTTTTGATCCCTCTATGATAAGAGTCTGGATGAAGAGTTTGGGTGTGGATTCGTTTGTCGGAAGCTCGGGTCTAATATTTCCAACCGAGATGAAAGCGGCACCGCTGTTGCGACGCTGGCTCTCATCTTTGAAAAAACGGGGGGTTCGCGTCCACTGCCGCCATTACTGGAAAGGGTTTGGGGATCAAGGATCTCTGCGATTTGATAGTACCGAGGGCGAAGTTATCGTAACCGCCGATGCTACAATTTTGGCTTTGGGGGGCGGAAGCTGGCCCAGCCTTGGTTCGGATGGGGCATGGGTAAGTATTTTGGGAGCAAAAGGGGTACCCCTCAACCCGCTGTTGCCCTCCAACTGCGGTTTCAAAGCGACGTGGTCGGACTTTATGCAAACGCATTTAGGCTCTCCGTTAAAAAATATCTCGGGTTGGGTTAATAACGATGCCGGCGAAAAGAGCATCAACTCCTCCGAAGCCATTTTAACCTCCTACGGCATTGAGGGGGGATTGATCTATGCCCTCTCGCGTCCGTTACGGGAAAACATTACGAAACACGGCTCGGCGACTCTCTATTTGGACCTTTTGCCCCACATTAGCGAAGCAGATTTAGTATCTCGCCTCACCTCATCAGGCAAGCAATCACGTGATAATACGTGGCGCAAAGGGGGGCTGGATGGTGTTAAAGCGGCTCTCATTCGTGAAACACTGCCCAAAGGGAAATGGAATGACTCCATCAGCGTTGCGGCGTGCGTAAAGAGATATCCCATTACTCTTACGGGGATGCAGCCCATAGAAGAAGCGATCAGTACCGCCGGAGGGGTAATGCGTGAGGGACTGAATGAGAATCTAATGTTCCTCACGCTGCCGAATGTATTTTGTGCAGGGGAAATGCTCGATTGGGATGCGCCCACGGGGGGTTATCTCTTAAGCGGATGTTTTGCCAGCGGAGCGTTTGCGGCACAGGGTGTTTTGGAAACCCTTACATCCTAACACGGATCAGTGACGACACTCTCCGTCATGACAATGGGTTTGTTGCGCAACATACTCTTCGGAAATATGAAGGTTGGTACATGAATTCAGGAGCCCATACAGTTCCATCTCTGCTCCGGTGATATGACAGACTATATTTCCCTCCGCATCGATAAAGACAAACCGCTCGTATTTATGCTCATTCTTTTTAATATGTTGGGAGAAAATAACGTATTCGGCTTTTGTCAGTTCGGGGAAATGGCTGCAGGAGGCGATGTATTTTTCGCACTCCTTATTGATTTTTTTGATTTCCAGAAATTCGGATTGAATCGCATCGCAAAGCACCGGCATCAGGTTCGGCATAACCTCTTTTAAATTATCGTATTTTTCGATCCCCAGCATCTTCTTCTCCCGACTTGGAATTCTATTGATGGAGATAGTATAACGCTTTAGTTCAAATATCGGTAAAATTCCGACACTAACTGATTTAGAAAAGGGCTTTATGCAAACGTTGGCACAATTGCGCTCAGGCGAACTCAAAGGGGTGACGCAACTTACCCTCTGTGAAGACCTCACTTCGTTCCCCGAAGAGATATTCGATCTCTCTAATACGTTGGAAATTTTGGATCTGAGTCACAATCTTCTCAGCGAGCTTCCCGATTTGAGCCGCCTTACCCGACTTCGAATCGCCTTTTTTTCGTATAACCGTTTTGTCAAGCTCCCCTCGTTCATAGGATGCAACAACCTCACGATGTTAGGCTTTAAGGGGAACCAACTTGAAATATTTGATGAAAATATTCTCCCTCACGGGATCAACTGGCTGATTCTGACCGACAACCGCCTCGTAAATCTCCCCCGCTCCATCGGCAAACTTACCAGACTCCAAAAATTTCCCCTTTCCGGAAATCAAATCGAGAAGCTCCCCGAGGAGATGGCAGCGTGCCGAAATCTTGAACTCCTCCGTCTCTCGGCCAACCGCCTCGAAGCCATTCCCTCATGGCTTCTGGAACTCCCCAAACTCTCATGGCTTGCTTTTTCGGGAAATCCGTGCAACAAAACTCAAAAATTCCCCCTCCAAGAAATTGCGTATGATAACTTAGAGATCAAAGAGAAGTTGGGTTCCGGCGCTTCGGGAGATATCTACAAAGCCTATTCACACGTCCATGAAGAAGAGGTAGCCCTCAAACTCTTTAAAGGTGCCATCACAAGCGACGGTTACGCGCATGATGAGATGAATGCCTGCATGAGCGCGGGGGAGCATCCGAATCTCATCAAAGTATTGGCGAAGATCGAAGGGGATGAGCGGCTGGGACTGCTGCTGGAGTATATTCCCGAAATCTACCGCAACCTCGGTCTCCCTCCCGATTTTGAAACCTGTACGCGCGATACGTTCAAAAAGGGAAGTATCCTTAGCGTGGAAATGATTCTCGCCATAGCCAAATCGATCGCCTCCGCTAGCGCCCATCTGCATGAACGCGGCGTAATGCACGGCGATCTCTATGCCCACAACATCCTCATCAGCGATGACCACTGCTATCTGGGAGATTTCGGTGCGGCAAGCTTTTATGAACCGTATCAAAAACGATTCGAGAAGATCGAAGCACGAGCGTTCGGATGCCTCATCGAAGATATGCTCTCGCTCTGCCCCATGAAAGAGGGAGAAGCCTATGTGAGACTGGAGCAGTTACGAGAACAATGTATGAATGAAGCGGTAGAGGAGCGACCGCTTTTCAGGGAGATGGAGTTTTAATCCCTTACGTCGTAATAAACACAACTTCAAATTCGAGATAATTCAACGGATACGTCTCCATCAGTCGTTTTGTCTGGGTAAAATCGAGAACTCTGCGCCCTCCGCTTACTCCGCTACGCTTGATATAGCGAAACATCTCCCGCACCGAATCAAACTCCAGCGTCGTGTGAAGCACTTCAAATTGCGCGTCTACATATTTCTCGGCAATAGTCATCACCTCATCACTGCTTCGAAGCAATGGGGTGACACCCGCAGATTCATGAAGGGTTTTAAAAGTTCCCGCAGTGAAAATCGCCAACGACATAGGGGTGTTTAATGACGACAGAGATTTAAAAACATCGTCTAAATCATCCGCCCACTGCAATGCCGAGGCAGAGTAGATACGATCATATCGCTCCTCTTTCAATCTCTCAAACAATGACGAATCGTTGAAATTTCCCAACACCAATTCGACACTCGGTGACGAAGGATGGTGTTCGAGCATCGAAGCGGAGAAATCAACGCCGACAAAACGATCAACCTCCCAATCGATTAGAGAATGGAGAGTTCCACTTCCGCATCCCAAATCCAAAATGTGCCTTGGTTTATCAAGAGTAGAGGTGATCAGTTTGTCTGCGACTATGCGCTGAATGACATTGCGGCTGCCGTATTCAGCGGCATACTTTGAAAATTCATGGCAGGCATTGCTCATCGGCGGTTAACGACCAATGCGACAATGAAGATACAGAGGAGACACAGAACAATCGCCGCGCCGCTGGGGAGAGAGAAAAGATACGAAGCGCTGAGCCCGATCACTACCGAGATAAGGGCAATAGCGATAGAGAGGAGTGTTGTCGAATAAAAACCCATCCCGAATCGGATCGCGGCGACGGGAGGGATCACCATCAGCGCCCCGATCAGCAATGTCCCGACCACCCGAATCGAGAGGGCGATAATCACCGCAATGACACTAACGAGCATGAAGTTCAGCATTGTGACACGGATACCTCCCGCACGGGCGACATCCTCATCGAAGGCGATAAAATAGAGTTCTTTGAAAAACGCCAACAACAACGCCATTGCCAGCGAGCCGAAAATTCCCATCACCCACAAATCCTGCGTGCTTACCGAGAGAATCGAGCCGAAGAGGTAGCTAAAGAGCGAGGCATTGAACGACCCCGCCATCGAGACGATAACGATGGCAAGGGCGAGAGAACCCGAAAGAAATATGGCAAGTACCGAATCGGAGTACATTCCGTGAACACTGCGAAGATACTCGATCAGCCATGACGCAATGAGCGATGCGACGACCGCCATCCATAGAGGGCTCATCCCAAACAGTAATCCAACAGAGACCCCGACGAGAGAGACGTGTGCCAACGTTTCGCTTAGCAGCGAATAACGCCGAAGAACGATAAACGATCCGCCAACGGAGGCAAGAACGGCAATCATCAACCCCGCGATAAAGGCTCGCTGCATAAAAGGATAGCTTAACATTTCCATCATCATTGCTTCCTAATGGTTATGACACACAACGTGTGCCGGTGTTCCGTAAAGTCGGCTCATCTCATCACACCGAACCACTTCAGCGGGATTTTGGGAGACGAGCAGTGTTTGATTCACAAACAAGACGCGGGTAATATCTTCGGCAATCACCCCGATATCGTGGGTAATAAAAAGGATAGACATTTTTTTGGTGCGGTTAAGGGTACGGAGAAGTTCATAAAAACGGTGCTGAGATTCGACATCGACTCCGGTGTTGGGTTCATCGACGATCAGGACATCGGGTTTGGACGCCAACGCCCGGGCAATCATCACCCGCTGACGCTGTCCACCGGAGAGATTGCCGATCAAACGCTCAGATAAATCGCTGACCCCCATCAGCTCCATCGCCTCATGTATGGCGGCTTTGTCGTCGTCCGATTCAAATCCCAGTATCCCCCGCACGGCATACCGTCCCATTCCAACCACTTCACGCACGGTGGCGGGAAAAGTGCTGTCCACCAGCGCCGAACGCTGAGGGACATACCCGATACGGTTCCAAGCACGAAAGCGGTTTTGAGGCGTACCGAAAAGGCGGATACTCCCCGATGTCGACTTTTCCAGCCCCAATAATAACCGGACAAGGGTTGTTTTCCCTCCGCCGTTGGGACCGATGATCGCACAATACTCCCCCGGCAAAATTTGAAATGTCGCCCCTTTGAGAACAAGGTTCCCGTGCCGCTCAAAATTGAGGTTGGTTACGTCAAAAAGGCTGGGGGAGAATTTCAACGGCACTCCATCGCTTCGCGCAATTTTTTCAGATTCTCACGCATAATCGTAAGATAAGTTTGATGCGATTTTAACTCATCTTCACTAATATTCTCTAACGGCTGGAGGCTTTGAGCCTTTAGTCCCGTCTCACGGGCAATCGTTTGAGAGACGTTATCGTTGATAAACTCCTCAAAAAAAATCGTTTTTACCCCGTGCTCTTTTACCGTTGCGATAATATCGGCAATATTTTTAGCACTTGGCTGCTCATCGGAAGAGAGGCCGATGACCGATACATTTTCAAGCGTGTTCGCACGGGCAAGATAGCCAAAAGCGTCATGGTTCGAGACAAGAGTGCGGTTTTTACACTCTGCAAGAGCCGATGTGTACTCCGATTTGAGCTTTTGAAGTTCTCCGATGTAGGTGGCGGCATTGCCGTGAAATATCTCCGCTTTGGCAGGAGCAAGTTTGGAAAACTCCCCATCCAACGTTTGGGTCATTTTAATCATATTATCAATATCGAGCCAATAATGGGGATCATATGCGCCGTGATGGTGTCCCTCTTGGGCGTGTTCCTCATGCTTATCGCTTTTTTCTAACGCAACATGCTGGCTCATATCGATAACCTGCATCGATTTTGGAAAGGTATTTTTGAGATTCTCCGCCCAACTCTCGAATCCCGCACCGTTATAAACGAATAAAGCCGATTTGGAGATATCGGCTACCTGCGTAGGATTGGGGGAAAACATATGCGGATCGGTTCCCAGCGGAATAATCGGATGAATCGCCAATGAATCTCCCGCAACCGTACGGGCAATTTCATACAATGAAAACGTACTCACCGATACAACCGGTTTATTTTGGGTTGCCGTCTCTCTCATATGCGGTTTTGAAGAAAAAAAACTCACCCCTATAACGATTGCGGCGATCACTCCGCCAAAAACTATCAGTCGTTTTGTCACCATTCTGTTCATCTTTCTTTGACACTCTATGCCGTATTTAGGATTTTTTATTTTATCAATATATATTGTGAATATCATTAACTATTTGCGCACTTACCATATCAAACGCCCTATCACCCGAAATAAACAAAGTAATAGGCTATGGAAGAGACAAGAACAGCCGCGATATAGGCCAACTTTTTCTTATGGGTACATTCATTACACATACTGTTTTCCTTTTAAAGATACTATTTTAGTCACAATCTCTTTAAAAGCTGGCTTCATTCGCCTGTTATCTACACTATGCTATAATCGCGAACTTTTTTAAAAATCAAGGATTAACATGACAGGTATACTGCTCATCGTGCAGATCGTTTTGGTCGTTATGATCACCATCGCGGTACTGCTCCAAAAAAGCTCAAGCATCGGTTTGGGTGCTTACAGCGGCTCAAATGAATCAGTCTTCGGAGCTAAAGGACCGGGAAGCTTTTTGGCTAAAGTAACCTTTTTTCTCGGATTTGTTTTTATCGTGAATACGGTTGCGTTAGGCTATTTTTATGCTCAGCAAAAAAACGCGTCCGTAGTCGACTCCATGGTTGAACAAACCGAAGTGAGCGCTCCGACGATCAATATCGTTAACGATGCCAACACCACCAAATAAGACGAAGGGGAATTTCATGTTAAACGAAGTGTATCAATTTTGTGAAGAGAAGATGCAAGGGAGCTGTGAGCACTTGCTCAGCAACTTTCGCACACTCCGCACAGGACGTGTCACCACTAAAATATTGGATAATGTTCGTGTCGATAACTACGGCTCACTCACTCCGATCGATCAAGCTGCGAGTGTTTTAGCAACCGACGCAACAACGATCACCATCTCTCCATGGGACAAATCGATGCTTAGCGTTATCGAAAAAGCGATCATGAAAGCCGATATCGGTGTTAATCCGAACAACAACGGAACCGAAATCAAGCTTTTCTTCCCTGCGATGACGGTAGATCAGCGTCAAGAGACGGCAAAAAAAGCCAAAGGGATGGCTGAAGATGCGAAAGTAGCGGTACGTAATGACCGTAAAAAAGCAAACGACAAAATCAAAGTCCTCGAAAAAGATAAACTCGTAACTGCCGATGAATCCAAATCGGCTCAAGACCAAGTTCAAAAAATCACCGATAAATACATTGCAAAAATCGAAGAGTTGCTCAAAAGTAAAGAGCAAGATATCTTGACGGTATAACCATGGACGTAAAAGCTATTTATATGAATGCCAATGCCATGCTAGAGGGGCATTTCAAACTCAGTTCAGGCAACCACTCGCAGTACTATCTCCAATCGGCGAAAGTACTCGAAGACCCTAAAACGGCAAAACTCCTTGCCGATGCGTTGGGTGACAAGATCAAAGCAAACGGAATCGAAATCGATACCGTATGTGCACCGGCACTCGGCGGTTTGATCGCAGGATTTGCCCTCGCGACCGCACTCGATAAGCGCTCGATTTTCGCAGAACGTGTCAACAGCGAGATGCAGATCCGCCGCGGGTTTGAGATCACTCCGGGCGAGAGAGTCCTCATCTGTGAAGACATCATCACGACCGGCGGTTCTGCCATGGAAGCGGCCAAAGCTATCGAAGCCCTCGGCGGCGTCATTGTCGGTTTTGCAGCTCTTGCCAACCGCGGTTTTTGCAAACGCGAGGGGAGTGCCTTGGAGCGTAAAGTAAACTGCGCACTGCCAAGCGACAAACCTCTTTTTGCATTGGCTGACTTCGATTTCGAGATGTACGCACCGGATAACTGTCCCTTATGTGCGGATGGAAGCGAAGCGATTAAACCGGGGTCACGGGGAAATTAATGTCTGCTAATCCGGAAAGATTTAAAGTCGATATGCCGCACCTGCAAAAGGTGCAGCGAACGCTTCGTAAAGCGGGAAACATTTTCCCCAATGAAAAAGAGCTGATCGCTACGTTAGAAGATTTGATTATCAAGGCGCAGGACGACACCTCCCTTAACACCTACTACAATATGGCAAACTATCTCAAACAGCGCGTTCGTGAGCTCAAGGCCAATCTCCCTAAGCCCGTAGAAGAGATCGACCTCGCTCTCGAAGATCTTGAGTGGTCCATCCGCTATCTTCAGTGGCTGGTTACCGATCAGCCTAAAGAGTCATAACTCGCACGTAAGAGCTTCCGAGACCAAGCGTGCCGCCACCTCTTTTTTCCCGTCAATCGTAATGGTGATCGGGAGTCCGCGCAAAGCGCGTTTCTCTTCCAAACTCACCACTTTTACCACAAGTTTGATCTTCGGCGCATAGCGGATTATTGTTTCACAGATAAGTCTCTTCTTATCAAGATTATCGAGAGTAATGATAACACTGACCGAATCTTTGGTACAGAGTTTGTCTAAAATAGCCGTTTTGGACATATCCCCGAAATAGACCTCTTGATGATCCCGCAAAGCCTCTTGAACGTGTTTGTAGCTGTTATCCGCGACAACATAGTCGACTCCCGATGCTCGCAGCTCTTTGGCGACAAATTTACCCACAACGCCGTATCCGCACACAATAATATGGTTATGTCGTCCCGGTAGCATCGCAAACGTTTCAGTTACGCTGATATCTTTGAAAAAATAGCTGCTGATGCGCGACAGATTGGTCAGAATAAACGGGGTAGCTATGATCGAGAGAACGACTACCAGTACCAAAATTTGCGAGAGTTCGTCCGGAATCAGCTTATGATTTCCCGCTAAAGCGAATATCGCAAATGAAAACTCCCCCACCTGCGAGAGGGCAATCGCTGTTTTAAACGCGATTTTGGCCTGGGTCTTAATACGGATAACCCAAAAAATCACAATCGCTTTGACCGCTAAAACAACCAATAAAATGGCCATGATATCATCGAAATGGGTAACAAACAGGGCCAAATCGATCTTCATCCCGACCGTGACAAAAAAGGTTCCCAGCAACAAATCTTTGAATGGAGCAATGTCCGATTCGACTTTATGGTGGTAGCGGGTTTCGGCAATAATCATCCCTGCGACAAATGCTCCGAGCGAATAGGTAAAACCGGCATACGAAGCAAGAAGCGATGAGGCAACCACAATCACCAAAACCGATCCCATAAACAATTCATCCACTTCACTGGACGAAGAGAAATGCAGCAGCCAGGTCATCACCCGTTTTCCGACGATAAAAAGTGATCCGAGAATAACCACCGCACTGACCGCCGTTTGGAGCAAAACATCCCCGATATCTTTGCCGTTTGAGCTTAAAAACCCAATCAAAATCAAAATCGGAATGACGGCAAGATCCTGAAAAATCAAAATACCGGTCGCTTTTTGACCGTAGGGGCGGGCAATCTCTTTGGTCGATTTAAGATAGCTCAGTACTACAGCGGTCGAGGAGAGCGACAGCGCCATCGCTATAATAAGTGCCGTTGCGAGCGAGATTCCGAGTACTCCGTACGCAATCGCAAAAAAAATAACGGCGGAAAGGAGCACCTGAAACGATCCGTTGAAAAAGACATCGTTTTTCATCGTGGAAAGACGCTGAAGGGAGACTTCGAGCCCGATCGTAAACATTAAAAAAACCACCCCGAACTCGGCAATCATCTCCAATGTATGGGAATCGGCCATGTGCCGCAGATCAAATCCGTAGGCTACCGTTACCCCGGTCAAAATGTAGCCGATAATCTGAGAAATTCCGAATCGTTTTAAAACAAGATTAACAACTATAGAGAATCCTAACGCTATCGTGACGTAATATAGAGCAGATTCCATTGATTTCCATTTTTCAAACGTTTTTATAAGTCTTAAAAGTATATAATACGTTCCTTAAGAAGAGCGGCAATTTGTCGACGTTTTGGATCATCACGACCCATTTAACCCCATCGTAAAAACGCTAAAAGCTAAGGAATGATTCAATGACCAAATATATTTTTGTAACCGGCGGAGTTCTAAGTTCACTTGGAAAAGGGATTACGGCAGCCAGTATCGGCGCACTCCTCAAACACTCCGGCAAACAAGTCGGCATGCTCAAAATCGATCCGTACATCAATGTCGATCCGGGAACGATGAGTCCCTTAGAGCACGGTGAAGTATTTGTTACCAAAGACGGTGCCGAAACCGATTTGGATATCGGAAACTATGAGCGGTTCCTTGATACCTCTTTTTTACGCACCAGCAACTTCACGACTGGACAGGTTTACAGCTCGGTTATCGAGCGTGAACGCAGCGGCGGGTATTTGGGTCAAACGATTCAAGTCGTCCCACACATCGTCGGAGAAATCGTCGATCGGATCAAAAAAGCGGGTGAGGGGCATGAGATTCTTGTCGTTGAACTCGGCGGTACCGTAGGGGACATCGAAGGGCTTCCGTTCATGGAGGCAATTCGAACCATGAAACATGATGACGAGGTTGAGGGGACATTTTTTATCCACGTAACCCTTATCCCGTTCATCAAAGCCGCCGGTGAGCACAAAAGCAAACCGACCCAACACTCGGTTCAGGAACTTCGCCGTATCGGGATCACTCCGCAGATGATTATCGCCCGTAGTGAAGAAAAACTCCCGAAAACTTTTAAAAAGAAACTTGCCCTCGCCTGTGACGTCAGCGGTGACAGTATCATCGAAGCGATGGACGAGCAAACCATTTACGCCGTACCGCTCAGCTTTTTACAACAAAATATTCTTGCTCCGATCAGCAAAGAGCTGGGGTTGGGCGAACTCAAACCCGATATGGAACAATGGGATTCATTGGTCAAAAAAATCGTCTCTCCGAAATACCACGTCACAATCGCTTTCGTCGGTAAATATTTGGAGCTCAAAGAGTCGTACAAATCATTGATCGAAGCGCTCATCCACTCGGGAGCCCATCTCGATACCCGCGTTGCGATCCACTGGGTTGACAGTGAAAAAATCGAGACTCAAGGGGCTGAGACACTTCTACGCGACTGTGATTCGGTTCTCGTAGCGGGAGGTTTCGGCAACCGAGGCGTCGAGGGGAAAATCGAAGCGATCCGTTATGCCCGTGAAAACAAAATTCCGTATTTGGGGATCTGTCTTGGGATGCAACTTTCGGTCGTCGAATATGCCCGTAATGTCCTCGGATATGAGGATGCCAACTCGATTGAATTTAATCCAACGACAACCCATCCGATGATCTACTTGATCGATAATTTCATCGACCAATCGGGCGAAACACAGCTGCGGACACATCGCTCCCCGATGGGGGGGACGCTCCGTTTGGGCGAATATCCGTGTGAAACCAAAGAAGGCTCAAACCTCCGCGCCGCCTATAACAACGAAGCCCTTATCTATGAGCGCCATCGTCACCGTTACGAAGCAAATCCGACCTACCGCGAAGCACTCGAAAATGCGGGGATGGTCGTAACCGGAGAGTCTCACGGACTGATCGAAGCGGTTGAAATTCCGGAGCATCCTTGGTTTTTAGGGGTACAGTTCCATCCTGAGTTCACCTCTCGTCTCCAAAGCCCGAATGCCTCTATTCTCGGATTTGTGAAAGCGACATTCTCGCATGCAAACCCAAATCCTGCCTGAGGTTCCCCTTCTCGATCATGCAATGCTCGGGAGTTTTTTAGCGCGCCGATTTGAAGCGCAGAGCGAAAAACTCTCCGATATTCCCCACCCGAATCATCTTAAAGATGCCCAAAAAGGCTCTGAGCGTTTAGCCAGAGCTATTCGCAATAAAGAGCGTATCGCATTGGTCGGAGATTACGATGTCGACGGCGTTACCTCCACCGCCATCGTCAAACGTTTTTTTGACCTCATCCCCTACCCCCTCATCACAACGATACCAAACCGATTTACCGACGGATACGGGGTCTCTAAAAATGTCTTGGAACGTTTAGATGCGGATGTCATATTTACCGTTGACAACGGGATCAATGCCATCGAAGCGGCCGAGGTTTGCAAGATAAGAGGGATCGATCTGATTATTACCGATCACCACACTCCCGGGGATGTGCTCCCCGATGCCTATGCGATCATCAATCCCAAACAAAGCGACTGCCCCTACCCGTTTAAGGAGATTTGCGGTGCGCAGGTGGGATGGCTCCTAATGGGGCTCCTCAAACAAGAGCTGGGGCTCTCCATCGATATGCGGCAATTTTTCCCGTTTCTCTCTCTCGCGATTATAGCCGATGTAATGCCGCTTGTGGGAAGCAATCGCGCGATTGTCAAAACGGGTCTGGAGATGATGCAGACGTCATCTCTCTCGCCCTTTGTCCTCATCCGTGATTTCCTGAACCGCTCCTCCGTCTCCTCCGAAGATATCGCGTTTCAAATCGCTCCGCGCCTCAATTCAGCCGGACGGCTTGAAGATGCTTCAATCGCTTTGGATTTTCTATTAGCCGACACGACCGAAAAAGCCTACCATCAATTCGAACTCCTCACCGCGCTCAATACCCTCCGCAAAGAGACCGAAGCTCAAACGACGGCGCATGCAATGCTGCACGTCAAATCCGAAGACCCGATCATTGTAGTAGCCGGTGAGCATTGGAACGAAGGGGTCGTAGGGATTGTCGCCTCCCGCCTCGTCAGCCATTTTCAAAAGCCCGCTATAGTACTAAGCATCCACAACGGCATAGCCAAAGGTTCAGGACGAAGCATCGGCAATGTCGATCTCTATTCTCTCATCAAATCCCAAGAACATCATCTGCAAAAATTCGGCGGTCATAAAATGGCGGCAGGGCTTTCGATGAGTTCAGAAGCCGTTGAAAAATTTCAACAAGGGATCAACGAATCGGCTCGTCTGATCGAAGCGAAAGATTTTATCCCTGTAAACGATATTATCGGAGAACTTAGACAGGAGATGATCAATTTAGGTCTTTTGGAATTGCTGGAACAATTCGAGCCTTACGGCGAGGGGAATCCCCGTCCCCGTTTTTTGATCCGAGAAGCCGATGTTGTGACGGTAAAACTCTTCGGCAGCGATCAGTCCCACAGTCGTTTGGAACTGCGGCCCTCGAAGCTCAGCCCGAAGACACTTGAACTGATTGCGTTCCGACGGACACTGGAATGTCCGGAGAATAAAAAAATCTCCTGCAGCTATACGGTCAACAAAAACGAGTGGAACGGACGTGTCTCACTCCAACTTATGCTAGAGAGAATATTTTGATCCTACGAATACTCGTCTTATCCCTTATCACCCTTTATCTAAGCGGCTGCAGCACTCCCAAAGATGCGTTGCCCTATCCGCTCACGATAAGCGAAGAGGGGCTAGGCTCGATCCATCCGAACACCCCGTTTAATCAGCTAAATTCCTCTCTTAGCGGCTTTACCTTCGAGAAACTGAGTCGGGTTTCTCCGGATCAGAACCAACTTATCTTTCAACTAAAACGGGGGAAAATGCTCATCGCGGATATTGTCTCTGACTCCTCCGGAAAAAAAATTGCCGAAATTCAGATCGTATCTCCTCTCATTAAAAACAAGAACCACCAAGGTTTGGGAGACCAACTCCCTATGAGCAAAACGCTCCGCTGCAAGAATGATCTGTGTTATTATGAAAACGAGCCTTCCCTACACTACCGAATCGATCTAAATACGCAAATCATTCAAGAAATAACCTTTTCACGGCTATAATACGACATGGACACATTTTTTATTGAATTTCGCGATCCCCTTTTCGGGATCGTCGTCTTTTTTATCCTCCTTTTTATCCTCTCCTTTTTAAGCTATTGGTGGGGACGGTACAAAGCAGCCAAAGAGCATACGGATCTGGAATCTTTTCTGGGAAAATTTGAATCGCTCGGCGAAGGGGAAAAACTGACCGAGCAGGTTCAAACCAACTCCCTGACCAGCGAATCATGGTTGCTGTTGGCGCAAAGTTTCGAGCATCAGGGAAATTACGAAAAAAGTGTCGAGATCTATCACGCACTTCTTTCAAAGAACCGTGACCCGATTTTCCAAAAAGATGCTCTCCTGCTGTTGGGGAAAAGTTTTTTCAAAGCCGGTTTTTTAGAACGTGCACGCCAAACATTCCTCCAAATCCTCCATAATTCACCCCGCACACCGCAGGCATTGCATTTCCTGATTCTCATTTATGAGCATCTTCAACAATACGACAAAGCGCTGGAGGTTATGGAATCTCTGGAAGAACTCTCCCCCGCTACACTCAATGAACGGCTTTATCTCGAATGCCGGATTCTGCTCAATGATCACCGCATCGATACCGATGAAAAAGCTCAAAAGCTGATCGATCTCTACACCGCCCACTATCAGCTGGGATACATGATTTTCGAATGGCTCTTCAGCTACCGCCCGATACTCGCCTGGCGCCATTTCGATCAATCTCTGAGCCAGCGGCTGAGCGATATTTTATGGCGCCTCAGAGATGAAAATCTTGATTTGGATATAATTGCAAACAATACTTTCTTACGCGAATTATTCAGTGCAAAAGGTTCCGTCGATCTCTCTGAGGGGAGTTCGATTTTCGAACTCGATATCCTAATCGCCCTTCGTCGCTCCGGCAACGCTAAAGCGACACTGCAATTTGAATATTCATGTGATAAATGTAACGTGATCTCATTTTTGCCGTTTCACCGCTGTCCTCACTGTCATGCGATTGATTCGCTGCAGAGCATTATGAATCTCTCAAAGGAACGATTTGAAGAAAATAACTCTCTTCAGTGACGGCTCAGCACTGGGTAACCCCGGACCCGGCGGGTTTGGAGCTATTTTACGCTACGGCGATAAAGAGCGGATTATCCGAGGAGGAGAAGCCCATACGACCAATAATCGTATGGAGCTGCTTGGAGTGATCGAAGGACTTCGTGCGATCAAAGAACCGTGCGAAGTAACGGTTATTTCGGATTCAAGCTATGTTATCAAAGGGATCAACGAGTGGCTGGAGGGGTGGATCAAACGCAACTTTGCCAAAGTCAAAAATCCCGATCTGTGGAATGAGTACATCAAAGTCTCGAAACCTCACCGTATTAACGGCGTATGGGTTCGCGGACATAACGGACACATTGAAAATGAACAATGCGACCAAATCGCCCGCGAAGAGGCGGAAAAATTTAAACAAGGATTGAGTAACTAATGGATAACTTATATGCCCTGCAAGAGCGTTTAGGGTACACATTCCAAAACAAAGAGCTCCTTATTGAAGCGCTGACGCATAAAAGCTACAAACAGCCCTACAATAATGAGCGACTTGAGTTTTTGGGAGATGCGGTACTCGATTTGATCGTCGGCGAATATCTATACACAAAGTTTCGTGGATATGACGAGGGTAAACTCTCGAAAATGCGCGCTTCGCTCGTCAATGAGGGGGGATTTACCTCTCTCGCGACCCATCTCAAACTGGGGGAGCACATCTTTCTCTCCAACGCCGAGGAGAACAACAGCGGACGGACAAAAAGCTCTCTCCTCTCCAATGCATTCGAGGCGGTGATGGGGGCGATGTACCTTGAAACCGGTTTGGGTAAAGTGCAAGAGATTACGATATCTCTTCTCGAGCAAGTTCACCCCGATATTTCGCTCGACTCCCTCTTTAAAGATTACAAAACCTCTCTCCAAGAGCTGACACAAGCCCATTACGGAACGACACCCGAATATCAGCTCATCGCGGCACACGGACCCGACCATAAAAAAGAGTTTGAAATTGCCGTTCTCATCGACGGCAAACGGTACGCTTCCGCGCAAGGGAAAAGTAAAAAGCAGGCTCAGCAAGAAGCAGCGCAGATTGCTCTTGAAATGCTCTCAAAGGAACTTAAATGAATCGGTTCGGGGAACGCTTTACAATTACCACCTTCGGTGAATCGCACGGAAAAGCGATCGGCTGTGTCCTCGACGGTGTCCCTGCCGGCCTATTGATCGATGAAGCCTTTATCCAAAGCGAACTGGACCGCCGCAAACCGGGACAGAATGAGTTTGCAACCGCCCGCAAAGAAGAGGATAAAGTCGAGATCCTCAGCGGTGTATTTGAGGGACTCAGTACCGGAACTCCGATCACCCTAGTCATCTATAACACCGACCAAAAAAGCGGCGACTACTCCAACGTCAAAGATATCTTCCGTCCGGGGCATGCCGATTTTACCTATTTTCACAAATACGGTCTGCGTGATTACCGCGGCGGCGGCCGCTCTAGTGCACGCGAAACTGCAGCGCGCGTTGCAGGGGGTGCGGTGGCAAAATTGATGCTCAAATCTCTTGGGATAGAGTTTGCGAGCGGTATCAGCGCCATCCACGGGATCCAAGCGCAGAATCTCGATTTCTCCTATCCTCGAAATAGCCCTATTTATGCCCTTGATCCAACCGTTGAAGAGGCCCAAAAAGCCGCTATCTTGGAAGCAAAAAATACCCATGATTCGGTGGGCGGTGTCGCAACAATCAAAATTTCGGGTCTTCCGATCGGTTTGGGGCAAGGACTTTATTACAAACTCGATGCCGTATTGGCAGAGACGATGATGGGGATCAATGCCGTCAAAGCGGTAGAGATCGGAGAAGGGATTCACAGCACAGAGCTTCTTGCCAGTCAAAACAACGATCCGATAACCCCGGAGGGATTTAAATCCAACCACGCCGGGGGAATTTTAGGGGGGATGAGCAACGGTGACGATGTCCTTCTCCGTGTCCATTTCAAACCTACCCCGTCGATTTTTATCGATCAAGAGAGTATCAATACCGATAATGAAAGTGTCCACGTCTCCCTCAAAGGGAGACACGATCCTTGTGTCGCGATACGCGGCTCCGTCGTTGCGGAGTCGATGGCGGCACTGGTATGTGCCGATATGGTACTGCTGAATATGGGTTCTACGATGAACGCCATCAAGAAGTACTACGCTTAAGATTTTTTTCGCTACCATAGATAATCTTATCAAAAAGGTTTTTCCGTGGCAAGCACTCAAAACTGCTACCTCCTCGATACCTCCGTTATCCTTGATGACCCTACCAATATTTTACGAATTAGCGATGAGAACCACAACGGTATTCTCATTACTAATATTGTTTTAGCCGAGCTTAACAGCAAAAAAGATGACATGCGCTCCGAAGCGGGGTTTCAGGCACGCGAATTTTTCCGTCTTGCCGATGCGGCATGGGGAGAACCGATCAGTTCCGTAGAACTTCCGCTGTGCGTACGAGACCGTATCGATCTTGCCCTCTGTCAAAATGACCGCTATTACCGCTTGTCATTGAACTTTGACCGCTCGCTTCACGGCGGAGAAGAGGCCAATCTCATCGATCTCTATATCGTCCACCGCGAACACTACCGTGTTGCCCACAACTTTTCCGAACCCAAAGGGATCAATGACGCCAAGATCGGTGAAATCGCCGATGATTACGATCTTATTCTCCTCTCGAACGATATGTCGTTTCGGATTGCCGCAGAGATACGCGGGATCCGTACCCAAAGTATCCGCAACAGCAGTGTCGAAGCACCCGAACGAATTGATTTTACCTATACCTATGAATACGAAGAAACTCCCTCTATCCCATCGGAGGTAGAACACCATAATTTTGACCAAATCACATTTGTCCAAAA
>NZ_JAHFAQ010000030.1 GCF_023250475.1 Sulfuricurvum sp. | reverse complement strand
ATGTGATTTGCTCCTCATCGACGATATTCAGTTTTTAAGTAATAAAAACCAAATCCAAGAAGAGTTTTTCCACACGTTTGATGCGCTTCGAAATGAGAACAAGCAAATCATTATCACCTCGGATAAACCCCCGAAAAAAATCGGCGGTCTCGAAGAGCGTCTCAAAAGCCGATTCGAGTCGGGACTCGTTGCCGATATTCAGCCCCCAGAACTCGAAACCAAAATCGAAATCATCAAGAAAAAATGTGAGATCAACCGTGTCAAACTCGATCGGGAAGTGATCAACTACGTTGCGACGATTATCGAAAACAATACCCGTGAAATCGAAGGGATCCTATCTAAACTCAATGCCTATTCACAACTGATGGGTGTTGACATTACCATCGAATTTGCACGAAATGTTCTCAAAGAACAAATGGCAGAAAAACGGAGCAATATTACTACCGATCTTATTATGGATACAGTAGCCAAAGAGCTTAATATTAAACCAAGTGAAATTCGTTCAAAAAGCCGAAATAGCAATATTGTCTACGCTCGCAGAATCGCTATTTATCTCTCCCGTTCACTCACACCAAACTCCATGCCTCAGCTTGCTCAATATTTCGGAATGAAAGATCACACTGCCGTCAGTCATACCATGAAGAAAATTCATGAATTAATGAAAAATGATGAAGATTTTCGAGTTAAAATTGAAGAACTCTCCAATAAAGTTTCCATTGCAACCCCTGAATAATATTTTGTGTTTGTAAAGGCTATTTAAAAAAGATATAATTCGTACAATGTGAATAAGTGTGAATGAAAGCTGATTGCTTCATCACATTGATAAAGCTGTAGAGGCGGGAGTTTACGGGGTGTTTTCACCCATTCACCCCCCCTTATTACTAACTACTACAATTAATGCTTATATATAATAAAAGGAGTCTTTTATGAAAATCACCGTTGACAAGTCGGTTTTGGAAAATATCCTTCTACATCTTCAGCCCTTTCTAGAAAAAAAAGATACGTCTCAGATAACCTCACATATTTTACTCTCAACCGACGGCAGAACTTTGTATGCCAAAGCAACCGATTATGAAATCGGACTTGTTATTCAAACCAATTCTGTGACGGTAGAAGAACCTGGTTCTCTCACTGCAAACGGTAAAAAACTTCTGGATATTATTCGTATCCTAAAAGATGAAGAAGTTGAACTGACTTTGGATAAAGAGACACTCCATATCCGTCAAAAACGGTCAAACTTCAAACTTCCTACCTATAAAAGTTCTGAATTTCCCTCTTTTCCTACAACTGACGGAAAACCGAATATTGCAATAAATTCTCATCTGCTCATTGAATCATTGAAAAAAATTACCCCTGCAGCCGATACCAACAATCCAAAGTTTGAACTCAACGGGGCATTAATCGATATTAAAAATAACCAAATCAATTTTGTTTCTACCGATACCCGCCGTCTTGCATTGGTTCACATTGAAAGCCAAAACGACCATGAACTTTCTATCATTGTCCCTAAAAAAGCAATTATTGAAATTCAAAAACTTTTTACCGACAATATCGAAATTTATTACGACAATACCCATTTGATTATCAAATCCGATGATTCTCTTTTTTATACCAAGCTGATCAACGGTAAATTTCCGGATTACAGCCGTATTATCCCTAAAGAAGCTCAACGCACTATACTTTTGCCTAAAAGTGTTATCGTTACCGCTATCAAGCAGATTACGACGATTTCCAATGATCTCAAACTTACCTTTCAACAAGATTCTATACTTTTTGAAAGCTTGAGTGACGATAACATTGAAGCAAAAACTACGGTTGAAATCGAAAACGGATTTGAATCCCCATTTATCCTTGCCATAAACAGCCGCTATATTTTGGATTTTTTATCTCAAGTCAGTGCTACCGAATTTACCCTTGAAGCCAATGAATCCAATCAACCTTTTGTTTTAAAAGATCAAAATTTTAAAACAATTGTCATGCCGATTGTTATTTAATCCTCTTTTTTATATCTTCTTTCTCCCCTCTTAAGGGGTTTACTTCAATAAAAGCCTATTTTTTAGTTTATCTACGGTAAAATAAAGCATTAAACACGCTTAAAAGCTGGAGCAACTATGGAAAATTACGGTGCTAGTAATATTAAAGTCCTTAAAGGTCTCGAAGCCGTTCGAAAACGACCCGGCATGTACATCGGTGATACCGGTCATCGCGGACTTCACCATCTAATCTACGAAGTCGTTGATAACTCGATCGACGAAGCGATGGCAGGACATTGTGATACGATCACTGTAACCTTGACAAAAAACGGTACGGCAATGGTCAGCGATAACGGTCGCGGTATTCCGACGGATATCCATCCGGGTGAAGGGATTTCTGCGGCTACGGTTGTTTTAACCGTATTGCATGCCGGAGGAAAATTTGACAAAGATACCTATAAAGTTTCGGGCGGTTTGCACGGGGTAGGGGTATCGGTTGTAAATGCACTCAGTTCTGATTTGAAAATGACCATTTTTCGTGAAGGGCAAAGTTTTGAGCAAAACTTCAAATGCGGTATCCCGCAAGAGCCTTTAGCGGTAACCGGAACAACCCGAAAACGTGGTACAACGATTGAATTTTTTCCGGATCCTTCTATCTTTACCGAAACTATTATTTTTGATTATGACTATTTGGCAAAACGTTTTCGTGAACTTGCCTACCTCAATCCGCGTATTACGATTGTTTTCAAAGATGATCGCAACGGTGCAAGCAATACCTACCATTTCGAAGGCGGTATCAGCCAATTTGTTACTGATGTGAACAAAAAAACGGTAGTTGCTTCTCCGTTTGCATTCAGTGAAAAAATTGAAGATATCGAGATGGATATCGCCGTAATGTATAACGACAGTTACGACGAAAAGATGTTTACGTTTGTTAATAACATCAATACCCCTAACGGCGGTACTCATGAAGCAGGTTTCCGTGCAGGACTTACCCGTGTTATTTCAAACTACAACAAACAAAACGGAAATGCCAAAGAGAAAGATATCCCATTATCGGGTGAGGATGTTTCGGAGGGGCTTATCTGTGTTGTTTCTGTACGAGTACCGGAACCGCAGTTTGAAGGCCAAACCAAAGGGAAACTTGGAAATACCTATGTTCGACCGTTGGTTCAAAAAGTAACCTACGAAAAACTGACCAAATATTTTGAAGAGAATCCGATTCAAGCCAAAGCCATTATACAAAAAGCGTTAATGGCGGCACGCGGTCGTGAAGCGGCAAAAAAAGCGCGTGAACTCACCCGTCGCAAAGATGCGATGACGGTGGGAACATTACCGGGTAAACTGGCAGACTGCCAAAGCAAAGACCCTGCAATCAGCGAACTCTATCTGGTGGAAGGGGACTCTGCGGGCGGTTCGGCAAAACAGGGACGCGACCGTGTTTTCCAAGCGATTTTACCTCTCAAAGGTAAAATCCTCAACGTCGAAAAAGCGCGTTTGGACAAAATTCTAAAATCCGAAGAGATCACCAACATGATCACTGCACTTGGCTGCGGAATCGGTGAAGAGTTCAACGAAGACAAACTCCGTTACCACAAGATCATTATCATGACCGATGCTGACGTCGACGGTAGCCATATTCAAACATTATTATTGACGTTCTTTTTCCGATATCTTCCGAAGATTGTTGAAAACGGTTACCTTTATTTGGCACAACCGCCGTTGTATCGCTATAAAAAAGGGAAAAAAGAGATCTACTTTAAAGATGACCGCGTAATGAACGCCTTCTTGATCGAAAACGGTATCGAAGCGCTTGAATCAGAAGATTTAAATGTCGGTGTCAATGATCTCGTCTCATTCTTCAAGATGGTTGATCACTACCGCAGTACACTCGATGCGTTAGAGCGTCGTTATGCCCTTGTCGAACTTATCCGTTATTTCATTGAAAATCCGGATTTGATCGCATTGCCGCTTAAAGAGATGTACACTAAAGTCGAAGCATTCCTAACGGCTCAGGGGAATAACATCCTCAGTAAAAGTGTTAGCGATGAGGATATGCACCTCTTTGTCCAAACCAAAGAGGGATTGGAAGAGTTGCATATCAATGATGAGCTTTTTGCATCACCGCATTTTGCGGAAGCCAATTATATTTTCCAAAAAATTCAGGATTGGAATTTGCCGTTGAAGGGTGATTTGCTTGAGTTACTGACACAAATTACCGATTTTGCGAAGAAAGGGTCTTATATTCAACGTTATAAAGGTCTCGGGGAGATGAATCCCGAGCAGCTTTGGGAAACGACCATGACACCGGAAAATCGTGTATTGCTTCGAATTACTATTGACGATTTTGAATCCGCGGGTGATTCGTTTAATCTCTTTATGGGTGATGATGTCGAACCGCGCCGTAACTACATTGAAACACACGCTAAAGACGTTAAACATTTGGATATTTAGTCTTCGATGACCTATACCGAACAAAAAGAGAGAGAACACCGTTTTGCATTGGCATTGCGGATGGGACTCCCTATCTTTTTTTTAAGTTCAGTCACTTTATTTGCCCTTTTTTCTCAAACCTACACTTCCCTTGCATCCTTAATAGTTTTATCCATATCGCTCCTTGGGATAATGGTCTACTTTATTTTTTATCTTATTTATCAAAGTACCCACGAAACAATTACCGATCCTATAACCCATGTCTTTACGTCGGAATATTTTTTTCAATTGGCGTCAAAAGGACTCCAAAAAAATACCCAAACGATTATAATGATAAGTGTTGAAAATTTATGGTCTATTAATGAGCGCTATGGAGTCAAAAACGGGGATCGGGCTTTGCAGAGCACCGTTAAAAAACTGGACAGTTTTTTCCGTGAAAAAGGGATAGCAAAGCTTCCGATCGGACGTTATAAAGGGGGTGATTTTTTAACCATTTTACCGGGTGAAAAAGAGCAGTACCGAACTCTTATCGAACTCTTTATGAGTAAATACCAAAATCATGTCAATGATGAGATTGAAATAAGGGTCGGAGCTGTTATGATCGATTCACGCCTTTCTAATAATATTGAGTTATTAACAAGCCGCTTGTATGAATTGCATAACGATCAAATAACGGCAGAAAAAGAGGAATTCTACTCCATTAATGAACTCGAACAAGAAATACTTGAAGCGTTGGAAGAGAAACATTTTTCAATCGGATTTTGGCCTGTATGCTGTGATCAGGATGAAATGTTTGATACATCCGTCAAATTAATCGATTCGGAAGGGAGGTATATTCATCAAAGCCGCTATGTTCCTGTCCTAAATCGTCTTAATAAAATGCGTTATCTTGAAAGCGATGTTCTTGAAAAATTAGGGGAGTTATGTGATGATCAAAATCGATATTTTGTTGTGACAATCTCTTCGGTTACACTTCGTAATCCACACTTTTTCGAGCAGGCACTCACGTTGTTTGAGCGTTATCCGCTAGCGAAAGAAAAAATAGTCTTATTGTTTGAAGAGAAAGAGTATTGTCACCAGTTGGATCGTTTTGCCCAGCAGATAGCACTTTATCGAAAAGCGGGATACAAAATTGCATTGGACCGTCTGGGCGGATATCACACAACCCTTCTGTATCTAAAAGAGTTAGAGGTGGATATTGTGCGGTTTGATCCTCTTTACAGCCGCAACATTAAAAAAGCAGGGTATCAAAATATACTTCAGGGGCTTAATCTTAGTGTCCATTTGTGCGGGGCGAAAACATGGATCTCTATGATTGAAGATGAATATAGCGATAATCTCGTGCAATCACTTAAAATTAATTATCGGCAGGGAAATTATCTCGGTAAAATTTTAACCTTGGACGAAATAACACAGAAGGAAATAAACGTATGAAATACGGTGAGCAGATAGTTGAAAATTTTGATATTGAAAAAGATTTTGAGATTTGGCCCAACCAGCATGAACGTGATTATGTGATTAAAGTGACGTTACCGGAATTCACTTGTCTTTGTCCGCGCAGCGGATATCCCGATTTTGCGACCATTTATGTCGAATACACACCGGATAAATGGGTAGCCGAACTCAAAGCCATCAAACTGTACATTAATTCGTTCAGAAACCGCCATATTTCGCACGAAAACAGTGCAAATGAGATCTACTCGGTATTTGAACAGAAAATCGCTCCTAAGCGCTTAAAAGTGGTTGCTGACTATTATCCGCGCGGGAATGTTCATACGGTAGTGGAGATCGATAGTGAAAAAATGGTGAAAGAGAAGTAAGAAGATAAAATATAAAGGGACAAACCCTTTATATCAACCGAATTTGCCCGTAATATATTCTTGGGTAAGTTTTTCTTTCGGGGTGACAAACAGCTCTTCGGTATGCCCCAGCTCTATCAATTCTCCCAGATACATAAATCCGGTATAGTCGCTGACACGTGCGGCCTGCTGCATATTGTGGGTAACGATGATGATGGAAACGCGCTCTTTGAGCTCGATGACCAGTTTTTCGATCCCCTGTGTCGAAATAGGGTCAAGTGCCGAAGTCGGTTCATCAAACAAGAGGACTTCGGGCTCGACGGCAATGGCGCGTGCGATACACAGACGCTGCTGTTGACCGCCGGAGAGGCCGTTCGCATCGTGTTTGAGACGGTCTTTTACCTCTTTCCACAATGCGGCGTCCTGGAGCGCTTTTTCAACACGTCCTTCAAGCTCCGATTTATTTTTTATCCCCTGCAGACGCATTCCGTAGGCAACATTATCAAAAATAGACATGGGAAATGCGGTCGGTTTTTGGAAAATCATTCCGATTTTGGTTCGTAAATGGATCAAATCCTCTTTCGGATTCAAAATGTTGCGCCCTTCAAATTCGATTTCCCCATTGTAGGTGTTTCCCGGATAGAGATCATGCATTCGGTTAAATGAGCGTAAAAGTGTTGTTTTACCGCATCCTGAAGGGCCGATCAGTGCAGTAACAGAATGTTTGGCAATCGGCATAGAAACTTTTTTCAGACTCGGTGCAGCTGCACCTTTGTAAGTGAATTCAAAATCACGTACATGAAGTGCGCATTCGTCTTTGATATCAATAATACTGGCCATGGATTATTTCCTTTTTCCCATTAATAAAATAAGTCGTCCCATAATGTTGAGACCCAAAATAAACATCGAGAGGATAAAAGCAGCTGCCCATCCGAGTTGCTGCCAGTCGTCATAGGGACTGATCGCATAGTTAAACATTGTCACCGTCAGTGAAGGCATTGCTTCATTCAGATCGGTTGTGAAAAAGTTGTCGTTAAAGGAGGTAAACAGCAACGGTGCCGTCTCTCCGCCGACGCGGGCAATACCGAGTAGTACACCGGTTAAAATCCCCGCTTTGGCTCCACGATAAACGATATCTATAATCACTTTGTATTTCGGTGCACCCAGAGCAAATGCCGCTTCGCGGAGGGTTCCCGGAACAAGCTGCAGCATATCATCAGTGGTTCGCAAAATAACCGGAATCATAATGATAGCCAAAGCTATAGCCCCGGCCCAAGCACTGAAATGACCCATAGGCATAACAACAACCGCATAGACAAACGCCCCGATAACGATAGAGGGGGCCGACATCATGATGTCGGAGATATCGCGGATAGTATGGGCTAATTTGGAGTTTTTACCGTATTCGCTCAAATAGGTACCGGCCAAAATTCCCAGAGGAACCCCGATAAAAGTCGCTAAACCTACGAGAATAAGCTGGCCGACAAGGGCGTGTTTGAGACCGCTCTCCGCATAACCCGGAGGGGAGCCTTCATAGATAAAGATGTTCCAGTTTAGAGCATGAACCCCTTTCATCACCAAAACACCGAGTATCCAAAATAAAAAGGCGAGGGCTATTATGGCGCTAAGGGTTGAAAAAGCGAGTGCCAGTTTGTTGATGATGATCCGTTTTTGAACTGCGGTCATTGTCCTTTCCTCACTTTACGTAAAAAGTAAAACTTTGCAACGGCGATAACGACAAAGCTCATGATGAGCAACGTCAATGCCAATCCAAAGAGGCTGGAGAAATAAAGCGAACTGTCCGCTTCAGTAAATTCGTTGGCAAGGGTAACCGGAATCGAGGTTGTCGGATCCATAATAGAGTTTGGCGTATGGTGGACATTCCCCATAACAAAGGTAACGGCCATCGTTTCTCCGATAGCACGACCCAGAGCCAGGATGAGAGAGCCGATAATCCCCGCTTTAGCGTAAGGGATAATAACGTCTTTGATAACGTCCCATTGAGTTCCCCCCAGAGCGTAGGCGGACTCTTTGAGGATATCGGGAGTGGTATTCATCGCATCGCGGGTAACGGCGGCCATAAAAGGGAGGATCATAATGGCTAAAACAATTCCTGCCGCCAAAAGACCGATCCCCATTCCGCCGAAAAGATCACGTAAGATCGGGACAAAGAAAAACAGCCCCCACATTCCGTAGATAACCGAAGGGATAGCGGCGAGGAGCTCGACACTCACACCGAAAAACCCTTTGATCTTATCGTGGGCGATTTCGCTTAGAAAGATTGCTACCCCGATGGCAATCGGAATAGCCAAAAGCATTGCTAAAAAAGTGGAAGCAACCGAACCGAAAATGGCCGCATAGGCACCGAATTTATCGAGATTCGGAGCCCATTCGTCTTTGGTAATGAAATCAAGACCGAAGGTCTGCATTGCTTCAGTGGAGTGATTAAAGAGAACCACAAATATCCATGCGACGATGAATAAAATCAGCAGTGCGCTGGTGCGGGTCATATTTAAGAAGATTTTATCAATCATGCCAAGCCTTGCCTTAAAATAATGGGGCAATTTTATTACACGATCATTACAACACTGTTACCAAATATTTTTTAGTCCAATCGAGTGCTTCTTCGCGAGTCAAAAACCGTTGATCCAATTGGGCAGTATAGGCTTTTTCCAAGATGATTTTAAACTTCTCCGATGGGTGTAGTCCCAAAGCAATCAAATCACGCCCCATCACCAGCGGCGGCGGCGGCTCATAAAGCACTCCGAGAAAAAGTGCACGCTCATGGAGCCATTCACCCGCTTCGAAACGTTTGGGTGTTTCACCTATAAATGTACGTCCGAAAAAATCGGCTTTGGCAACGAGAATTAGATCGTGGATACGGACGTGAATACTCAGATGGAGAATTTCACTATCTTTGGCACAGGAACGGTAAAGTTTGCGAGGCCATCCGTGATAACGGATGAGGGATAAAATACGGCTGATGAGGGTTTTGTCATCGGTTATCCGTTCTAACCAGCCGCAGGCGATCGAGGCACCTTCCTCGGCATGTTTCGGGGCATTGAGCACTCCATCGGCAATAGAGGTGGTATCGGGCTTGCCGATATCGTGCAATAACATGGTTAACATCAATACGATGTCATCTCTCCATGTTCCGCTGCGCATCGATGCCATCGTATCGAGGGCCATAAGGGTATGGTTCCAAACGGAACCCTCAGGATGCGAATCAGCTTCTTGAGGAGTTGCTTCGAGTCTATCAAGAGGGGTAAAAAAAGGAAGAGCACCCATATCACGCAATAACGTCATTCCGATTGAGGGATACTTGCTTAGGAGGAGAAGTTTTTTGAGTTCCTCGAAAATCCTCTCTTTCGGAAGCTCATCGAGTGCTCCTTGTCGAATCATTTTTTGGCACAGAGCTAACAGATGTTTATCACACGTTAGCTCAAAGCGGGCGGCAAACTGTACTGCACGCAAAATCCGCAACGGGTCATCGACAAAGGTTTCGGAATCGACGCATTTAAGAGACTTGTTTTTTAAATCCTCAACGCCTCCGAACGGATCGAGCAGTGTTTGGGTGAGAGGATCATAACCGATGGCATTGATCGTAAAATCCCGTCGACGTGCTGCTGCGGTAAAATCGAGATCACTATGCCATGCCGTTTCAAACCCTTTATGTCCGAACCCGGACTTGGATTCCGTTCGAGGGGGGGAAAAATCGATGGAATATCCCTCGTAGTTCAGTTTCAGAACTCCGAAATTTTTACCGTAGAGCCCTATTTTTCCAAAAGGGCGAAGAGTGGTTTCCAGTTCTTCAAGCGAAGTTACACCGTAGAGTTCAATATCCAGATCGGAAGTGGTGTGTCCGGTGAAATGATCACGGACAAATCCTCCGACAAAAATAGCTTTTATCCCATTATGGGCGAGATGTTTTATCAGTCGCACCAGTGGAGGGGAGAGGGTGATCATTTTTTGGCGTTACCCTTTTTTTGAATCAAATTTTCAAGAGGGAAACTGAAGGTAGAACCGATTCCAAGTGTGCTCGCGATACGAAGTTCGGAGTCATGGAGTTTGAGGATATAGCTAACAATGGAGAGGCCAAGACCCATCGAGTTATCCCAACGATTTTTTTGGACGCGATAAAATTTAGAGGTGATTTTATCAAGTTCGATCGGAGCGATTCCGATCCCCTTATCGCTGATACTCAGCGTGTTATCGCTCAGGGTAAGGGATACTTCTTCTTCGGAGTATTTGAGCGCATTGTCGATAAGATTGGTAACCACAAGCTCAATCATCGTTTTATCGGCAAAGACCGTTTTTGAAATCCCGTTATAGGTAATGGAACGAGCCGGATATTTGGCTTGCAGAATAGAGATTGAGTCGTGACATACTTCGGAGAGCTCAAACAGTGAGGGTTTGATGGAGAGGTCGTTGTTCTCAAGCTTGACCGAGAGGGCAAGACGATCCAGCATAAGGGTTATACGATGGGTATTTGAGAGGATTTTATCTAAAAATTTTTCACGAATTTTCGGATCGATATTTAAATCATCATGCAGTGTTTCGGCATATCCCATAATGGCGGCAATCGGATTTTTAAATTCATGACTGATAGCGGAGAGGATATCGTTTTGCTGTTTGTTGATGAGGCGGAGCTTGGCGGTGTGTTTGCGCTTTTGTTTGTCACGGTTATTGAGTTTTTTTACGAGATTCTTGAGCATAACGGAGATTTGCAAAAACTCTCGAAAGTGTTCCGGTTTAAGGATGGCACGGTAGTTTTTCGCAGATACTTCATCTAAATAGCGGGTGATTTGGAGAATATCGTAACGAGCTTTTTTTGAGATTTTATAGGCGATAATCAGTGCAATGGCCACCAACACGCTAAAAGCGATAAAGAGTTTGATCCATAGGGCATAAAAATGGTCCATAACACTTTTTAAACTCATCGAAAGACGAAAATAGAGGTTTCCTTGTTGTGTCGACACTTTTTTGGCGACATAGACGAAATCGGTTTTAAGCGTTTTTGAATAGCGGGTTGTTATCCCGTAGGGTTCACTCATCGCCTGCATGATTTCGATACGGTTGGAGTGATTTTCCATCGTTTTTTTGTCGGTATCGCTCTCACCTATAACATCACCGTTTTCACGGACGATTGTTACCCGAATGTGAGCCTTTTGTGCAATCGAATGGGCGAGGGAATCAAGATCGCTTGACGTGGCTATTTGGGGTTCAAGAAGTTCGATGCTTTGAATAAGCCTATTTTTCCCCTCTTCGATGATCATCGATTTTAGACTGATAAAGCTTATCAGAGAGGCAACGAAAAGTGCGGCAACAAATAGCCCCAAAACATTGAAGAAAAAAAACTGATGGATCTTTAGCACAGTGTGTAACCGACTCCCCGTACTGTTTTGATGTATTCTTTGGACTTGTCGGGATCGATTTTTTCTTTAAGTCGGTTGATAGCGACATTGACGGTACGGTCTTGGTACACTTCGTCGCTTCCCCATACGTTTTCAAGAAGATAATCACGCTCCAATACAACATTCTCGTTGACGATCAGGGCATGAAGAAGATCAAATTCGAGTTTGGTCAGCTCGACCATGTTTCCCTCGATATGTACCGTACGGGCAGCGAGATTGAGCGCGATATCACGGTAGGTCAGGTTGCCTTCGCTGGAGAGCTTCTTGGTACGGCGCAATACCGCTTTAACCCGTAAAATCAGCTCTTTCATGCTGAAAGGTTTGGTGATATAGTCATCCCCTCCCCGCTCAAACCCCTGTTCGATCTCTTCGTCTTTGTGTTTGGCACTAACAAAAATAACAGGCGTTTGAACTCCCCGTTTACGTAATGATTCGACGAATTCCGATCCTTCGGCACCCGGGAGATTCCGATCCATGAGGATCAGATCTACATTTTCTTCTTCCAGGGCATCGACGACATGTTTTGTATTGAGAAAACCGATGGTTTCAAACCCCTCTTTGGCGAGGTGATACTCCATAAGTTCCAAAATGTCCTGTTCGTCTTCGACAATCAGTATCAACGCATTCACGGCTGATTCCTTTTTTCGTAGTTCTAAGTATGCGGAGCGCATTAACTATGCAAATTCAGTTCGCCGCCTTTTTGTGCATAAAGCATGAGCGAAGCGATGTTAACGGTACGATCACCGATGCGCTCTAATTTACGCAAGGTTCCTAACACTCTAACGTACTCGACGGCAAGTTCATTGGCGTCAATAATGAGATTGAGGAGCTCTTTTTCCATAAGAGAAAAAAGATCGTCATTTTTAGACTCTTCGACCATCACTTTGCGATAGGTATCGTCTGCATCGCAAGAGTTAATGTTTTTCAAACATTCTGCAATGTATTGTAACGCATTGATCGTTGTTTTGTGCAACTGAATAATCGCATTGGTCAAAACAGACATATCGCATCCTCCCATGCAATGATCATGCAGACGTTTGCTGTATTTTTTGAGTCCATCGCCGATACGGTCGATTTCGTTGGTCATTTTGAGATACGCAACTAACAGCCTTAACTCATCAGCTTCGGGGCCGAAGAGAGCGAACGTTTTGATGATTTCATTATCAATCTTATTCGCATCCACTTGAATGTTTTTAATATAGGTACGTGAGCTTTCATACAGTTCTGCATTATCGGTTTCAAATGCTTTGAGTGTCTCTTCGCTTGATTGGATAATTTGAGAAAGCATAACGGAGATCATTCCCCGAATTTCATTGAGTTTGTTTTCATAGCGTGGTAGCATTGGCGTGCCTTTGATTAAATGATGGTGCGCGATTATAACAATGATTTATAACGGAGAGATTACAAACCGAGATGGTTCTTTGTAATCGTTTCGTTACCCGAGACATCTACAATACCGCCATCAAAAATTCCAAAAGGATTCCATTATGCTAAAGAATGCTACAAAAGGTTTGGTTATCGCGGCAATCGCGGCAACTTCTATGATCGCGGCAGATAAAATCAATGGAGCAGGTGCTACATTTCCGGCTCCTGTATATTATGATTGGGCGTATAACTACCAAAAAGCAACGCATACACGTGTTAATTACCAGGCTATCGGCTCAGGCGGCGGAATTAAACAAATCTCTGAGCGTATCGTAGATTTCGGTGCGACAGATGCCCCATTGACATCTAAAGAGCTGGCTGCGGCAAAGTTGACTCAGTTTCCTGCGGTAATCGGTTCTATCGTAGTAGCGCATAACCTTCCGGGTGTTGCGGATGAAAAACTCAAACTTAAAAACTCTGTTGTAGCGGATATCTTTGCCGGTAAAATCACAATGTGGAACGACGCCGCAATCGCTGCGGACAATGCCGGAATCAAACTTCCAGCTGAAAAAATCATCGTTGCCCACCGCTCAGACGGATCAGGAACAACCTATGTTTTTACCGACTTTTTGAGCGATTCGTCTAATAACTGGAAAAGCAAATTCGGTATCGGTAAAGCGATCGGCTGGGCAACCGGTGTCGGCGGAAAAGGGAATGAGGGTGTAACGAACCTTATCAAACAAACGCCATACTCTATCGGGTATATTGAAAACGCGTATAAAGAGAAAAACAACCTCTCTGCAGCTACATTGCAAACAGCAAGCGGTAAATGGGTAGCAGCAACCAAACCGAACTTTATGGCAGCGGTTAAACAAGCTTCTTGGAAAAAATCAGAAGGTTTCTACGGTTCGTTGGTATCTCAAAAAGGGGATACGGCGTATCCGATCGTAGCGGCAACCTATATTCTCTTGCCAAAAGAAAAAGCGGAAACCAATGCGCAAGTTATCCAATTCTTTGACTATGCGTTTAAAAATGGCGACAAAGCCGCTGAAAAACTTGGTTATATCCCTCTTCCGGTTGAAACAACGAATCTTGTCCGCGAATATTGGGCTGAGACCAAATAACGTTTCCATCCATCCTCTCGGGTGGGTACCTTTAAGGGCATTCTGTGCGTTTAAAGGTGCCCTTGCGGCACATTCATTTCTCCTTCTTCAATTCCTTAAGTTTAACTCATCTGTTCTAGCGTAGGCGTTCAGGTGAGTATTTCCATTCATTTTCCTTATTGTAATCATTCTGCAATGTAACATTGACGTAATTTGTTTTTTCTACAATGACATCACTAAAAAACAGGAGTGATTCTTATGAAAAAAGTTGCATTATCTGCCCTTGCTGCGGTAGTGATAAGCGGTGTCGCATCAGCCGATGCATTGACTCTCTACAGTGATCCGAAAACCGGACAAGTGTTCACGACTCCGGGTGAGGGACGTGTGGAGATGGGTGATTTCGTCAGCGCAAAAGAAGTTGACATGCAAATGCGTGATTTAGAATCAAAAGGTTCTGAATACCAAGACAAAATGTCTAAATACGTTAACGTAAAATCAAAAGCAAAAACACTTGAGTTCAGCGGTACCCACTATTTCGGTTTGAGCAGTAACTCATACGGAGAGCAAAACTGGAATGGTGGTGACAAATCAACCGGTTTTGAGCTTCGCCGTAACTATTTGCAAGCCAAAGCGTATTTTAACGACAAAGATTATTTCCGCGTAACGATGGATACGACGAAAGAGCTTGAATCGACAACATCGTATGCCAATATGTACGTCAAATATGCGTATCTCTACTTGGATAAAGTTCTTCCGTATACAGGAGTTGAGATCGGTATCGCGCACCGTCCGTGGATCGATTACGAGGAACACAATGCGTGGAACTACCGTTCAATTAACAAAGTTATTTTGGAAGACAAATTTTCAACGGCAGCAACCGGAGGTTTAACAACGACCACATCCGTTGGACCGGATGTTTTGAACTCGGCTGACCTTGGGGTGAACTTCCAAACGAAAACACCGTATGTTTCAAGCGAACTCGGTCTTTTCAACGGAGAAGGGTACCATGCGGATAAAAATGCTAATAACCAACAAAACAGCAGTAATCTTTCGTTTGAATGGCGTTTGACCGGACACTTGCTCGGAAACGGTGAGCAAGTAGGTAAATACAAATTAGAAAAAGACACTTATGCAAACATTTCATTTGCAGGTTTGAGCAGTAATAATCATAAAGACAACTCACAAACTGTCAATGATGCAGCTGAATATGATCGTAATGCCTATTGGTTTCATTTTGTCTACAATCAACCTGAATTCTTGATTGCGGCACAATATGACGTGAGCAAAGATAAAGTACAAGACACGGGTGCTGAGACAAAACTCAAAATGTGGTCGGTGAACGGTGAAATTCGTCCGGCACAAGATTGGACGGTTCTTGCGCGTTACGATAGCTTGAAAACAGAGTATTCTGGTTCAGCTTCTGCTGCAACAAAAAATGATACTAATGTCGGAGATGCAACACAGTTTATCTATGGTGTCGCTTACCACTACAACAAAAACGTTAAATTCATTGCATCCGGTAAAACCGTTAATGCAAAAGATGAAACTGTTGCTAAAATCAATGGTGTAAATCAGTCTTATGCCGTCGGTGATCAGCTTGACAAACAAAGCTGGATGCTTACAACCGAGGTTGAGTGGTAAGAGCCGCTTAGCGTCTTATTCACGTTCTCTCTCCCGCAATTGCGGGAGACATCTTCATTTATTTTTTTTCCGCTACAATACTTCCCATATCAATTTAAGAGAAACTCAAAAATGATCACAGCAAATTTAGTATTGATGATGATAGGGCTGCTATTTCTCCTGATCGGACTGGTTGCCCTGTATGTTTGGATCGGCAAAAGTAAAACAATCGCTGTTTCGGTTCCGGAAACAATCGAGACATTCGAATCTCTAAGTAATATTATAAAAAACAGATCATCAAGCACCAGAGAGCTAAACCATGCCGTTGAGATGATATTGAATCATTTTGGAACCATGAATGCGCACACATCAGGAAAATACAAGCATTTGCTTGAAGAATTATGCGTCCATCCCCGTACCGACTCGAAACTCATACTGCGATTTGAGAAAACGCTTCGAACCAATAATCCTGACTATACCCATGAGATTGAGAAATCGCTCGCAGTAGGACTTGCTAAACGAGGGTAATATTACCGAAGTTTATACGCTATCGGAACGCTGATTCGTACCGATTTTGAAGGTTTTGGAAATTCGCCCGCAGAACTCTGTATGAGATTTCGAGCCGCATCGTCAAGGAGCTCAAACCCTGAACTTTTACTGATGGTGATTTGACTGACTTCACGGGTGGTTTCGAGGGTAAACGTGACGGTAGCTTCCCCTTGCTGTTTTAAACGCAAGGCATTTTTAGGATACGTGAGCCGTTCCATCAAGATAGTGCGTATGCGTCCCAGATTTTCTTCTTCATAATTTTCCTGCGATTTTTGAGCCACAGGGGCAGAAGCTTTTACCGCAACTGCGGGCATTGCCTCCGAAGCTTTGGGTGCAGCAGGAATGGTCACGGGAATACTCTTTTGTGGAAGCGCTGTGATCGTACTCTGTTCCAATGGCGGCTTTTTGGGTTGAGGGAGCACTTGCGGTACTTTTGGCTGGGGAACGGGCTGAAAGCTTTTTTCTAACGGCTTCGGCAGAGGTTGGGCTACGGATATCTTGGTTTCTGATGCTGCTTCTGGGTGCATTAAAATTTTAAGAGAAATTCTTTCAGGTACTATCGGAACGGTTTTATGTATCACGCTCAGCGCTCCGATAATCAGAGCAGCCAGGGTGAAATGAATCCCTAGGGATAGAAGAAGAGGGTTGGGGTTGCGCACGTGTTCCAATGGATATTAGAGTTTCACTTCTACTTTGGCGGATGCTCGGAGCGCATCGGTTGTTTTATTCATGTTGGCTTTGAATTTTTCCACTTTTAAAAACTGTCCGATCTCTTTTTTCGCTTGTTCGTAAGGGACTTTTTTATCCCCTTGTTTCATTTTGTCACTGTTGGCGTCATAAAACGCTTTGGTCTCTTTATCGGTGACACTGATTTTGTTCATTTGCTGCTTCATCCACATGTCGACGGCCAAATCGTCTTTGATCGCTGCATATTGTGCTTTAAAAGCAGGGGTGTTTTGAAGACCGCTTTTTAATACTTGGTCTTTAACCAAGGTTTGGTTAATGAGCTGATCAACAACTTGACGTTTCATTTTTGGATCAAGTTTTTCAAAACTCATTCCCGGAATTGCTTTTGCCATAAATGCATTAGCATCAATGGTGGTGATTGCTTTGCCATTAACGGTAGCGAGGGTTGCAGGGGCGGCATAGGCAAATGAAGTAGCTAATACCAGTGAAATCACGATAGTTGAAAATTTACGAGACATAAGAGGTTCCTTTAGGGAAAGTGTTGCGTTATTATAGTGGGTAATGGTTATGAAAATGTTAATAACCACGGAAAGAACGATTTTTCATACTCGTTTGTCTTTATCTATTTATTTTCCTTCGCCTAGGGGAAGGAATTGACGGGTCCGTTTCAATCCTTCTTTGTGCAAATCGATTGTATGTGCTCTACTAAAGAGCCGGTACATTTGAACGATGTCGATATTCCATCGGACAGCAATTGAAGTCTTTCATCCATTTCATCCGGGAATGGACCGTGCCTACAGCCGGAATGATTGTCACACCAATAAATATCTTCAGGAAGGTACGTGAGTGTTATATTTTCATTCAGGATACAGTGAGCTTTTGCCCCTTTCAATTTATCTATATTTTCAGATAAATAGAGATTGGGGCATGTTTGGATTACTTTTTTTAAAATAGAATTTTTCGGATCATTCCTAATAGCTTTCAAGTCATCTACGGAGATATCCGCCACGGCCTGAACACTCTTCTCCCTCTTCTCAATTTTGAAACCGGGGCTGCTTTGCATATCAGGAAACTCTGT
>NZ_JAHFAQ010000029.1 GCF_023250475.1 Sulfuricurvum sp. | reverse complement strand
TTGAATCTCCTTCATGCTTTCGCATCGGGTGGTTTGGCTGATCTGCATCAAGTACATGCGTGGAATCTAGGGTTCGTCGGACAAAACGATTTGACAAAAAAATACGACGAACTCTCTCGCAAAATCGATGATTCACTCCGGTTTATGGCGGCGTGTGGTATCACTTCCGATACCTACCGAACATTGCGTGAAACCGATTTTTATACCTCTCATGAAGCCTTGTTGCTCAATTACGAAGAGGCGTTTACGCGACAAGACTCTTTGACGGGTGAATGGTACGACGTATCGTCTCATATGCTGTGGATCGGCGATCGTACCCGTCAGCTTGAGGGGGCTCATGTTGAGTTTATGCGCGGTATTAAAAACCCGATCGGGGTAAAAGCGGGCCCGTCGATGGATCCGGAGGATTTAATCCGTTTGTGTGATGTCCTCAATCCTGACAACGAAGCGGGACGATTGAACGTCATTGTCCGTATGGGTGCGGACAAAGTAGCCGACGGAATGCCGGCCTTGATCCGTGCAATAGAGCGCGAAGGGAAGAAAGTGCTTTGGAGCTGTGATCCGATGCATGGAAATACCATCACCAGCAACGGGTACAAAACCCGTCCGGTTGATGCCGTTCTCAAAGAGATGAAACAATTTTTCCAAGTGCATAAATCGGAAGGGACGTACGCCGGTGGGGTACATTTGGAGATGACGGGTAAAAATGTTACCGAGTGTCTGGGGGGATCGTTTGAGATTACCTCTGAGAATCTCAAAAGCCGTTACCATACTCACTGTGACCCGCGTCTGAATGCAGATCAGTCGTTAGAGTTGGCATTTTTGATTGCCGATACCCTCAAAGAAGCACATCGTTAAGTAAATTCCGTCTCATACTCTAATAGGGGAGGTGTGTGCGGAATGACAAAAACGCCTTGTCATCCTGAACGTGGTTCAGAATCTTTCAGTTAAAATCACTTCTTCTGACATTCGGGACAAATCCCTGATATCACAACCGATACCTCTTCCACTTTATAATGACTTATATCAATAGACTTTTGAAGCAATGAGACAGGTTCTAGCGGAACGTCTTTGAGCTCTCCGCACGATTTGCATAAGATATGGGCATGGGACTCTTTGGATATCTCGTATTTGGTTTTGTGCCCCGGAATTTTGACTTCACGTATGAGGGCGACATCCAACATCGTATGAACGTTTTTATACAACGTCGCCAAGGAGATAGAGGAGAATTTTTTCCGAACTTCCTGATACAGCTCATCGATCCCTATGTGTCCCGCATAATGCATTAATTGAATGATAGCCAAACGCTGGGGTGTCGCTTTAAGCTGATGATGCTTGAGTAAGTGTTCATGTTTCATAATAAGGAATTATAAACGATGAAGGGGGATAAGTTTCCTAAACAATGGGATAAAAACGGAGTTCTGAAATAAATTTTAAGATTTCCCCGATGCGGGGGGAGATTTTATATGGAGTTAATGATCCGTACGAGTTCATCCGGTTTGTTGGAATATTGCAATGCCGTCTCTTTATTAATCAGTTTTTTCCGCAAGAAGTCGATAATTTCCTGTGTTTGGGTTGTCATATGGGTCTCTTGCTGATTCAACTGCATTTGTGAGTAAAGCTGATGGACTTTGTCCTCACGGATAAGATTGGCAATGGCGGGATTGGTAATCATAACCTCTTGTGCCGCGATGCGTCCACCCCCGATTTTCGGTAAAAGGGCTTGGGATATAACGGCGATAAGGGACGTTGATAACTGTGCGCGCACTTGGGGCTGTTCATCACCGGCAAAGACGTCAATAATACGGTTGATGGTCTGCGGTGCCGAGTTGGTATGGAGCGTTCCGAATACCAAGTGACCCGTTTCTGCTGCCGTTAACGCAGCCGAAATGGTTTCACGATCACGCATCTCCCCGATCAAAATAACATCCGGGTCTTCACGCAGAGCGTATTTCAATGCATTCGAGAAGCTTTTGGTATCGGTTCCGACATTACGGTGGGAGAAGAGGGATTTTTTATTGTTATGGACAAACTCGACCGGATCTTCAACGGTGATGATATGACGGGCTTCGTTCATGTTGATCTCATTCAGCATGGCCGCAAGGGTTGTTGATTTACCGCTACCGGTCGGCCCGGTGACGAGAATAAGCCCTTTTTCCCGTTTAATAAGCTCTTTAAATATTTTTTTGGCGTTCAAATCATCGAGGGACGGGATGATAACGGGGATGATACGAAACGCACAGGCAATCTCATCCATCGTTTTGTAGTAGTTGGCACGAAAACGGCCGACATCGGGAATGACAATCGAAAAGTCGAGTTCATTATTCTCTTCAAACGCTTTTTTTTGCTTTTCGGTAAGGAGGGAATAGCCCATCTCCTCGATGCTTTGCCCATCCAGTACTGGAAGATTGAGGGCAACAAGACGGCCGTCGATGCGAATCTGCGGTTCGGAACGGCTGACAAGGTGTAAATCAGACGCCTTGTACGCCACAACACTTTTGAGAAGTTTATAAATATCTAACGCCGTATTCATGAGAGAAATTTCCCTTCGTAATAAGATTCATCAAATCCGACGATGAGTGTATCTTGATATTCAATAACCGGCCGTTTAATGAGGAGATTATGATTGCTCATCCACTCTATTTTGCCGCCATCCTCCAAATTATGCGCTTTCAATCCTAAGGTTCGGTAGGTGGTTCCTTTGGTATTTAAAAGGGTAGAAAGGGGAATTTGCTCAGCCCATGATTTGATTTTTTCAAGGGAGACGGGAGCGGTTTTAAAGTCATGAAACGTATAGGCAATACCGCGGGCATCTAAAAACCGGAGTGCTTTTTGGACGCTGCCGCAACTTTTTATCCCATACACATGCGTCATCGGTTACTCGATAATTTTCGGAACGATGAAAAAATGCTCTGATGAATGGGGGGCATGGGCTAAAATATCATCGTTTATTGCACGATCAACCGCACCGACATCGTCTCTGAGGCGAGTAGCCACGTCAGACATCGCGAATGTCGCGTCGACTCCTTCGGTAGAGAGTTCTGAGAGGTTGTCGACAAACGATACGATTTCGCTCAGTTGAGCAATCATCTCTTGGCGATGTTCTTGGGGAATTTGAAGATAGGAGAGTTTCTCTAACCGTTGTAAGAGGGTTTCGTCAATTTGCATGGTTAACCTAAGCTGTGATAAATTTATAAAAATAATTGTACCCAAAAAAGTACCTAATCGGTCTCAACTCATTAGGTTAATTTCGTTTATTTTGACTATTAATCACCCTTAACGCCTTTTTTGGGGGAAAGAAAGGTGTTATAATACGATTCTTTATCAAATGGACTATCGTTAACAAGGCAAAGGGGTACGGTGCGCGGGTTTTTTTTACTGGTTTTGGCATTCGGTCTCTCCCATGCAGAGTCGTTTATCACTAAAGAAGAGTATGCCGCCGGACTGTATCATAATCCGCGAGGAGTAGGGTGCCATTTGTGTCACGGAGAGAGCGGAGAGGGGAAACTTATTGCCCAATATCGCGACAAAGGTGAAAAGAAGATGTTTGTAGGCAAACCGATCAATAAGCTTCCGTTTCGAGAATTTTACCTGAAGCTCAACAGCCGAATACTCGGAATGCCGCGCTATTACCTCACGGATACCGAAATTCAAACCCTCTATTATTATCTTCACCGAGAAGAGTTTAAACGTGCCGCTCCGCAACCCGCAAAAGCTCAATGATCTCATCGAGGCAGGGGATATCACAGCTCTTAAATCTCTTGCTATTCCCGTTAAACGTCATCTAAACCGTAGTTTAACGTTTCGGTCGGCGCTGATGCTCTCCGCCCATAATATCAAACATCTTTCCAAAATCTCGGTACTTGAGGCCGAGTGTTTAATGCTGAATCTCGAAGACGGTGTCAGTACGGAACAAAAACCTTTTGCGTTGGCGTTGTGTGCGATGGCGTTGGCGTCCAACCCCGAAAGCGATAAAAAATTGGTGGTTCGAGTCAATCCGCTGGATGAGGGGGGTGCGGAGGAGATACTTTTTCTGAACCCTTTTATGCCCGATGCGATCCGTGTTCCGAAAATACGGAGTATCGAGGATGTCCGCCGTGTTTTGAGATTGGTACATGAGCCAATCGAAATCCACCTCTCAATCGAGACGAAAGAGGGATGGCTGGCACTCTCTCAGCTCTCCATCGATTCGCGAATCAAAGTCTATTATCTCGGGGTTCTCGATCTCTTTGCCGATTTGGGATTGTCTCAGAGCCTTTTGCTCCCCGATAACCCTACGGTGCAGTACATGCTAGCCCATTTTTTAATGACCGCGCGAGCGTGCGGGATCAAACCCGTTTCGTTTGTTTATCAGGATTATAAAAACGGTGACGGATTGCGTAACTGGCTTGAAATGGAGAAGATGATGGGCTTCGATGCCAAGGGGTGTATTACTCCTACTCAGGTCGAGCTTATCCATGAGATATTCGGACACGGCGAAGCGGAGATTGAACGGTGCCGCGAGATTGTACGATTGTTTGAAGCGCATAGGGCAGAGGGAATCAGCGGATTTGTCGATGAGCGGTACGGCTTTATCGACGAGCCGATTTATAAGGGTGCGCTAGCGGTTCTTAATAGCCGGTAAGGTTATACCAGACGCGATAGCGGATGAGGGTTTTTTGCTCCGGCCGCGGATATTTGGCATAAGCGAGTTCGATCACCTCTCTGGTCGTGTCGTCCAAAATCGAGAGCTGGCTGTTTTTCAGAAGATGCATATCGGAGATACTCCCATCGGGATGGAGATAGAATTCGACCATATTGGTATCGTTGATGCGGATGTTGTCGGGGATTCGGGAGTGTCCGTAGCGATCCAGAACATTTTGTGTGATACGGCGCATTACCTCTTGGTTGTCGATAATGTATTTTTGCTCCCCCTCTGAGAGTTCGTTAAATTTGTCGCCGTAAAGACGCTGAATCGTATCGGTAATTTTCGTAGAGCTTCGGATCGGTCTCTCCTGCGAAGAGGGATCGGCTTTCGAGAGGATGTCGTATAGCCCCTGCTCCTTTTTTGGAATCGGTTTTCGCTCAATATCGGCAACGGTTTTGGCGACGTGGCGCTCGAACGCTTTTTTCGGTTCAGGGAGCGGCTCAGGCAACGGCGGGGTGGGCTGAACTGATTTTTGTTGCTGAGGCTTCGGCAGAGGCTGCGCATCTTTGATAAGCTGTTCTCCGCGGGGAATGGAGCGCTTAGGGATGATTTTCGGAATATCGTTTTTGACGAGAGATTCTTTGGCGGTAGTAGGGCGCTCTTTGATGGAGAGCTTGAACCGCTCTTCATGGGGTTGGCTCGGTTCACTCGGCTTGGCCGGCGGTAATGCGGGTTTGAATTGATCCAATAAAATAAGCAATAGAATAATGATGACGTGAACCAAAATGGCGATTATGAATGCGTAAAGGGAAAAAGATTTGGTTCGTTTCATAACCGCGCATTCTACCCTGATTTTCCTAATGAAAAGTAGTACTCAGATAAAAAAGAGCTTGCTCAGACATCGCGTACAAAAATTGCATTATCTTTTAAAACCGTTCAAGGATAATGCAATGAGCGAATTGGATCTTTTATGTCGTGAGATCGAAGGGTATCTGAAAAAATATGCGGCTTCGGATGAAGCGCGCTATGTAATCGCACCGTTAATTGCCAGAAAATCGCTGGAAATGAACCATCTTTATCAGGATTTGGGCTTTAAAAGCCGCGTTCAGATGGGCAGTTTTATGGGACACCATTTTCCCAGCCTTGCCGAGCTTAAGCCCAAAGATAAACTATGGAAAAAATTTCTCTACGACGCTATCGGAAAAGTTGCCCCCGCATGTGCGACCTGCAATGATCAAGAACACTGCTTTACCTGCATCATTGCAGAGGCGAGTGCGTGAAAAATCTCTAAAAAGGGTATCTTATGAATGCTACTAAACTCAAAGTGATGCAAATTGTCTTTGAACTCAGTGATGAGATCGAATACAATATTTATGAGGCGGTCGATATTGCCGAGTATGCTCAGATGGATACGAATGAAGTGCATACTATTATCCGAGAGTTGTACGATGATGGCTACTTGGGCGAGTGCATGACGGTGGGGGATGACGGATTTGAAACCTTCTACCTTAACAAAAAAGGGCGCGCCCTTATAGGGATGGAATAATGCTCAAACTGGTCGTTTTTTATGAAAAACCTTTTTGTGCCGCCAATGCCAAACAAAAGCAGATTCTGAGAAGCAGCGGCTGCACCCTCATCGAACGCAACCTTCTCGAACACGGGTTGGATGCGGATGCTCTTCGCAGTTTTATGGGGGATACGAAAGTAGCGGATTGGTTTAATCCGGCCGCTCCCGCAATTAAAAACGGTGAGATAGTTCCAGAGACGTTGGATGAAGAAGCGGCACTGGAACTTTTGATGGGGAATCCGATTTTGATCCGCCGTCCGTTAATGGTTATCGGATCTGAAAAACTGTGCGGTTTTGATGCGGACAAAGTGTCCCAAGTGTTGGAATGCTCTGTCGAGCCGATGGCTCACATCAACTGTATGGAAAAAGGGTGTCTGCAGAGACGGGCGGAGTAGCCTATCTCCTAAGATGGTTTCTGCGCCTCTTTGAGCATGGTATCCATGATAGTAAATAATTCATGAGAGGCATTTTCGACTTTTTGGAATCGCTCAATTATTGCCGTTTTATTTTCTAATAGCGCATTTTCATTTTCGATCATTTCATCTATTTCATGAATATGGGCATGGATTTTTGTGTGAGGTTCTAACACATTCTTATACGATGGCAAGTGGCTGAATAGTGTTTTTCCCTGCCCGTTATCGTACCATTTTCCAAATCGGCAATTATGATGGTCCACAATATTTCCGTCCATCTTCCGTGTATATACGGCATTGTAGGCGTTACCTTTGAAGAGTATATGGTCAATTTTTGCCAAAGTTATATAGGCAATCATCTCTATGTTTCCTACGACTTTTGCCGTTTGCAATGCATTTGTATTGAAGTCGGAGATAGAATCGGTAAAACTTTGAATCAGACTGGTTGATTTGGTAGCAATCGTATTCATATTGTCTGAGCTGTCTTGAATCTCGGTGGTTTCTTGCTGAAGAGTTTGTATCGCGACGGATATTTCGCTAGTCGCTTTTTGCGTTTTTTCAGCCAATTTTCGTACTTCATCCGCAACGACGGCAAATCCTCTGCCGTGTTCACCTGCACGTGCTGCTTCGATAGCTGCATTGAGGGCTAAAAGGTTTGTTTGATCTGCAATGTCTTTAATCAGGTTGATGACGGAATTAATATCATTGGCTTTAGTGCTTAAGACGTTGATCGTGTCGTTGGAGTTTTGTACCAATTCAATCAATTGAAAGAGATTGTCAGTAACCTCCCCAAGAGAACCGACGGTTTCGGTTGACTTCATTGCCGTATTTTGGGAGAGGTTTGCGATATTGGATAGATTATCTAACGTATATAAAAGATCTTGCTGTATAACATCTAACCCACCGGTGGAACGGCTGATCTCTGCTAATTTTCCGTCTAAATCAAAAAGTTTAAGTGAGTTATGGTGCTCTTTCATTTTTTCGACGTTTTGATTAATGTATTCAGCCGAACGTTTAAAAGATCCTTTTAGACCGGATATTTGAACTTTTCGATGAAAACGGTCTTTGCTCAGTGCTTCAATGACGGAATAGGTATCATTCATATAGACTTGAAGCTGATCGATCATATTGTTGGTATTCCAGCACAGTGACTTGAGCTCACCCCCCTCATCAATGGAGATAATACGTGAATCCATATGCCCTAGTTCAATCTCTTTCATAACGTCAGCTACTTTTTTGATGGTTGATTGAACTTTACGTATATGAATAAAGATAGCCCAAGCAATGGCAAAATTGATGAGATTCAATAACCTAATCCAGTCAAAACCGATGGTGGCGAGTTCAAAAATGAGGGCAATTGCAAATACAATGATCGCGAGAAGATTTAAATGTTGTAATTTAGAGAGAGAGGACAAATTCATCGTAGGTGACCTTTCGTTTTTGTAACTCGGTATTCAGTAATGCTTCTCCTGCGTGAATCCCTCCGCTGCGCTCTGCCAGTTGTAAAGCTTGATAAAGCGGTTTGATGGCATTTAAGGCTTGCATATCAGGTTTTCGCCGTACAGAATGGTAGGCAATAATCTTATTTGAATCATCTAAACTTGCCGTAATATGTGCGAATACCCAGTAGAAGTCTTGATCTTTGGTACGATTGATAACATAGGCAAAAACCTCTTCTTTTTGTTTAATGCGATCCCATAAGTGTTTATAGACGGTTGCAGGCATATCAGGATGCCGTAATATATTATGCGGCTGATTGAGCAATTCGGCTTCACTATAGCCTGATATTTGAATAAATATTTCATTTCCGTATATTATTTTTCCGGATGTATCTGTTTTGGAGACAATGAATTGGTCGTCTCCAAAAAATACCTCTTTTCCAGCCATAGGGCTACTCCTCATGAATGTAGATTAATGTTGTACAGTGTCAAAATGAATGACCATTCATATTATGGTAGCATAGTGCTTTAATCAATATCAAGTAAATCTATTAATTTACTATAGAATTGAACATTTGTGTAGCGTTAAGTAAACAAGTTGAGGAAGTCGTTAAGGAGAATATTATAAGTTGTTATTATGTATTTAGTTCTCATTTCCCTCGAAAGGAAATGAGGAGGATAGTTAAACGGCTCCGAATGAAGCTTTTCCGCCGCGTTGCAACGCTTTGATATCTTCATACGTTTTCTCAGTGAGGCGGAGGTTGCTGCGTAGAGTCTCTTTGACAATCGCATCGATTTTCTCTTTGTCGGACATCTTTTTCAAATCCCCTTTTGAGAGATCGGCGATATCAAGCAAGTCATTCCATACGGAGCTCTCATCCAGCGCAAAGGTATTGAACGTAATTCCCTCATACACAAAAGACCCTTTTCCGATGATATCAGAGACGAAAAGGAGATATTTTCCTTCTGGAGTCAAGAACTCTTTGTATTTTGCTACAAACCCTTCAAAAATATCCAATGATGTGAGTTCACACGCCAAGAAATCGATTTTGTCTGAGTTGGTAGCAAGGATAACTTGTTTCACGATCTCTTTTGGGGGGAGACTTTTATCAGCAGTAATGACTTTTCCCTCAGTGACGACGAGACATCCGCGGTACGCGTATTTGTACGCATCGGTAGGGGCATTGTAAACGATCATCCATTCGAGTTTGTTCTCAGCGATGTAGCTTTGGATAGACATGTGGTATTCCTTCAAGATTGTAATACTTCTCTCAATACAATTATTGTTCTATCAATAAAGAGGCGATAGTGTAAAATTCGACGTATGAAACATACACTCCAATCCAAAGTTCGTCAAATTGCCCAAAGTCCCGTTACCCAAAAAGCCGTAACCTCAATGAAGCCGGAAAAATCGGTATGGGGATTTTTGGGAATCGTCCTTTTTTTCATTCTTCCCGAAGTGGTTGCTTTTATCTGGGGAGCTGAAATAACCGCTTATGCTAAAGAAGCTCTGCGTCATACGGTCTCCACTCTTGATAAATATTATTTTGATTTGCTGGTGATGTTGTTTGAAGATGGCGGAAGCTGGTTTAATCTGGTACTCGGTGCGGTATTATTGATTTGGCTTTTTGTCTGATAAAAAGGTCTTCACTCCCAGCAGGAGCAAAGCTCTGATCTTATAAACCCGCTAACGCTTCGTTGATTTGTTCCAATGCCATCGATTTGGCATTTTCAACCTCTTTGTTATCCCACCAATATTCGATAATGGCATGTTCGATCTGTTCTAGCTGATCCATTTTCAAATTGGCGAATACTTCATATGAACTGATCTCCTCAGAGGTTTTCCCTTTGGCTGCTGCTACCTTTTCCAACGTTTCGATGATACTCTCTTCGAGGGGTTTTGGATTCACTTCTAGACGGGCATAATCGATCCATGCCCGTATCTCCTCTTCAAGATAATCGTGTCCCCATACTTGGTAGCATAAGATACGGTTGGGACTATAGACGATTTTTTCCTCTTCTCCCAAAACATCGCTTGTCTTTACTGCTCCGTCGTAGAGATACACTTCGATACGTTCGTTTTCACGTAAAGTACATGCCCGCTCAAATGCCGCTCTGGCATGTTTTAACACTTCGCTTCGTAGATTTTCATTCATGGTTATTCCTTAAGATGCGATAGATTTTGAGTTATGGTAATCCCACAGCCGTTTATAGTGGCTGTCAAGTTCACTGAGGGTCGAATCGACGGTGATGAGCTCGTTGGTACGGTGAAACCGTTCGCTGTTGGACTCATACCATTTTTCCATTTCGATTTTAAGGGTATTGCGTTTGGCTACGGTTTCGACGATCAAAGAGCGAATCTCTTTCATCTCAGCGGTGATGATCTCATTCATGACTGCATCCGCATTCGCACGCACCCGCAGCGGTACCGGGATCGAGATAACGATCGGCATTGTCAAGGGTAACATGGATTAGCGTATTGGAGAGGACGGCATCGATCGCTTGCTCTAGCGGCATCGGCTCAGATCCAAGCCAATAGACACTCATCCCTTCGCGAACCATAATATGAAACGGGCCGTCTCCCAAAAATCCGTATACGGCAGAGGTGGCACCATGCTCTAGAAGGCAGTTAGCCGTTTTGATACCGTTGCCGCACCCTTCGTTCGGAATGATCTTAGATTCTTTACTCTTGGGGTCAACCAACGCAAAAAAAGGTGCGTTACCGAAGAGTTTGGTACTCATCGTCTCATGGGTGTTCGATTCCACAGGGATGGCTATCATGGATGCTCCTTCGTGTCTGATACGGATAGCTATGCATTTATTATTCTTCGCATTAGAACGGCAATTGCAGTACCACTCTTTAAAAAGAGATTCCGATGGAAGAACTTCGCACCCATTATCACTATTTCAGCAACGAAGAGGGGGACGGCTATGAAATTTACAGCTGCGACCTGCCGGATGTCAAAGGGTTTGGAGAAACCTATGAAGAAGCGATGGATGATTTGCGTAGAAATATTAAACGACATGAGGAGAAGAGGATGGAAGCTGAAACATTGATGGAGAGTGCCATTGCGGCATACGATGCGAAAGAGTATGCGTCAGCCAAAGCGATTTGGGAATCGTTGAGTCATACCGATACGGATGCGATGGTCAATCTCGGAACGATGTATGTCAAAGGGTTCGGTGTCGGGAAAGATATCCATAAAGCTTTTTCACTGTTTGAACGTGCAGCGGAGCAAAATCATGATGTAGCATCCTTCTATCTGGGCGGTATGTATGAAAACGGAATCGGTGTCAGTGCAGATAAGGAACTCTCGATTCGACATTATACGGTGGCGGCAGATGCCAATATGGCTACGGCGCAATTAAAACTCGGAATTTTGTTACGCAATGACGATCTCCTAAACTCTATGAAATGGATGATCCGTGCCGCCCATGCAGGGGAAGCTCAAGCCCATTCGCTCCTCACTTATGTCAGCAATCAACGTGATGCCTCCGACATAAATGTCGCATTTCGGATGATGGATGAGACTCAGCAGCGAGCCAAGGTTGAATCGGTCATTATCGATAATCTCGCTCCGATACTTGCGAGTGACGGGGGAGGGGTAGAACTGGTCAATTACATCAGCGGAGATACTCCCGAAATTTGGCTCCGTTATCTGGGCGCGTGCTCAGGATGCCATCTCGGACCTACCTCGACGGCAGGGATGATATTGGAGCAGTTTGAAAATATCATCGATAAAAAGATCGTAATCTATCTCTGGTAACAGGAGCCCATTATGAATGCTATGGTCGCACGGGTTGAAGAGATCAAAAGTGATGAATTTTTCAGTTGTATAACGGTACGGGTGAACGATACCGATTTGAAATTGCTGAAAACCGAAGTACCCAAATGGCTCCGAATCGGCGATGAGGTCGAATGCCGTATCCAAGAGGCGGCGATTGCGATCTGCACCGGGACGAAAGAGGGAAGTGTCTCCATTGAAAACCATCTGTCGGGAGAGTTGCAACATTTTCGTAAGGGTACGGTTCTGAGTGAAGTGAGCGTCGATACCCCCTGCGGTAAATTGAACTCTCTGATTACGACGGATGCTTTTGAGCGTATGGAACTTTGTGAGGGGTGCAATGTGACACTGCTGCTCAAAGCGGTCGATATTAAACTGACTCCGCTTTTGGATTCCACCTCGTACGAAAAATGTGTTGCAAAGTTAACGCATTCGTGAGCAGTATAGTATAGTTTACAGGCTATTTAAAACTTATTTTTGCGAACCTCATTGAGCATACTTTGAGCCATTTTTTCAAACTCTTTGGCCGTTATATCAATGCTCTCGGCAATATGGGCATTATTTTGTGTTGCTTTATCGATATCAATAATAGCAATACTGACTTGATTGATCCCTGAGGCTTGCTCGCCGATAGATGAGCCTATCTCCATAATGCTTTGGGTGAGTAAACTGACGCTGGAATTAATTTCCGCTAAACTTTTCTGGGTTCGCTCAGCAAGCTTGCGCACTTCATCAGCAACGACTGCAAACCCCCGTCCATGTTCCCCTGCACGCGCCGCTTCTATTGCAGCATTGAGGGCTAAAAGGTTTGTTTGATCAGCAATATCACTGATAATACTGATAACCGCTTTAATCCCATTAGACTGTTCCCCAACTCTATGGGTTTGTTCTGAAGTTTCATTAATGGAAACGGCTATTTCTTCCATGGTAGATGCCGTTTTTTCGACATGTGAAGCTTGCTGTATGGATGAATTACTGAGATTTTCCATCTCTTGTTTGAGCATATTGGCTTTTTCTAACAATGTTTGAGACTCTGCTTGGGAATTGTTTAATATAGCTGTTATCGTTTCAGCCAAGCTATTAAGCCCTTGTGATGTTTTACCGGTAGGATTCTCTATTCGGTAGGCAAAATTAAATTTTTGGAATTCGCTGAGCGCATTTTCGATTTTTTTAGTGTCTCCACAAATATTACAGGCCATTCCTTCGAGCATTTCATTAAATATTGTTTTCAGTTCTTCCAAGGAAACATTATCCGTATGGCGTGTAATACGCTTATGTAAGATTCCGTTTTTGGCTTCTTCTGCGATTTGCTTTACATCTTCTATTAATATATTGTCCATTTCTATCTCTTTTTCAATAAAAACAATATTTTCATTAATAACGTGTGCCATTTGACCAAATTCATCTTTAGTCTGAAGTTGAATCCTTTCGGCTTTTTGGTTTTGTCGGTTTATAAAACGGAAAAATGCGACAAGACCGTATTGAATTGTTGTGAGCGATTCGCTCAGCAATTTAACAATGTACATGGCCAGTGCAATTAAAACAAGGGTTACCAGAAGAACAATACCAACCATATACGTATTGCCCTTAGATATAAGATTTGTTGCAGCATTTTCATCATTAGCGGCTTTTTCTGTTGATACTTTTACTAACTCGTCAATAGCTTTGCGATGTTCACTGTATAAAGTTTTTAATTTACCATCAAATAATGCTTGTGCGCTTGCTTGATCTCCACGCTCAAGGGCAGGGATAAATTCATTGGATACAAGATCAAAATAGGCTATTGCCGGTTTTTTTGATTTTACTAGGATTAACTCTTTCATGGCTGGATTAACCATGTTCTCATTCCAGTATGTTTGTCTATCGTCATAATCTTTTTTCAATTGAATAAATTTTTCTTTCAGTGCTTTAAATTCATCTTGATTTGCGCGAAGCATATCGGATGACACAAGTCGAGTCTCGATAATATATTCCGGTGGAGGTAGAATATCCGCTAGCAAGTCTTTAGATTGAATGATGTCGTTGTAGGCACTTCCCTTGATTTTGACTGAATTAATGACCATAAATGAAACTGCAGCAACAACTAAAATTCCTACTACGGCTAAACTGACCAATAGTAATAATTTTGACTTTACACTAATATTTTGCATTTAGTTGCTCCACTATAAAATTTAGTATATATTAGACAAAATAATGTGGTTTTTTGATAGAAAAAAACAGATTATTGATTTTTTTTTGCTTATATTTTAATCAGTGATAAATATTATGATCGCTTTGTTAAATCGTTTACTTTATGTCTAATCTAAAACATTTTCGTCATAAATCCTCTCGCACAAAAATTGCACAAATGAATTTATAAAAATAACCAAGGAGCTAATTATGGCTGTAATGATTACCGATTTATGTATTAACTGTGACGCCTGTATCGAGGTGTGTCCTGTAAGCGCAATTGTAAGTGAGGGCGATTCTCCGCGTGAAGATTGGGAATACACGTATGTAAAACCTGAAAAATGTATCGAGTGTGTGGGTCATGCCGAAATCCCTGCCTGTGCGGCAGAGTGTCCTACGGAAGGGTGTATCGTATGGGATATGCCTTATACCGCCGAGTACAACGACCACTATGCGAGCAGTTCAGATTATGTGATCGGCGAGTCGAAAAAACGGGGTGTATTAACTCCTGAAGTGGCTCCGCAAACATTCCGTGATGATATCAGCATCGCGGCTCGCGAAGCGCGTGAAGCGGTAGCGGTTTAAAAGGATAGATCGTGCTCATTGCATTTGCTTCTACGGACGGTGTTTTTGTGAACCAGCATTTCGGATGGTCGAAGAGTTTCGAACTTTATCGGATCACTGCGGAGAGTGCCGAATATGTGAAAACACTCGACAGTTCTGAAGATGCCATAGCCGATGAGCATGAAAAACTTGCCTATAAAATCAGCTCGATCAAAGAGGCGGATATCCTCTATTGTTCCGCAATAGGGCCTACCGCTTCAAAAATGGTTTTGGCTTCAAAAATCTATCCGGTCCGCTCAGGAGAAAACGATCGTATCGATGAGACGATTGCAAAGCTTCAAGAACTTTTATTGAGCAATCCGCCGCCGTGGTTGCAGCGCATCGTTCATACATCCAAAGATAAGGAACTACACTAATGTCAGTAATTATCAACGATACCTGCATCACTTGTGATGCGTGTTTACAGCAGTGTCCCGTTAATGCGATTGTGGATGATTCCTCTAACCCTACGGGGAAAAAACAATACTACGTTCAGCCCGAGAAATGTGTTGAATGTGTCGGACTGTACGATGATCCGCAATGTGCGGCTATTTGTCCGAGTATCGGATGTATCACCTGGGATATGCCGTTCACCGCAGAGTTTGACGAACACTTCCGCAACGAAGAGATCTATAAACTCGGTGTGAACAAAGAGGGGAGCCTCAGATCTCCGGCATACAAAGCAAAAAGCTATCGTGAAGATATACCCATTGAACAGCGCGGTATCGGCAAGCTTGTCCAAGAAGAGCCTGAAGATCTCCAAGAAGTAGGGTAATGTGACCGCGATTGCAAAAGTTTCGGCCGATCTCGATACCTTCGGTCGTGACTGTGCGGTAACGGTTGCATTAAAGATTACCGATAACTCATGCAAAATGGACGAGGAACAGCGTGCCTTGTTTATGCAGCTCTACGATGCACTCTCCCCCTATGAAAGTGTAGTGTTTGATGAGAGCATTCATGATCTGATTCGTGAAGGACGAAATTCTCCCTCCGAAACCCTATACGAGCGTATCAAACTAGAGCGCGAAAAAGCTATGGCAATCATCACGCAGGAAAAAATGAAACTATTCAAAGCGTCTGTCCGCGGTTCATTTCTGATCGCACAATATACTGCATAACTTTCATCCGCTTCTCATCGCATAAAATCTATAGGTAAACATGGTTAACAATATAGGGTAAAATACGCTCATTATTAATCAAATAGGGATAGAACAATGCGAAAGATTATCTATCTATTTATTTTTGCTACGGTTTTATTGATAGTCAAAGCCTTTTTTTTAGACGATTATATTGCCCGATACAAAAACGGCGATGCCAACGGATCTACTGAAATGAATGCTTCGACGGAATCGATACAGTCCGTACCTGAGAGTAAAGAAAAAAACAGCAGTGCACTAAAATCCGACACGAACTCGGTAAAAGAAGAGAAAAAATTGCCGCTGGACCAGCTGGGGGATGATTTAACAAAACACATTAAATTGTAAGAAGCTATTTCTGCCGAGAGAGCAAGATACCGCTTAGTACGATCATAGCTCCCCCTGCGATAACCGTAGGTGTCGGAGGAATATCTCCCAGCATTACCCCAAACAGCGTTGCGAAGAGGACGACCGAGTAACTCACCGTACTGACAATTCCCGCCTTAGCATAAAAATAAGCACGGGTCATGTAAATCTGTCCGTATGCTGCGGCAACTCCCATAAGAGCTATCCACAGCCAGTCACTTCCAGAGGGGAGAACAAAAGGGCTGAGGGCAAAAGCAAAAAGTTCAGAGGTTGTGTATTCCGCCGTAATCATCAATATGAGGGGAATGAGAATACCGGAGATCATAAACGAGAGGACGACACTGCGCTCGTCGTAATAGGCTTTAAGACTCCGAACACTGGTATACGCCAATGCCGAGAGCAATCCGGTCAGGATCCCCATGATATGCAGATACCCGAATGTCATACCGCTAAGGAGTGCTACTCCGGTAAATCCTACAATGACTGCGATGATTGCGTAAGATTTAAGTTTTTCTCCCAGGAGAAAAAAAGCAAGCAGTGCGGTAAAAATTGGTTCGGTTTTGGCATAAACGATCGCATGGGAGAGGGTAGTGGCACCGATCGTATAAAAAAATGTGAGCAGTGCAATCGTTCCGATGACTCCGCGAAAAACAAGGGTAAAGGGCTTTCCTCCGATATTTTGGATCGGTTTTCGTACAATAAACATCCCGATCACGATTAAACCGATGCCATTACGCCAAAACGTCACTTCGACCGATCCCATAGAGGCGGATAGAAGCTTCGCAAAGACCATCGTAAGGGCAAATAAAAACGATGCGGCGAGCATATACAGAATGCCGCGTCGGGTATCGGAGGAAGAGGTTTCATTCATGATGCAATTGTAGCATGAACCCCTTTAGGGGAATGTAGAGGAGCGAAACCCGCTGTTTTTTTAGGTACAATAAATTATGTTAACGATTTGATGTGCAGACAGGATTTTATTTGATGTTTAAAACGGCCAATCTCTCAGGTGACTTTTGGGGCGGAACAGCTGCAATGCTGGTAGCGTTACCCTCGGCCATCGCATTTGGGGTAACAATCTATGCGACCATCGGCGGACATTACGGAGCGTACGGGGCATTAGCCGGGATCTTAGGGGTGGCGGCAGTCGGAATCGTTGCATCACTCCTTGGTGGAGCCGAGCGTTTGATCTCTGCCCCGAGTGCTCCTGCAGCGGCTGTCTTATCGGCTTTTGCTTTGCAATATATTGCGCAGGATATCGGGCCTGATCTGTTGTTTGTGATGCTGATTATCGTGGCTTTGCTGGCAGGATTATTTCAGATCCTTTTTGGTGTAATCGGGCTGGGTCGACTTATCAAATATATGCCGTTTCCGGTTGTCAGCGGCTATCTCAGCGGCGTAGGACTCTATATCATCGCGGCACAATCGCCGATATTTTTAGGTCTACCGCAAGGGACCCATTTTTGGGATGCCTTTCAAATTACGAGCGCATGGCAATGGCAGAGTATCGTTGTCGGTTTGGTCACCATTGTAACCATGCTGTATGCCGATAAAATATTTCGTGTCATTCCGGCGGTCATTACCGCGTTGCTCGTAGGAGTAGGGAGCTATTTTGCTCTCGGGCTGATTGACCCGAGTTTGTATCAACCCAATAACTCTTTTATCATCGGTGAGTTGGGGGGAAGCGGAGGAACCAATTTCCTCCAAATGTTTGTCGGTCATTTTGAAGCGCTCCTCCATTTTCGATGGGACGATATGGCATTACTGTTTTTTCCGGCACTGACGTTGGCGGCGCTCCTCTCTATTGATACGTTAAAAACATGCGTCATTTTGGATTCAATGACCCATACCTTTCACGATTCCAATAAAGAACTGATCGCCCAAGGCTCGGGTAATATCGTTTCGGCATTGATCGGAGGTATGCCCGGATCAGGGATGATGGGGGCGACGATGGTCAATCTTTCCAGTGGAGGCAACACCCGCCTCTCCGG
>NZ_JAHFAQ010000136.1 GCF_023250475.1 Sulfuricurvum sp. | reverse complement strand
CGAGAGCTGACCCATCGCACCGATAATGCTCATCATTACAAATCCGATCATATAGGTATGCACCCAGCCGATCACTCTAAAATCACGCCATCCGATGTCGGGTTGCAAAAAATATAAAAAGCTCATGGAAACTGTATAAAAAACGACCGCCGTCACAAAATAGGGGGCGATCCGGCGAAGAGGGAGAGAAAAGTCGGGAGAGACGTTCATATATCCCCTTTTTAAGTGCGATTGTAACTCAGCTACTCACGGAGCGGATTGATTGTTATCAAGATCGGTAATTTTAATAATGAGGCTGTTGAAACGATCTTTAAAGTAGGTCTCATCGGCTTTTAGCCGATAAACGATATCGGTTTTGTCGGTTCGGATATATTGCGTCCGTGCTCCGCCGCACTGCTCGCTCATATTTGCTCCGTTATAAATCGGCTCCCCCAGTAAAATTCGTCTGAGAATATCTTTGGGGTAGTCCGGAGAGAGATAGTCGCGGACAAATGCCTCTTCGCTCATACATCCCGCATTGACACATACTTTCTCATCAATCGAAATCTTCTCCACCGCAACTCCGGCGGTAAAAAGCTCCGCTTCGACACGCTCGCCGCTGGAGCGGATATACCCCGTATCGGCAAATTTCAGTTTGGGCATTTTCAGGACGATGAGCTTCGGTTTGCTGATTTCGTAGTGTTTTTGAGCGCACCCTCCGATCATGAGGGCGAGCAGACTACCCCATAGGATAAAGAATTTTTGCATGTACCTCATCCAATTTTTGGAGAATTTCGCTGCTGAGCGTAACATCCATCGCCGCCAAACTTGCATCCAGCTGTTCAGGCGATGTTGCTCCGATAATCGTGGAGGCGACAAAATCAAACTGCTTGCTCCACGCGATAGACATCGTGACGGGATTTAATCCCGCTTCGTGTGCAATACGCAAATACTCCTGTGTCGAAGCAAGCGTTTTGTCATTTAAAAACCGTGAAGCCATCAGACGCTGACGTTTGTTGGCCGATTTAACGTAATCGCTGAATCGCCCCTGAGTGTTGATATCCTGATTGTACTTTCCGCTGAGCACCCCGCCGGCCAGCGGTGAATACGGCAGCAGTGAAATTTTCTCTTCACGGCACAATGCGCCGATCTCGCTCAAGTCCCGTCGATTCAGCAGTGAAAAATTGTTTTGGATCGACTCAAAACGGGCCAGTTTTTCATATTTGGAGACCATGAGCGATTTCATCGTCCCCCGCGCAGTGTCATTGGAAGTTCCGATGTAACGGACTTTTCCGCTTTGCACCAATGCATCAAACGCTCTCATCGACTCTTCGATGGGGACAATCGTATCGGGCCAGTGCATCTGATACAGATCGATATAATCAGTACCCAAACGTTTAAGAGACCCCTCGATCGCCCGCTCGATATGAAACCGGTCAATCGCCGTATACCCGTGACGGATCGGAGGGACAAACCAGCCCGATGCCGCACCCGCTATTTTGGAAGCGAGGATGATGCTATAGCGCGGTTTGTTCTTCAGCCATCGACCCACCATCTCTTCGGTCACTCCGGCAAGTTCAGCTTCGGGAGGGACGGGATAAAGTTCGGCCGTATCGAAAAAATTAATCCCGGCCTCATACGCTTTATCCATAATCTTATATGCCGTTTTTTCATCACACTGACTTCCAAACGTCATTGTCCCCATACAAATCGGTGATACGCGCAACCCGCTGCGCCCGATGTAGCGATACTCCATAAATTCTCTTTTTGATAATATAAGTACCGTATTATAAGCTATAATTTACCCAATGGACAGAAAATTGATACGCGACTTTTTTCACCTCAACCTTCCCCGTGATATGGAGCAGTGCATTGAACTGTTTGCCATCTTCGGAGGATACGATGCGCCGATCGATACCGATGCACCGATGGAATCGCTTATCACCGATCACATACTCAAACCTTTCGAATCCCACCGGACACGTTTCCTCTCACCGCTTCAAGACGACCCTCTGTATCTAAACCTTCTTCACGCCGTAGCCGTCGGCGATAGACGGCAGGGATCGGCATACCGCCGTGCTCGAATCGGCAAAGAACGGGGGAATGACGCTTTTGAGTTTTTACGCACCAGCGGCTATCTTACATTGGAGCGTTCACGTGAAATGCCGCTGGAACGTGCCCACCCGAAACAGCGCTTCAAAAAAGAGATTGAGCATCACCGAATTTCTCATAAATTCCGATTTAACACCCCGTTTTTGCGATTCTGGTTTGCCTTTGTTGAGCCTTTTAGCAAAACCATCCGAGAAGAAAACTATCTCCCTTTTCTAAACCATTTTCGTGAGCAGTTCAATGCATTTGTCGGCTTTACTTTTGAAGAGCTGTGCGACCTCTATATTCGAGATATTTTAGCGCCTGCATTCCAAAGCGAGCTTCTTGACTCGGGAAGCTACTGGAACCGTGAAGTGGAGATCGATCTATTGAGCGAGACGATGGAGGGGGAGACATGGGTCGGAGAGTGCAAATGGACAAACCACAAAGTGAACAAAAAAGAGTTTCACAAACTCGAAGAAAAATGTGTCAAACTCGCCCTTCACCCTGAGAAAATTTTTCTCTTTACCAAGCGGGGGTTTTCAAACGAACTGAGCGAAATGAGAGACAAACGTCTCTACCGCTTTAGCGCAGAAGATTTAAGCGTTTTAACTGACCGCCCGTAAAGCGCCGTACGCCTCTTGGAGAAGCTGAAATTTCTCCGTATATTTATTGATGATTTTAGGGTTTTTACTCTGAACACGGTCAGGATGATACCGTTTTGCCAAAGCGCGATACCGTTTTTTCAGATCTTCGGGAGATGAACCCATCGGAATTTCAAATATCGCATGATAGCGGATCATCTTGTCGATCGCATCATTTCCGAATCCCCACCCTTTATAATTTCCGTAAAGCCGACTCATAAATTCATCATCGTATTGATAATTAATCGTAAAATGGAGAACTTCACGGCGGTTGAGAGTTTTTTCAAGACGCGATTTTGCCGCAGCGGTACTCACATCGATAAAAATATCCTCTTCGCTGGAGCTGGTTACGAGATTGGAAAGCTGCTGTTTGAGATAGCGCATCACCCAACGATTCGGAGTCAAGAGGGTAAATTGTACACAGCCGGAGTTGTAGGCATAAAGCTCGATCTCCACTTTTTCACTCTCACGGTACGGTACTTCGATCCGAACGGCTGCCGTTTTGCACCGCTTCAACGACCTGCTGTAAAACGACCCTGTAAGTTCATTGGCTTTCGTAAAACGCTCACTGAGTGTTTCTAAAAACTCCTCTTTTTGGTTCGAGGAATTTTCGTTATTGAGAACCAATACCCCGTTATCCAAAAACAGCGTGTTATGAATATGATGATCGAAAAACTCTTCCATCCACGACTCTTCGAGAGTATTAGTACTCCCTTGAACAAAGATAGCGTTATTGCGCAAAACAACTTTCACGGCAACCCCCGTTAGTGATTCTTACCCTAACTAAAGCAAAAGGAGTTCCACTCTGGCATGCCACCAAAAAGACACTTTATTTTTTTACAGTTCTCTATTCTATACTTCAAGGAGTCTCTATGTCTTATGTGACTAAACGATATTGGTTCTATGCCTTTGTCACCGCCTTTACGTTTATCGTTCCATTTATTACGGTCAACGAAAACCATCTTTTGCTTCTCTCATTCGAAAAGCTTCAATTTCATTTTATGGGATTAGCCTACGATGTCAACGAATTTTACATCATGCCGTTTTTACTCATATTTCTGTTTATCGGGATTTTTGCCTTAACCTCTTCTCTGGGGAGAGCTTGGTGCGGATGGAGTTGTCCCCAAACAATTTTTAGAGTAATCTATCGGGATTTGATTCAAGGAACCCTGCTCGATCTGAGAAATAGTACCAACAAACAAAAAAGGATGAATACCTCAAGTATTGACAATAAACTAAAAATCGTTTTCGGGTTTTTCCTTTGGGTTCTCATTTCCCTAATCGCATCAACCAATTTTATCTGGTATTTTGTCCCTCCCGAAGATTTCTTCACCTACATGCAACACCCCGAAGATCACCTCTTTATCATTATCTTCATCACTACTACAGCCGCTTTTCTCATCTATGATATTGTCTGGATGCAAGAGAGTTTTTGTACTTATCTCTGCCCTTACTCTCGAATACAAACCGTTCTCTATGACGATGCCACCAAACATGTCGTCTACAATACCAATCGCGGCGGATTGATCTATCAAAACGGTGAAAAATCGGTTTTTGATTTGAAACAATTTTCAGCCCATGAAGAGTGTACCACCTGCGAAGCGTGTGTCAAAGTGTGCCCGACCCATATCGATATCCGAAAAGGGTTACAACTCGAGTGCATCAACTGTCTGGAGTGTGCCGATGCATGTACCGCCGTAATGGGGAAATTGGGTAAAAAATCGCTGATCGAGTGGGGAAGTCCAGCGTCTGTTTTACATCAACTGCGCAGTAGTGTTTTTTCAAAGCGCAACATCATGTATTTTGCGGCTATGGCAGGTTCATTGATTTTTGCGGCGGCATTGGCATCGGAGCAAGAACGGATATTGGTCAACATCAATAAATCAAGCGAACTCTACAAAGAGCAAAACGGTATCGTGAGCAATAACTACATCGTCAATATTCACAATACCCAAAAACGTACCTATACCTACGATGTCAGAATTGAAGATAAAAACTTCCGTATCGACAGCTTTACACCGCTGAGCCTCAAATCGGATGGAATGCGTAAACGGATCTTAGTGATCTCGACGAATCAAAATCTATCACAGTCGAACCGAAGAGACACAGCTTTGAAAGTCAAACTGGTTATCTACACAAAAGAAGACCCGAATATCTCCGTAACAAAAGAGATCTCATTCATGTATCCCAAAACTCAGTGATATTCGCGGATAGAGAGGGTAAAGGTTGAGCCCTCTCTCCCCCTGCTTTCCACCTCTATTGTTCCTTCAAAGCTTTTCTCTATGATTGTTTTAGCTAAATAAAGACCTATTCCGCTCCCCTCAGATTTGGTCGAAAAGTAAGGTTCAAAAATTGTATGTGTGTGCTCTTGAGATATACCGCTGCCGTTATCCTGTATTGCCAGCCGGACGTTAGACTCAACGCAATCGACACTAATCGCTATCATCGGATCCGATATTCCGCCCAAAGCGTCGGATGCATTGGATATTAACGCAAAAATAACCTGAGAGAGTTCACTCTTTTTCCCGTAAATTTGACTATCGTCACGACATTTAAAGACTACGTCCACATGGATGCCTTTGGTATTCAAATCGGACATTATCACCGTTAAACTATTGTTGATCGCCTCTTTCAGCAAAAAAGGCTCTTTGTGTTTTGCGGGGGTATAAAACTCTTTGAAATCATCAATGGTTTTGGAGAGAAACTGTAGTTGATCCTGTGCCGCCCCGATTTTTTTATCCACATAGGCATCTTCTAACGTTCGATTTTCATAACGATTTTTCAGATTTATTAAAATATAGGAAAGATTGTTCAGCGGCTGGCGGAATTGGTGGGTAATATTAGCGATCATCTCTCCGCTTTTCGCCATCTTTGATTGCTGAAACAGCATATTTTGATGATCAAGCGCCTGATTTTTGAAAAGATTGTATTTGTACGCGATAGAGATCGTAAATAATACCGCTTCAACAGCAATCGCGACCAAAACGATATCGATATACCCTTTTTCAACGTACACCTGTTTAAGCTGAAAAACAAACAGTAAAATACAAAGCGATGACCATCCGATCACATAGACGATT
>NZ_JAHFAQ010000028.1 GCF_023250475.1 Sulfuricurvum sp. | reverse complement strand
TGAAAAATGTTTAACATATGCGATATTTCCCCGTATTAACTGTTTTAAGAGTCTTATACTGTTAAATTGAAGTTCGGAATGCGCTTTTTTAAATATTTCCGGTACTTTACCGATCTCTTTTTTAGTTTTATTAAACATATCATTTACTTTTTGATCTTTTTCCAGGAAACGGTCACTCAAGTAATCATTGAAACAGGCAGTTAATGTGTGATTTGCACTCTTTACCAATGAGGTTGTAGGTAAAATATATCCGTCAATCCTTGCGTGATCAATAGAGATATACGGTACATTATGATGTGATGCAACTTCTAAAAGAACGGATCTTCCAAAAAAATCAACGTCACAATCTATAATAATATCCGGTTTACTATTTTCAAACAAGTTTTCTATGTATTGATAGTATATTTGAACGTAGAGCAAAATTTTATTGTAATCTATATACTCGTAAAAATCTCTGTCATGGTAATAGGGCATTAAGGTCATTTCTGTCAATAGTTGTTCATTCAGACCCGAATGTGATGTGTATAGACGCTCTATTTTGTTAATATAGTCCCTGTCAATATGTTTATCGGTATTTTTGAATTTGTCGATGTACTCTTTTGCGACCGAACTCATTTCGTGCACTGTGATATCACTATTAAGTGATTTAAACAGCATATATTCCGGGGCATTAAAATAGCTTTCCCCCGGTTGTATAAAGATCGCCCCGATATCATTACAAACGCCTCTCAACTCTTGAGCGACATAATGCATCGGCCATGAAAATGTTTCGGCACAGACTAATAAAAGATTTTTATCAGCAAAAGTATTAATATCGTACATTTGAGTCCTTTTGCACTTTTTCAAAATCTTCAGGATGACCGATATCAATCCAATAGTCATTAATTTCATAAGCTTTAATATTTTTTTGATCTTTTTTTAAAATATCAAATAGACTAGGCATATCAAAATAGTCATCTTTTGGAATATAATCTAGAATAATTGGATTTACGACATAAACTCCTGCATTCACTAAAAACTCATAAATTGGTTTTTCATTGATTGCAAGAATATTTTTCTTTGAGTCGGTCGTAATGACTCCGTAAGGAATTTGATAATCATAGCTTCTGACACACATTGTTGCATCGGACTTAATGGAATTATGAAATTCTAAAAGCTGTTCAAAATTCAGGGAAGTCATAATGTCTCCGTTAATTACAAAAAAGGGTTCTTCCATCTTGTTCTCAATTAGACTTAAAGCTCCGGCAGTTCCCAATCTTTTATTTTCTTCTATATATTGGATTTCTACGCCGAAATCACGACCGTCTTTAAAATAATTTTTGATAACGTCGGCTTTATAATTGACACTTAGCATAAATTTTGTAAAACCGTAGGATACAAACATATCTATAATATGTTCAATGATTGGTTTGTTTCGTATTTTGAGCATCGGTTTTGGTGTCTCTTTTGTCAGTTCTCCTAATCTTGTTCCCAGCCCACCAGCCATAATCACAACCCAATTCGGTTTGAGATTGAAATAAAGCTCATCCAATGTAAATACAGAGATGAATACATTATTATCATCAACCAGGGGGAGATGTCGTCGCTTGATTTGTCTTAAAAATTGGATTCGTTGTGCGTTTGTTGAAGAAATATTGAGTTTATAAGGATTTTTATTAATAATTTTTTCTAAACTTAATTCATTATTTATGATGGCTTTTCTTATATCACCGTCTGTAATCAGACCGTATAGAGTTCCATCTTTTTGGATAACTGGAAGCATACCATTATGATTTTTGTCAAGAAACTCAATAGCTTTTTCTAAAGACATTCCTTCTTCAATAGTAAAAACAAACTTATCCATTTTGTCTATCTTTCATTAAAAATTCTGCATATTTAAAATCATCCAATGTATCGATATCGATAGATCTGCTTTTAGGCATTATATAAGCAAATGTTTCTTCTCCATAGTATTTTCCGCTTTTTAATAAATCATATTTAAATATATAAATTGCACCGTTTGGATAATAGCTTGGTCTAAACTCTTGTCTATTTAATAGTTTGTCTTCAAAAATATTTTCAAATTTTTTATCTTCTGTTAGGTATTTATGCCATTGAACTGGATGATCTTCTTTTGTATAACTTACTACGGAGTCGGCTTTTTTATTTTTAAATAACTCAACTGCCAAATCTATGTCTTTGACTGATCTTAATGGGGATGTAGGCTGAAGAATCATTATTTCGTCAATTTTATAGCCATATTCTGTATTTAATCTATCAATAGTATATAAATAAGTATCTATTGCTTTGGCCTCGTCCGTTGCTAAGAAATCTGGTCTGAGAAAATGAGATATTGCACCATATTTGAGTGCGATTTCCTGTATTTCGATACAATCGGTTGAAACATGAACTTCTTCAATATATTTGGATTTTTTTGCTTCTTCTATTGAATAGGCGATCATTGGTTTATCGCATAAATTCTTTATATTTTTCCCGGGTAACTCTTTTGAGCCACATCTTGCGGGTATTAATGCAATCATACTCGTTTAACTCCTTCTTCAATATAATCCAATAAGCCTGATTTTAAATCATATTTTGGAAACCATCCGGTATCTATTTTTATTTTCTTGATATCGGCTACACAATCTAATATTTCGCCTTCTCTGCGGTAGTTTTCAGAGTCAATTTGGACATCCGTATTTGTAGTGCTTTTGATTTCATCAATAATCTCTTGTACACTGTAGCTTTTTCCACTGCCAATATTATAAATACCATTGGTAGTATCACTGCTTATTATTATTTCAATTAGGAGTAAAAGATCTTTTATATACAGGTAGTCTCTTTTGGGAATTAAATCTTTTACATGAATGCACTTTTTTTTGTTTATATCTTTTATGATCTGAGGAATTAAGAAAGTATCACCTTGATATTTTCCGTATAAATTGAAAAGTCTCAAAGAGGTTACACGGGTTATATTTTCTAAATAGTTCAGCAATAACTCTTCCGCCAAATATTTGCTTTTATTGTAGGGAGAATGAAAAGCAACTCTATGACTTTCGTCTATAGGCAAATATTCAGGATGACCATAGGTGTAACTGTTGAAATAGATCAATTTTGGAACTTTTTTAACTCTGCAGTATTCAGCGATATTCAATGTGCTTTGAATATTGAACTCATAAAAACTGTAGGGATCACTAAAAGAATCCGGAATAAAAGTTTTTGCTGCCGTATGTAAAACAATATCAATATCATTAATTTGCATCAGAGAGTTTAGATCTAAAATATTATACGGACCATCTCTTGTTATTTTAACAATTTCATAAGTATCGGAAATTTTCTCTAGAATATTTTTTCCAATAAATCCGTTGGCACCGGTTAGCAATATTTTTTTCAAGAGATTAGCCTTTGAAGCGCTTGCGCAATTCTGTGTTTACCCATATTGTCAAGATTAAATTTGCATTCTTTCACTTTTTGATTTCTATATTCTTCTTCAATGGTTTCTTTTAACTTGTTAAAATCGATAGAATCAATTTTTCCAAAATATTTTATACAGTTATATTTGTCGGCATTGGACGCAAATTCATCTTGGTGTTGATTCTGAGCTATGACAAAAGTTGAGGTATTTAAAAATATGAGTTCATACATCATGTTTCCTGCAGCAGTAACCGCTAATTTAGTGGATGCCATATACTGAAATATATTAGATGGCTTGTAAAGAAACTCAATGTTATTTATATTATTAAAATGGTCTTGATTCTGCTTATTGAAGTTCCCTACATGGATCTTAAAATGAATAGTTGGCAGTTTCAATGCAACCTGAGTAACAAAACTATCTATTAACCCGAATGGGTCAGACCCGCCAAAACTGACAAAAATGAAATTTTCTTTTTTTTGATTTTGGAAGTTTTCAATGTCATCATCAAATATAATATATTTTGGACCTGCCAAAAAATTAATGTTTTGTGATTCTTCGAACTCATTAAAGAAATTATAGTTTATTTTTAAATCTGAATGATCTGAATAATCCGGATACTCATGAAAAGTTACTATTTTTTTGCCGGTAGTTTTTTTGAAGCTTTCTATATATAAGTCTTCATAATGCAATAAATCTATAAGAATGATATCTACTTCATTTAGATCTATAAATGCTTTGATATCGTTAAGCTCTTTATCACGACTTGTAAAAAATACATTATAGATGTCAAAAAGCAAATTTTTTTCATCATCGGTTACAACAAAAAAGTAGAAAGTATCATTACACATGTATTTTGACAGATTTGTAATCCTTCGAAAATGACCTGTGCCAATTTCTTTTGATATATCAAGTCTGACCAAAATCTTCATCTATATCATTTCTTTTGTGATAGTCGTGTCTTCCGGAATATCAATTTTTGCGGTAGAACCCACAAGAAAATCTAAAAATTCAGGATAAATTCCAATTCCGGGTCTTTTTGCTGTTAGCATTTCTTCTGAAATTACGGTTCCTTGTTTGATAAAACATGCTGAAACCAAAGATTTTCTTGCATTTAAATAAGCTGCTGCTTCCGCGGGATAGTGTCCGTTGCAAAAGTATCCTTTGGCTTTTTCTATAGTCCGTATCATCTTGGTCATTTCGGCAAGTTCATTTGGATTTGCAGATAGTTTATGATCCGGGCTGTCAGGGAGTTTGTTGTCAATAGTGAAATGTTTTTCTACGCTTACCGCTCCCATCGCGACTGACATAGCGGGAATTGTAATACCGATTGTATGATCAGAGTATCCTACCGGAATATCTGGAAATACCTCTTGCAGTTTTTGCATTTTAACCAGATTCGCATTTTCATCATCACAAGGATATTGCAAGATACAGTGCTGCAATATGATATTGTCATTCCCTTGTGCTCTTATCGTCTCCACTGCTTTTTCTATCTCTCCTATTGAAGCGCAACCAGTTGAAAGTATGATAGGTTTATGTTTTGATGCTGTATATTTAATAAGCTGCAGATAGGTAATATCGGATGATGATATTTTATAGACATCAACACCGATCTCTTCCAATACATCAACATCGGGTAAATTAAAAGGGGTAGATGTAAAAATAACATTTACTTCCTGGCACTTCTTTTTAAATGCTTTATAGCCATCCAACCCCATTCCGTCAAGTTTTGAAAAGGTATCGAATTGTGTTCCGCCGTTATCATCGTTAAGTTTCTCATCCCAGTATCTTGGAGCTTTTCTTGTTACTAATTGGTTGGCTTTATAGGTTTGAAATTTGACAACATCCGCACCTGAACGAGCGGCTGACTCAATGAGTTCTAGCCCTCTTTCTATGCTTCCGTTATGATTAACACCTACTTCGGCAATGATTAATGCCGGATGCCCTTTTCCGATTTTTTTAGTGCCTATTACCACCGTAGTCATAATATCTCCTTTTACATTTTTCCATCAAGATATTTGCCTGTTTCTTTGTGACCAAAATCGGGGATCATCTCAAAAAATAGCTCGACGATTTGATCTTTTGTCCATCGTTTATCGGCTTTCATCTGATTGATTGCTTCGGCAAAACGGTTCAGCTTGGACTCATCGTAGAGGGGGTCATTTTTGATGATACCGAGGTTATTAAACTGTTCCATATCAAGTGTCTCATTCTCCATAAAAAACTCCTCGAAATCTTTTTCTCCCGTCGTATCGCTGGCGGTAAAAAGGCATGGCCATTCTCCCTGATCGGGCAAAGTCGCGGTTAAAGCCCTTGCTTCGTCTTCACTTTCACATAAATATGGTTTGAACCCCAGATTTTCAAGATATTTCACGGCAATGTCGGCAAACGTGATCAGGTGAAGCGCTTCACTCAGTTTGGGGAAAAAGATGTCTCGATTTTCGCCGAAAATGCATGACATCAGACACAGTTCGCCAGATTCCTGCGGGGTGACGAAATAGCGCTTGATATCATTTGGAGCAACAATGGGCTGGCGTTTTTGAATCCGTTGATTGAATCCGTGGAGCAGTGAGCCGTCACTAAATGCGACATTGGCAAAGCGTGCGGTAGAGATAACAATCTTTTTGCTTCTTCGCATTAAAAACATCTCCATAATCCGTTTACTGGCTCCCATCATATTGACCGGATTAGCCGCTTTATCGGTAGAGACGCAAAAATATTTTTTTGTCCCTTTTTGGATCGATTGTTGAAGTGTTTTGTCGGTGTTGAAAATATTGACATCAATCATTCGCATGAGGGTGAAAGGATCTTTTTCACTGCGGACATGTTTTAAGGCTGAAAGGTTCAGTACGTAATTGTATTGCCCGTCCGCCTCGATAAATGCATCATATTCGATCGAACCGATATCCAGAGCAAAGGTTTGAAAATCACCGTCAATATAGCCGAATGAGCTACGAATATCTCGTACCAACTCGACCATATTGTTTTCGCTGATGTCGACGACATGAAGCTTTTTCGGATTACGTTTGAAAATTTCTTTAGTAACGGACTGACCGATTGAACCGGCTCCTCCGATCACCAAAAAGGTAGATGTTGAGACAATGTTTGAGAGCTCTTGTTCATGTGTGCTTATATCGTCTGAAAAAAGTTCTTTGTCTCGACCGATTAAAGATAATACATTCAAGCCTTTAGACCCTCAAATTTTTCAAGTTCATCTAATTTTTCCCATGGGTAATCACTTTGGCCTACTTGACCACGGCTAGCGACATCGGCGTAAAGGAATGTCTCTTCGCTCGGGTGATCGAGATCAAATTTACGGGTGATCCAGTTCGGAGTGAGTGAAAAATGATCGTGGACGAAGGATGAGAGAATATCATCATTAATTCCATCTATGCAAGTTCCGCTTGTATCTACGGCAACCGAGGTGGGTTTGGCAACACCGATGGCATAGCTGATTTGTACGATTGCTTTTTTAGCCAGACCTGATGCTACGATATGTTTGGCGATCCAACGTCCGGCATAAAGACCTGAACGGTCCACTTTGGTGTAGTCTTTAGAGCTTTGTGCACCGCCGCCGATAGGGGCATAGCCGCCGAAGCTATCTACGATCAGTTTACGTCCTGTCAATCCGCTGTCGTGCAGACTGGAGTGAGAGACGTATTTCCCAGTCGGATTGATATGGATGATACACTCTTTCGGATCAAACAGATTCGTCGGTAGCCCCGTATCAAGGATCAACTCCATGATGAGTTCACGTACCTGTTCGATGTTCATTGTGCTGACGCACGGGGCAGAGACAACAATGGTATGGATCGATTGCGGGTTGCAGTTTTCAAAGTTGTCTTTGACGCCGTAGTCCATAGTGACTTGGGTTTTAATATCGACACCCAGTTTATGAGGGTGGGCGAGGGCGTAGTGATAGACTTTTTCCATCAGCATTCGGGCATAGGTAATGGCACTTGGCATATAATTCGCCGTTTCACAGTCGGCATACCCGAACATGATTCCCTGATCCCCTGCACCGGTTTCACCGTCTTCTTGGTCAACCCCTTGGTTAATATCGGGAGATTGTCGATTAAGGAGCACTTGTACCTCTACATCATCAGGATGGAGACACTCTTCCCTTGTAAAATGAGGATGACCGTTGTAGCCGATTTTTTTGAGCGCTTCCAGAGCAATATGTTTATACTCTTTGGTACTGAGCCCAGCGGCAGAGGTAACTTCGCCGCCGATAATAACATGTTTGCCGGCTACGAATACTTCGCTGGCAACACGGCTTTTCGGATCACTGATAATGAGACGATCAACAATGCTGTCGGCAATAATATCGGCACATTTATCCGGGTGCCCTGGACTAACGACTTCTGAAGTAAATAGATACATAATGGAGTTATCTTCCTTGACTAGTAAATTTGTGGTCATACTAAAAGTAAATTATAGGATATTTAAACTGAGTAAAAAATTTTCGTTTATTTAGTTAGGTTAGAAAAGCGTATAATTGTGAAAAAAGGTTTCATGTGTGCGGTGTATTTGGAATTATCGGTGAATATTCCCCCTCCAAAGCACGTGAGGCTTTAAAAACACTGCAGCATCGCGGTAGGGATTATTGCGGAATTGTAGAAGACGAGAAACTTTTTTTAGCTCATCAGCGACTCTCTATTACGGACACCCACTCCCGTTCTCATCAGCCGATGAGTAGAGGCAGACTGCGCATCAGTTTTAACGGGGAGATCTATAATCATAAGCAACTTCGGGAACAGTTAGATAGCTCAATATGGGAAACGTCGAGCGATACGGAGGTTGTATTAGCTGCCTATGCGAAATGGGGTATCGAGTGTGTGAATCGTTTTGAAGGGATGTTTGCATTTGCACTGATAGACGGGGATAAATGCTATCTGGTTCGGGATCGTTTTGGAAAAAAACCGCTTTTTTATCATCAAAGCAATGATGCGTTTATCTTTGGTTCTGAGATTAAAGCGATCAAACCGTTTTTATCCTCAGTACAGATGAATAATGAGGCACTCCACTCGTATCTCTCATTTTTGGCACCGGCTCCCCCTCATACCTTTTATCAGGGGATTGAGAAATTAGAGAGCGGCGAATGGCTTTATTTTGAGCAAGGAAGAATAACCAAACACCGTTATTACAATCTGCTCTCTGTACAGGCTTCATCAATAATGGATAAAGCCGAAGCATTGCAGCGGATCGAAGAGGAGCTCCATCGTTCTATAGGAACTCGATTGGATACCGAAGTCCCGATAGCGGCTTTGCTCTCCGGAGGATTAGACAGTGCGATGATTTGCTCTATAGCGGCAAGTCAGGGAAAAAAGCTTCCGGTATTTACATTGGGCTATGATGAATACGATGCTTACGATGAGCGTGCCAATGCGGCAGTCACGGCACGATATTTAGGATTAGAGCATACCGAAGTCATTATTTCACGGGATGATTTTCACGAAAATTTAGACGAACTTTTAATCCATATGGATGAACCCTTGAATGATCCTGCAGCGTTGCCCCTTTATATGCTGATGAAAAAAATCGGTTCTGAAGGATACAAAGTTGTTTTAAGCGGAGAGGGGTCTGATGAACTGTTTTTGGGGTATCGGCAGTATTTCGAATATCTCGATATTGAAAAAGCGGCTTCGTTGCACCACAAAAATTGGCTGAAAAAATATTTTCACGCCCATTTTTCTATGAATCGGGAGTGGGAATGGTATAAACGGATTTTTGACGAGACACTGCTGTTTCGTACTTCGGGAGATAAATTTACCGATTTACAGCAAAATAAGTTGTTTCGACGCAATATCCGAGATAATGAATCGTTACGATTTCTTCAACCGTATCGGCAAATATTTGAACAAAGCGGACACAGCAATCCAAGTGCTTGGTACAGCATGATCGATTTGAAGCTTTTTGTCGGAGAACATTTTTTGACGAAGCTTGATCGTGTCTCTATGGCACACACGATTGAAGCGCGTACGCCGTTTTTGGATCATCATTTGGCGGAAACGGTGCTATCGGTCGATTCGGCTCTCCGTATCGGGAATGGGGGGACAAAAACACTTCTCAAACAGATTGCCCGAAACTATCTCAGTGACGAAATAATTGATCGGAAGAAAAAAGGGTTTGCGAACCCTTATATGGAGTGGCTGATTGCTTCAGGACGGATTGATTTGATACGGGAAGTGAATGACAAGACAGGATTATTTTATCCTGAAGTGATCGAAGAGTATTTAGATTTGGCCCGTCGAGGGAAATTTAAACAGCATGTGTGGGGACTGTATGTACTAAGCCATTGGATGAATCGAGAATTACTCTAATTTTATTTTTTTTCCATTAATAACGCCAGCTCCAGTGTCCCGCTGACATAATTGGCAAAAAAACTCATAATACCTTCATCTTTTTCATTAAAGTCGCCGTGATATTTATTAAGGAGTTGAATAATACCGATCACTTCTTGGCGCGAGTCAAAGATAGGGACAGCGAGGATATTTCGAGTTATAAAACCGCTTTTTTCATCAATTTTTGATAAAAAACGGCTGTCTTCATAGGGATTATTGACTATTTGCGGAGTTTTTCTTCGAACCGTGTCACCGACTATTCCTGAACCGATTCCGATAGCAATACGTCCTACTCCGTCACTGAGTTTTGTCCACAACATCTCCCCTTGACGGTCAACTATAAAAATAGAGCACCGTTCCGCATTTACTATGGCTTTAGCCTCTTCAGAGATAGTCGGTAAAGCTTTATCTACACGCTCAAGGTTGGTAAGTTTTTTTCCGAAATCGGCAATTCGTTTGTAGATTTCCAAACTCACTCTATCCCCTTCGCAAGCAAGGTTGCCTGATCGTCGAAAAGCATAGCCAGCTCAAGATAGCCGCTAATGTAGTGGGCGAAAAAAATCATAAATTTGGCATCTTCGGGTGAAAAACCGCCCGGTTTATTGAGAAGCTGGAAAACGCCGATAATGTGACGATTGGAATCAAAAATAGGGATAGAGGCGATGTTTTCGGTTACAAACCCGGTTTTGTTGTCAATGGTGTGTAAAAAGCGCTCATCTTCGTAGGGGTTATTGACTAAGATGGGCTTCCCTTCTTTGACCGTATGACCTACAATCCCGTCATCTTGATGGACTATGATTTTTTCAACACCGTCAGCCAAAGTCGTCCAAAGCATTTGAATTTTTGGGTTATAGATGAAAATAGAGCACCGTCCTGCACCGCTCACCTGTTTGGCGTATTCAGATATTATCGGAAGACCTTCGGCTAAAGTTGGACGTTTGAGTAAAGCTCGTCCAAAATCGGCTAAAGCGGTGTATGAAGTTGTCATGTGTACCTCAATGGGATAAATATCAGAAAAAATAAATCGTATCGAGTTAAAGCTAAAAAGTAAATCAAGAAGTAAGGAAAGGAAAAATGGGCTTTGAAGAGGAAAATTAAAGTGCTATGAACTCTAGGGCAGCCAAAGGGATTTTATCCCTTTGGCGTTTCAATGGGTAGTATTAAAGAGTGTGATCTTTTTTGTACTGAATAATCAGTGCGTATGCTTCATCTTTAAGCAATAATTTCTCTTTTTTGAGTTTCTCTAGCTCAAGATCGGTCATTGGAACCTCACCGTTTTCTGCTTTGGTGATTTGGTTGTCAAGGTCGTTATGACGATCAAAAATTTTCAAAAAGTGGGCATTTGCCGCATCATTTTGTTTCATATGGGTGATTACATCGCGGTATTCGTGCAACATTCAGGTGTCCTTGCGTGGAAATTTATCGGAATTGTACCACTAGTTAATTTAAAATCCGTGGAAGGGTGATCCCCTCTTGCCCTTGATACTTGCCGCTTTTATCTTTATAGCTGGTTTCACACATCTCATCCCCTTGTAAAAAGAGCACTTGCGCTATCCCTTCATTAGCATAAATTTTTGCCGGAAGCGGGGTGGTATTTGAGATTTCAATCGTAATGTGTCCCTCGAATTCAGGCTCGAAAGGGGTGACATTGACAATGATGCCGCAACGGGCATATGTCGATTTTCCCAAACAGATGGCTAATACGTCACGGGGAATTTTAAAATATTCCACGGTTCGCGCTAAAGCAAATGAGTTGGGGGGAACAATACAGACATCCCCGACAAAATCGACAACATTCATGTCATCGAAGTGTTTAGGATCGACGACGGTGGAATTTAGATTGGTGAAAATCTTAAATTCATTGGTAACGCGAATATCGTAGCCGTATGAGCTAAGGCCGTAACTGACGACCCCAACCCCTACTTGATCTTCGCAAAATGGGGATATCATCCCCTCCGTTAATGCTTTTTCTCGTATCCATCCATCGCTTTTAAGACCCATAATCTATCCGTTGTTAATTTTATTTATGGTAGTATAACACATCTATTAACCTACTTTTAGGAGCATTTTCCGATGGATATGAAACAAATCAAAGCACTTTTGCAAGAGTTTGACGCAAGTTCTCTTTCAAAATTAAAAATTTCTCAAGACGCTTTTTCGATTGAACTTGAAAAAAATATCGGTGTGGTTGCCACACCTATGATGGCGGCGCCTGTTGCTGTCGCAGCCGCTCCGGCTGCACAATCGGCTGGCGTAGAAGCTTCTGCCCCTGCAGCAGCGGTTTATACCGGTGATATGATCGTTTCACCTATGGTTGGGACATTTTATGCATCCCCTTCTCCTGATTCAGCTCCTTTCGTAAAAGTAGGCGATCGTGTGAAAAAAGGACAAGTGATTGCAGTGCTTGAAGCTATGAAAATCATGAATGAGCTTGAAGCAGAATTTGATTGTGAAATACTCAATGTGTTGGTATCTGATGCCCAAGCTGTCGAATACGATATGGCACTTTTTGCGGTTAAGAAGCTTTAAGTCATGGCGGAAATCAAACGTATTTTAGTTGCAAACCGAGGTGAAATCGCCCTTCGCGCTATCCGAACGATCAAAGAGATGGGTAAAGAAGCCGTAGCGGTTTATTCGACTGCCGATAAAGACGCTTCGTATCTGAAGCTTGCAGATGCAGCAATCTGTATCGGTGCAGCTCCAAGCTCACAAAGTTACTTGAATATCCCTGCTATTATCGCTGCGTGTGAAATCAGCGGGTGTGACGCAGTATTTCCGGGATATGGATTTTTGTCTGAGAACCAACATTTTGTTGAGATTTGTACCCATCACGGGATAAAATTTATCGGACCGACACCTGAAGTGATGGTGATGATGTCCGATAAATCTAAAGCGAAAGATGTCATGATCGCCGCTGGTGTTCCGGTTGTTCCGGGATCTGATGGTGCGATCAAAGATATTGCCGAAGCCAAAGTGCGAGCTAAAGAGGTCGGTTATCCGATTATTCTTAAAGCGGCAGCCGGCGGCGGTGGACGCGGGATGCGCGTCGTTGAAGACGAAAGCTATGTCGAAAATGCTTTTTTGGCGGCAGAAGCGGAAGCGATCGGGGCATTTGGTGATGGTACGATTTACATGGAAAAATTCATCAAAAATCCACGTCATATCGAAGTACAAGTGATTGCCGACTCTCATGGAAATGTTCTTCATATCGGTGAGCGTGACTGTTCCATGCAGCGTCGCCATCAAAAACTGATCGAAGAGTCTCCTGCGGTAGCATTGACCCCTGAAATTCGTGCCGCATTGCACGAATCAGCGGTTCGTGCAACTAAATACATCAAATACGAGGGTGCAGGGACGTTCGAATATCTCCTCGATGCCGATAAAAACTTCTATTTTATGGAGATGAATACCCGTCTTCAAGTTGAGCATACTGTTTCTGAGATGGTAAGCGGTTTGGATCTGATCGAGATGATGATTCGTGTTGCACAGGGGGAAGCTCTTCCTTCACAAGAGAGTGTTGTCCTTACCGGTCACTCAATCGAGTGTCGTATTACTGCCGAAGATCCGATCAAATTTCTGCCAAGTCCGGGGAAAATTACTCAGTGGATCGCACCGGGCGGTCGAAACGTTCGTATCGATACCCATGCCCATGCTGGATATATTGTACCTTCAACCTATGATTCGATGATCGGAAAATTGATCGTTTACGGAACGGATCGTAATGACGCGATTGCCCGTATGCACCGTGCACTCAGCGAGTTCACTATTACAGGGATTAGAACAACGATCCCTTTTCATATGAAAATGATGCAAAATCCCGATTTCATTAATAACAACTTCGATACAAAATACCTCGAAAATTACAGCGGCTAATCGCCCTTGTAATTTTTTTCTATCCTAATCCCTAAAATATAACTTTTCTCGCACTGCTTTTTTCATTTATTTCATATTTTTACGTTAATTTTACAGTGTAACGGTAGTATAATTGACTTGTAATGCATTAGAAAAATAGATATAAGGGGATATATGAGCAATCTCAGCATCGCACAAAAAGTACACATTCCACTGATCGCATCGATTGTGATCGGATTTATCGTGGTTTTAATCAATTATATCATTTCCGTTCATCAGATTCGGGATGATATCTACGTTAGTCAGTCAAAAGAGATGACGACGATATTTAATGAAGCAATTGAAGCCAAAAACAGTGTAGGGATTACCAATGCAATCGGCATTTCTAAAAACAGTGCGGTTGTAAATGGGTTGATGAATGGGGATCGAGAGGGGATGCTTAAAAGCCTTAAATCCCTCTCTGCAGAGTTTAAAGAGAACACTAAATTCGGAAATATCAAAATTCATGTTCATGATAAAGACGTTCACAGTTTTTTACGTGTATGGAAACCGGAAAAATTCGGAGACGACCTGAGCAGTTTTCGTAAAACAATTTTAGCGGTTAAAGAGACCAAAAAACCGCTTGTCGCAATAGAAATCGGCGTTGCGGGATTGGAACTGCGCGGGATTGCCCCTATTATTTCAGGGGGAGAGTATGTCGGATCGGTTGAATTTATGCAAGGGCTAAACTCAATTATTAAAGATATGCGGGAAAATTTTGGAGCTGAACTTATTATTGTACTTAACAACCGTTATTTGGAGAATGCATCAGAGCTGAAAAATGCTCCTAAAATCGGTAAAGATTATACGTTGGCGGTAAAAGAAGACGCGGTAGACAAAGGATTCTTATCGGAATTGAGCAAAAGTGATTTTGACCCGAAAAAAGGTTCCTTTACGACAGAAAATTATTATGTAGAGCCTATAGCGATAAAAGATTTTTCCGGAGAAGAGGTTGGATACTCATTTTCAGCAAAAAAATTAGAAACGGTTGAAAACCTGATTAACCAGTCTGAAAATTCATTATTGCGTCAAGTGATTATTATGACGGTCATGGATGCCATTATCCTAGTATTGCTGATTGTTATTGTGCGCAGAGCCGTAACGGAACCGATTGAGAACCTTGACACGATTGCGCAAGAACTAGCAAGCGGTGATGCTGATCTGAGCAAGCGTCTGAAGGTCTCTTCCAATGATGAGATCGGAAAAGCGGCTACGAGCTTTAATATTTTTATTGAAAAAGTTCAAAAGATTGCTATGGTTGCCGAGGATCGGGCAAAAGAAGCAATGAGTGAGAAGGCGAAGTCTGAAGAACAGATGGACAAAAATGAGATGTCTTTGACATTGGCACGTCAAATGATTCAAGGTGCCATCCACAACGCAGGAAGTCTTAGAAGTTCACTTATGAATAATATGGGAAGTTTAAAGGATGTCAATACCCTTAATCATGAGACGGGTCAAGTTGTGGATGAAGTGAGTGTCCAAACCGATGAGATTATGGCAAGTATGTCAAAAATTACGGAGATGATCAACGATTCACGTACGAATTCAGAGCAGCTCAATCATAATGTCAGTGAAATTTCAAATGTGATCACATTGATTAAAGATATATCGGATCAAACCAATTTGTTAGCTCTGAATGCGGCTATTGAAGCGGCGCGTGCAGGCGAACACGGCCGAGGATTCGCAGTAGTTGCCGATGAAGTTCGAAAATTGGCAGAGCGGACGCAAAAAGCGACGAGCGAAGTGGAATCGAATATCAGCGTTCTTAAGCAAAATTCGGTCGGGATGCTCGAAAATAGTGAACGTGTGGAAGAATATGCAGTAGATTCATCTCAAAAACTTGATCAATTTAAAACAGTATTGGCAGAGTTGATTCAAAATGTTGAACGGATTAAAGTGGATAATCAATCCATCAGTTATGAAATTTTTACCAACATGGCAAAAATTGACCATATGATTTTCAAAAACAATGCGTATGCTGCGGGGTTTGAAGGAAAAGTAGAGCATGAATTCAGTGATCATCATGCGTGTGCTCTGGGGAAATGGTATGAAAGCGGTGATGGAAAATCGGTATTTGCCTCAACGGCTGCCTATTCGAAAATGTTAGAGCCGCACAAAAAAGTTCACGAAGAGGTACGAAAAGCAGTCGGATTGCTGAATGATGATCCGATCCGTCATGCAAAAGCGATTGCCGCATGTTTTGAAGAAGCTGAACGAGCGAGTATTACACTCTTCGATACGCTCAATGAGATGGTGGGTTCATAATTTGAGGAAAGGAATTGTATTCCTTTTGTGATCTCTCCCTTTTTGAGGGAGAAAACTTTAGAGTTAAGGAAGTCGTAAAACTTTTATATCCGCACTGAGCCGAAGACGTGTGAAATAATCATTCAAAACCTGATTTCGTTTTTCCCCTACAATCGCATTGGCGATTTGTGGACGTACCGCATCAATATTTTCGGTCACGACGTTTAGCTTATCCCGCATATAGAAACTCATAAAACCGTTTTTTCCATTCGGAAGAATGGGGCTAAACGATCCATTGGCGGTTTTATTGAGGAGTTGTGCCAATTGGGGGTTAATTTTACCGAAAGGGATGGTTTCGTCTTTACTCTCGATAGATTCAATATGACGCATCGGATCAGCGATCTTAGCGACGAGAGCTTCTTGTGAGGGAGATACGTAGGTAGTTACTTCAAAACTCTCAGGACGCGAAAATTCATCGATATGAAGTTGGTAGTATTCTGTCTCTTCTTCGGCTGTAGGCTGACCCATTTTAGAAAAAGCGATAGAGCTGTAAAGCTTTTGTCCTTTGATACTCTCTTCCACTTTGGCTTTGAGATCTTTTTCACTTAATCCGCGAACGGTTTGCATGGCGTTTAAAAACTGTTCCATTGTGAGCTTGTTCTGCGCGGCCATCCGCTCCAGCTCTTCATTGATTTCAGCAGAACTTACAATGATTTTTTTCTCTGTCGCTTCGAGTTGTTCGAGCTTTTTGCGGATTAGTGTATCGGCACTTTGGTTAGCGCTGGTACCGCTTTGTTTCATCTCCTGTTGTACTTCATAGAGAGTGATAGGAGTGTTCTTGACCAATACGGCGACTCCGCCGATCGGGGCACTCCATAAAAAAGTGGCTAGTAATGCGGAAAGGGTGATTGAGCGCAATAGATACTCCTAAGTCAAAGTTTTCTATTTTACCCGCTTTTAACATAGCCTTAACTAAAATTGCGCAATTGCATCCAAAAAGGATTTACAACATGGTAGTTACCAGATTTGCCCCTAGCCCTACGGGATATTTACATATCGGCGGATTGCGCACGGCATTGCTCAGTTATCTCTGGGCACGTCGTAACGGCGGGAAGTTTTTGCTCCGCATCGAAGATACCGATTTCAGCCGTAATGATGAAGCGGCGGCATTGGCAATTGTCGAAGCGTTTAAATGGGTCGGATTGGAACATGACGGAACGATCGAGTACCAATCGAGCCGTTTGGCGATCTACCAAGAGTATGCCCAAAAACTTCTCGATGAGGGAAAAGCCTATAAATGTTATATGTCCAAAGAGGAACTCGATGCGCTTCGTGAACAGCAGACCGCTCGCAAAGAGAGAGCCAAATACGACAACCGATACCGCGATTTTACAGGGACACCTCCTGAAGGACGTGAAGCGGTTATCCGCATCAAAGCCCCGTTGGAAGGATCTATTACGGTACATGACGGAGTTAAAGGGGATGTTGTTTTTAACGTTGCCGATATTTTGGATGATTTTATCATTGCCCGTGCTGACGGTACTCCGACCTATAACTTCGTTGTTGCGGTGGATGATGCCCTGATGGGAGTGACCGATGTTATTCGAGGAGACGATCACCTCTCCAACACCCCAAAGCAAATCGTTGTCTATGATGCGCTCGGATTTGCTATCCCCCATTTCTTTCATGTTCCGATGATTCATAACCATGAAGGGAAAAAACTCTCCAAGCGTGACGGTGCAACGGATGTCATGATGTACAAAACGATGGGGTATACTCCCGAAGCATTGCTCAATTTCCTCGTCCGTTTGGGATGGAGTCACGGTGACCAGGAAATTTTCTCGATGGCGGAGATGTTGGAGCTTTTCGATCCGAGCGATATCAACCGTTCAGCCTCAGTTTACAATGTTGAAAAGCTTGACTGGCTCAACAGCCACTATATCAAAAACATGTCTAACGACAAATTGTGCGAACTTTTGGAATTTCACGGAGTGATGCTCGTTAGTCACGATAAGCGGGAGATTTTGCTCGATGCGCTTAAAGAGCGTGCAAAAACATTGGTCGAGATGGCAACGCTGATCAATGAGATTTTGGTTCGTCCTGCGGGATTTGACGAAGCGGCACTCAAAAAAGGGTACAAAGAGGAATCAAAAGCGATCCTTCAAACCTTCTCCGAAGCGCTTAAAAACGGAGGTGAACTCCATTTGCCAACCGATTATCACCATGTCATGGAGACGGTCGTTGCACAACTAGAGATCGGATTCGGAAAAATTGGACAACCGCTGCGTGTTGCACTGATGGGAAAACTCAGCGGGCCGGGACTCGATACCGTTATGGCGATTATCGGGGTTGATGAGACATTGGCGCGGATCGATGCGCTTTTAGCACATCAGTAACGTATTTTTCCAAGAGGGGGATTGAGCCCTCTCTTTTTCGTCTCTCTCACAAAACGTTTATACCCTCTCTCCTCTTTCTCTCCTACTGTATAGCTGATAAATTTAAGATAGTGGGTAATTTGGGACGGAGTGAGTCCGCTTTTTCGGGAAGCTTCCATTAGAATATAATAGGGGATTTTAACTTTTTGGGCGACAAACGCACGGCTGAGACGTTTGAGCTCATCGGTGTGATTGTGGGTGCACAGTAGGGCAAAGACAAACGGCAATTTTGTTCGCTCATGCCATAT
>NZ_JAHFAQ010000135.1 GCF_023250475.1 Sulfuricurvum sp. | reverse complement strand
AGGATAAACTTTGTCCCGATTCCCTGTTCTCTATCTTCAATTTTATAGTAAATATTTAAATCTTGACACAGAAGTTTGATGAAATAAAGACCGATACCGGTCCCCTGCCCTTTTCGTTGTAAAAAATTTTCACCCTCTTGGGCATAAAGATCAAAAATTGCCTCTTTATCCTGAATTCCAGGTCCGTTATCTTCAACAGTGATGACAACATTGTCCGCAGCGCTATCACGAAGGGTAATGATGATTTCATCATTGCCGTATTTGATAGCATTAGAGAGTATATTGGAAAATATCTGTTGGATACGTAGAATATCGCTGTAAATGAAAACATCGCGATCAAAATGCTGTATTAGCTTGATATTTTTTTCATTGATTAGGGAATCATACTTGGTCAACGCTACCGTGATCAACTCATTGAGACTGAAAAGAGTATAGTTATAAGTAAGCTTGTGAGTAGTAAGCTTGGAAGTTTCTAAAATCATGGTGATGGTTTCAAGCATGTCCGCAGCATTATCCGAAACGGTATCTAAAAGAGCTAAAAGTTTTTCTTTATCGATGGCTTTAGGTGATTCAATCTGTTTTCGAATGTATTTGGTAAAATTAATTATCGCGTTGAGAGGCGTTTTAAGTTCATGGGTAAAGAGTAAAAGAAAGGATTTTTGGGCTTCTCGAATTTTCTCTTGTTCAACCTTTTCCTGCTCTTTTAAAAATATCTCCCTCTTTAATTTGACCATATCGGTAATATCATTTCGAATCGCCATATATTCATGGATCTTCCCGTCTTCGTCCACCAAAGGGATAATTGTCGATTCCGCAATAAAATCGGATCCGTCTTTATTACGGTTAATCATCCGTCCACGCCAAATCTTACCGGCATTAATCGTATCCCACATCTCTTTATACATGGAATCGGGATTGTCGGGATGTCGAAAAAGGTTATGGGAATGTCCGATCATCTCTTGCTCAGTGTACCCTGTCACTTTACAAAAATTGTCATTCACAAAAATAATAGTCCCTTTGGTATTCGATTTAGAAACAATCGAAGATTCCGTCAAGGCCTTAAAATACTGCTGATTTCTAAAAAAATCGGAACTCAAAAAATCCTCCTATCAGGATGCGTTTACTCTTCTAGTCATTATGAAATCAGAGTAATAATCTCTTGAGCTATTTTATTCAACGGCAACTGCTTTTCAACCGCCCCGATATCAAATGCAACTTTCGGCATCCCATACACAACGCAGCTGGATTCATCCTGTCCTAGAGTACGAGAACCTGCATTACGCATGGACAATAATCCGCGCGCGCCATCCCCACCCATTCCGGTTAAAATGACACCGATGGCGTTAACCCCGGCTATTTTGGCTACAGAGTTGAAAAGGACATCGACGGAAGGACGATGTCCGGAAACTTTTTCACCGCTCCCGATCTCAACATAATATCGTGCGCCCGAGCGTCGAACCACCATGTGATAATCTCCCGGAGCGATGAGCGCGACTCCCGGAGTGATAGAGTCGCCATTTCGAGCTTCTCGCACCTCCATGGCACACAATCCGTTTAATCTCTCGGCAAACGGCCCGGTAAAATTCGAGGGCATATGCTGTACAATAATGGTACCCGGAGCATTACGCGGCAATCCCATCAATAGATCTTTGAGCGCTTCCGTTCCCCCCGTTGAGGCACCGATAGCCAAAATCTTGTTGGTAGTTTCCGCCAAAGAGGTTGTATTGGCTTGTTGAATACTCTGCAGTAAACGGGGACGGACGCGGACACGAGAGGCCATTTTGATTTTACTGAGAAGCTCTTCTCGCATGGTTTCAACACCGTCGTATATATGAGAATGGGGTTTTCCGACGAAATCGACTGCCCCCGCTTCAAGCGCTTCGAGGGTTGTCCGTGCACCGTTTTGGGTCAAAGAGGAGACCATCACAACCGGTATGGGCATATAGTGCATCAATCTTTTCAGAAACGTAATGCCGTCCATACGCGGCATCTCTACATCCAGACACACGACATCAGGCTTTAACTCGACAATCTTATCGCGAGCCACGTAGGCATCCGAAGCGGTTGCCACAACCTCGATGGCGGGATCGCTCTCTAAAATTTCACGCAGTACGGCTCGTGCCGTGGCACTGTCATCGACTATCAGCACCCGTATTGCCATTTTTATCCTCCGTTTCCTAGATCACTTCGAGTCGTATACTTTAACTGTACTTTACCCCGCTCCAAATTTAATTGAATTTTTCGTCCGTTTTGTCCGCCGACATCTTCAGCAACAATGGAAATACGATACTCTCGCAATATTTCTCGGGCAACCAAAATATTTTTTTGCCCAATCATCATCGCCTCCGATGCACCGATATTCATCGATGCACCGCCAAATATTTTGGCTTCCATCCTATGTATCGATGACCCCGCGTCTAACATCGCTTCAATCAATTTCGGAATAGCTATATTCCCGAACTTTGGTGATTGTAAGCCATTACCATTCCAAAAAGGGAGCAAATAATGGTTCATCCCTCCCAATCCGAGTGCTGTATCATACAAACACACTGCAACACAGGAGCCTAAAACAGTAGAGATAGCGGAGGGAGAGGTATCAACATGAATTTGACCTACATGAATAAACGTGGAACACCCTTGTATCATTAAATCTCAATCGAGTCGTCGAACGATTCAAATAAAAACTCATTTGAACCGTATGCTTCTGAGTCAGGAAGCTTTGTATCAAGCGGCAAGGTCACCGTAAACGTCACAAATTCCCCATCCGCATCGTAGTCGATTTCGCCCTCCAACAGTTCGCACAAACCGCGTACAATGCTTAGTCCGATTCCCAAGCCGTGGACACTGCCTCCGGCCTGCTGAGCAAAACGGGTAAAAATTTGCGGTTTAAACTCTACTTTCGGCCCTTCGCCTTGATTTTTAACGTCTATGGTCAATTTGTCGCCATTGCTGTTGATAGTAATTTTTACCATGCTCTCAGCGTTACCGTAAGCACACGCATTGGCTAAAAGATTTTTGATTATAAGATGAAGTTTTTGCGAATCGGTAACAATTTTCTGTTTCAGATTATTTTCGATAAGAATGTGAATATTTTTCTCTTTCATCCAATATTTCAACGCTTTTAGAACTTCATCGATTAACTCTTCGGGATCAATCAGAGAATAACTCATTTTAATCTCTCCGGTCTCAATCTCTGCCGCTGCAACAAGATTTTGAATATGAAAATCCAAATGAAGAGCCTCTTGCTCTGCCAGTTCCAGTATCTTTTCACGCTTTTCACTATTTTGTGAAGCTAAATGGGGAATCAAACCCAAAAGTGCCGTCATCGGATTATTAAGCTCATTGGCAATCAGTGATAAAAAACGTGTTTTTGCTTTTTCACTGTCCATAAGCTGTTTATTTAAATCGAGTATTTTTCGGCTCAAAAAAGCGACTTCATTATTTTCAATTTCTTTCATAGTAGTTATACATCCATTGTTTTGATAGCGTCCGATTCTATTTGGAATTGATTTAAGATCATACCGATATTGTGCGCTTCTGCCATAAGATTTCGATTTTCGGTATGAAAAGTAGTTCCCATTTTTTGCATGAGAGCAATCTCTTCGGACGTTTGGCCGATCAACCCTTTTAACTGTGAAAAAATCCCTCCGAAGCCGACTGTCTCATCGTTATTACTGGCCGCTTCGATAATTCCATATACTTGGATATACCCTAAATACATCACCTGCTGCTCGAGCTGATCGAGATATTTGGTACTCTCTTGGATGAAACAATCCATCTTTACCTGTAATGTATTCAATTTTTCACTGTAAATCAAAACCAACTCCACAAGAAAATCAATATTCTCGTTCAATTCCGAGGAGAGCGATTCTACATTGCAGTGCAACGTCTCTTGAATAAAATAGTTTACCATCTCTATCTGAATACTCAGTGCGGACACGGTGAAGATCAATTCATTGAGGGTATCGGTTAGCGATTGTGCCAACGTATGAATATGTTCGATCAGTCTATCATTCTCTTTGGCATTAATACGGATATCGCTGGCAAGGACGCCAAATGTCTCTCCGCCGTTAGCTACTTTATACGAGGCTACCGATGCGTTGAGAGATAAAAAAACGATATCACGGGCAAGATGGCGTAAAACACCCCCTTTTTCTTCAAAGACGTTCTTTACCTGATTATACAATTCGATTTTTTCAAACCATTGCTCATACCGGCGCATTAGTATTTGGCTATGTCCCAATAAAGCTTTAAGCCCTAATCCCAAAGGGGTATTGACCTCAGAACATATTTTTTCACTCGAATCGACATCCGCAATGAGCTTTTTATGCTCACTGAGTTCTGATAAAAGGGCATCCGACATAAAATCGTCATAACTGTTATATCCCAGCCCCTGCAGGAGCTCGAACAGCATCGGTTCGCTTGCTTCCATCCCGCCGCTTGTTTCTGCCATCAAAAGCTTGAAATAGAGTTCCCGAACGACGGCAAAAATAGCGGAAGTAGGTTTTATGCGAATCGATACAAAACGGTCGTTCAGAGGGAATACAGCTGCCAGTACCCAATAGTATCCCCCCTCTTTCGTCTTGTTTTTGACATACGCCACAACCGGTTTATCACTCTTGAGATGATCCCATACTACCTTAAATGCAATACGGGGCATATCGGGATGGCGAATAATATTATGAAATTGTCCGATCAACTCCTCTTTTTTATATCCGCTGATACGGACGAATACCTCATTCCCCGAGAGGATTGTACTCGCGTGATCGGTAATCGAAAAGAAAAGTTCATCATTCTCAAATTTTGCCTCTTTCATAGCAACGGCACACCCTAAGTTTTCCACTGATAATCCCTTATAGTCGTTGATAAATTGAAGAACCTAAAAGTTTTAGGCTCTCACGATGGGTCGTCAATGATTCGGAACTCCCAAGAAACAAAGGCGCACCTTTGGGAAGAAGCGTTGTAAAACGCCCTATCAAATCGTGACGGGTAGCTTCATCGAAATAGATCATCACATTACGGCAAAAAATCATGTCAAAATTGTTTTTGAAAAAAAACGGATCGGTCACAAGATTGTATTTGCGAAATAAAATTTTCTCTCTCAAAGAAGCACGGATTTGATACCGTCCCTCCTCCGTTTTTTTGGCCTCAAACGAACGCCCGATGATCTCTTTGGACAATCCCTCTACCGCTTTAGGCTCATACGCGCCCTGCATGGCGTGGGTAAGAACCTTCGAGGAGATATCCGTTGCCAAAATCTTGATATCCCATTTCTCAAAATCACTCAGATGGTGCTGCAAAAACATCAGTATCGTATACGGCTCTTCCCCGCTGGAACATCCCGCTGACCAGATACGGAGCTTTTTTTCCCGCTTGGAAGCGACAAGTGCCGGCAGATAGCTCTCCAGCCATTTCCATTGAGCCCCTTCACGGAAAAATGAGGTAACATTAGTCGAAATTGCACTGACAAAAAAGGAGAGTTCCTCACCGCTTAGATCGGAAACAAGGTAATCGTAATAATCACGAAACGACTTAAGGCCAAGATGATTAAGCCGTTTATTAAGCCGCCCTTTTACCAGCGTGCTTTTTTGATCCGATAAGGATATTCCTACTTTTTCATAAATATATTTCCGAAAAAGGGCAAACTCCTCAGGACGGAGTTCAATTTCATGCATGCGTGCCCTCGATCACCGGACGCAAGGCATCAACGTTCAATATCAATGCGATATCGCCGCTTCCCAGTATCGCTCCCCCGGAAATCTCTTTGAGTTTCGCCAAAGATTTACCCAACGGTTTGATAACAACCTGCTGGCGGCCTACCAGTTCATCGACCATAATAGCGATTCTTCCCGCTTCGGTCTCGACACATACCAGTATCCCTTCCCACGGTTCGATCCGC
>NZ_JAHFAQ010000134.1 GCF_023250475.1 Sulfuricurvum sp. | reverse complement strand
ATTGAGCTTTATTTAATAAAAGGAAAATTATGAATAATCAAGTAAATGCTATCCAAGAAATAGATGAAATCAATTTAAGTGAACTTTGGAAAACGCTTGTTAAACGCAAACGGACTATAACGATCACTACACTACTTATTACTATAGCTACTGCAATATATGTATTGACGGCTACACCGATATATAGAGGAAACGTACTGATCGAAGTAGGTGAAGTAATGAATGATTTTCAATATTCCAATACTACACAATCACCTACTGTTGTAGCTTTAGATAATATTAATAATCTTAAAGAAATTATTATGGCTACTATTCAAAATGGGAAAATGAATATTATAGTTCCTGATGGAACAACAAATCTTCTTAAAATTTCAATAGAAGGGCAAAATGACGCAGAAATAAAATTAGCACTAGATACTGTAGTGGAATTTATTCTGAACCGTCATCAAGAAAAATCGAAGTTTTATCAAAATGACGGTATGAAAATACGCATGACACATATCGTAGGAGAAATTCAGATCGGAAATGATCCTATATCACCGAAAAAAGGACTACTCATTGCAGTTGCATTAATTACTGGATTAGTATTGGGAGTTTTTTTAGCCTTTTTTAAAGAGCTTATAACTTCAAGAGATGAGATATTAAAGGCTGCGCGGGTAGAATAATATCTATTCTAAATACAATTCAAATTATTTTCTATTTAGAATTAAACTCTTGATCACTGCTAATCAGGTCTTTATTTAAATACCACTTGACCGTTTTTATGATTCCACTATCAAAATCCTCATCGGCTCTCCACCCTAATTCAGTTTCAATCTTTGTTGCATCGATAGCGTAACGGCGATCATGTCCGGCACGATCTTCGACATAGGTAATGAGATCTTTATAGCTTGAGCCGTTTAAGGACGGTTTCATTGTATCTAGCAGCGTACAGATGCGTTCTGCAATTTGATTGTTATTGCGTTCGTTGCGTCCGCCGATATTGTACACTTCTCCGCTGCGTCCGGTATGGTACACCAGATCGATTCCTTTGCAGTGATCCAATACATAAAGCCAGTCACGGATATTTTTACCGTCGCCGTAGATAGGAATGTTTTCTCCTGAGAGAGCTTTTCGGATAATAGTCGGAATCAGTTTTTCATTATGCTGTTTCGGACCGTAATTGTTAGAACAGTTAGTAATGACGGTATTCATTCCGTAGGTATGGTGATAACTGCGGACGATCATATCGCTTCCCGCTTTGCTTGCACTGTAGGGACTGTTAGGAGCATAGGATGTTTTTTCCGTAAACGAACCGCTTTCTCCCAACGTTCCATACACTTCATCAGTGCTGATATGATGGAATCGGCACCCTTCGTAGCCTGACTTATATAAAAAGGGTTTTTCCATCCACATTTTATAAGCGACATCGATGAGGGTAAAGGTGCCGTTGACATTTGTTTGGACAAACACCCCCGGATTTTTGATTGAGTTATCGACGTGGCTTTCCGCGGCAAAATGAATCACACCATGGATGTCATACTGACTAAAGAGTGATTCGACGAGAGGGCGGTCGCATATATCCCCTTTAATAAAGAGGTGACGTTCATTAGTTTGGGCTTCCTTAAGATTTTCGATATCTCCTGCATAGGTAAGGAGATCTAAATTGATTAGACGTACATTAGGATATTTTTCAAGAAAGTAAGGGACAAAATTACTCCCGATAAATCCGGCGCATCCGGTGACTAAAATGGTTTTCATGATTGTGCTCCTAATTCTTTTAAACATATTTGAAGAGAGTCTCTCCAATACGGGATGGTGATACCGAAATCATTTTTTATTTTTGCTTTATTCAGCAAAGAATAGTAAGGCCGCTTTGCCGTAGTAGGGTACTGGTCGGTAGTGATTGCTTCAACATAGCACTCAGTTCCCGTGAGTTCAAAAATTGCCTTGGCAAAATCATACCAACTTGCAGCGCCCTCGTTGCTGTAATGATAAATTTCTGGTGATTCATTGTTGATGCGCGGAAGAATCTCTAAAATCGTTCGCGCCAAATCTCTTGCATAAGTCGGAGTCCCTATCTGCTCATAGATAACGTTGAGGCTGCTGCGTTCTTTTCCAAGCCGCATCATCGTTTTAAGAAAGTTTGTTCCGAAGGCAGAATAGACCCAGGATGTGCGAATGATGATCGTATTGGAAGGAGTCGCCTTAATAATAGCATTTTCTCCATCTCTTTTTGTAGATCCATAAATTCCCTGAGGATCGGTAGGATCACTTTCGATATAAGGACGGTGGTTTTCTCCGTCAAACACATAATCGGTCGAAACATGGATAAAGGTAGTTTTCTTTTGTTTTGCTATTTTAGCCATTATTCCAACCGCACGATGATTGATCGTATCGGCCATATCATGGTCGCTCTCTGCTTTATCCACAGCAGTATAGGCCGCACAGTTTATGATAGCATCAAAGGTTTTGTCCTCGAAATAATTTTCAAGCATGCAAAGATTAGCAAGATCAAAAGTACTGCGATCGGTAAATGTAAAAGTATACTGTGGGTACGAGTTACATAACACTCTGATTTCGTTTCCCAACTGTCCGTTTGCTCCGGTAACTAGAATATTAGTCACGTTCACTCTTCAAAGGGTAGAGAGTATCAAGAAAATTAAAATGATCTGCTTCTGCAAACATCGGTTGCTTTGTGTCTTTAAGCGATAGTTGAAGTTTCTCTGTCGGAACAATCCAATCAATATTGAATACAGGGTCATTAAAGGCAATACCCCGATCATATTCAATACTATAGTAATTATCAACTTTATAGGCAAAGGTACATTTCTCGCTAAGGACAACAAATCCGTGGGCAAAGCCACGCGGGATTAGCAACTGTCGTTTATTCTCACCGCTAAGTTCTATTGCAACATGATGGCCAAACGTCGGTGAACCTTTACGGATATCGACAGCAATATCGAGGACACATCCATCAATGACACGGACAAGTTTAGTTTGTGCATAAGGGGGAAGTTGATAATGTAATCCGCGCAAGACACCATAAGAAGATTTACTTTCATTGTCTTGACAAAAAGGAATTCTAAATCCCAAAAAAGCCTCAAGTTTATCGGCACGAAATGTTTCAACAAAATAGCCGCGTTCATCCCCATAAATTTTCGGTTCAATGATAATGACGTCAGATAGAACGGTACGAGTGAATATCATTCGCCAACTTTCCCTTCATTAGCTCTACGGATTAGGTATTGGCCATATTGGTTTTTACTTAAAGGCTGAGCAAGTTCCAAAAGTTTTTCACGTGAGAGATATCCCATCTCATAAGCGATCTCTTCGATACAGGCAACTTTGAGTCCTTGACGGTTTTCGATGGTTTGAATAAACATACTGGCTTCCAAAAGAGACTCATGGGTTCCTGTGTCGAGCCAGGCATATCCGCGTCCCATCAGCTCTACTTTGAGGGCATTTCGGGCAAGATATTCTTGATTTACCGTTGTGATCTCAAGCTCTCCTCGATCTGAGGGTTTGACATTTTTAGCGATTTCGACAACACTATTGGGATAAAAATAGAGTCCTACCACGGCATAGGAGCTTTTTGGATTTTTTGGTTTTTCTTCAATAGAGAGAACATTTCCTTCTTTATCAAATTCGGCAACGCCGTAACGTTCGGGGTCTTTTACCCAATACCCGAATACAGTTGCTTTGTTCTCTTCTTTGACGTTACGGACAGATTGTGCGAGCATTCTTGTGAGTCCGTGACCGTGGAAAATATTGTCACCGAGCACCAAACAGACATCGTCATCCCCTATAAAATCAGCTCCGAGGATAAAGGCCTGAGCAAGTCCGTCAGGCGAAGGTTGGATGCAATATGAGAAGCTCATTCCGATTTCACTTCCATCCCCTAAGAGTTCTTCGAAATGAGGAAGATCAGATGGTGTTGAGATAATAAGAATTTCACGTATTCCCGCAAGCATAAGAACTGAGAGGGGATAGTAAATCATCGGTTTATCGTAAATTGGGACAAGCTGTTTGCTCACCCCTTTGGTGATAGGATAGAGACGTGTGCCGCTACCGCCTGCCAAGATAATTCCTTTCATTATGTCCCTTCTTGAATATGCTTTTCTTTGTACCATTCATACATTCGAGTAATTCCTTCTCGTAATTCAATCGTATGCTTCCACCCTAGTTCATTCAGTTTGCTCACATCGGTTAGTTTCTTCATCGTTCCATCGGGCTTGTCGGAATTGAAATAAAGTTCACCTTTAAAACCGATAATTTCTTTTATAAGTTCAGAGAGTTCTCGTATTGAAATATCTTGACCGGTTCCAATATTGATATGAGTATTTCGAATGTCATTTGTAGTACTGAAAGTATCTTTGAAATCTCGATTTTCCATTAAAAACACACACGCATCGGCCATATCTTCCGACCAGAGGAATTCGCGCATTGGCTTACCTGTCCCCCAAATCTCCACTCGATTTTTATCTACGCCAAAGTTTTTAAGATAACCTAAGGCCCTCTCTAAATTCTCCATATTTAAATCAGTTAGCACATTTTGGAAATTGTCATCACTCAATAGTTTTGCAAGATGAATTTTCCGTATAAGAGCGGGAAGAACGTGGCTTTTTTCGAGATCAAAGTTATCATTAGGACCATACAAATTGGTTGGCATAACGCTGATGAAATTTGTACCATATTGGAGGTTGTAACTCTCACACATTTTGATTCCGGCGATTTTTGCAATGGCATAAGGCTCATTCGTATATTCAAGCGTATCGGTGAGCAGATAATCCTCTCTCATCGGCTGAGGAGCATTTTTTGGGTAAATACAGGTACTTCCCAAAAACATCAGTTTTTTGACATTATATACATAACTTTGGTGGATGATATTATTTTGAATCATCAGATTATCATAAATAAATTCGCCGCGATAAGTATTATTGGCTACAATTCCCCCCACTTTTGCCGCCGCTAAAAATACATACTCGGGTTTTTCATCAGCAAAAAATTCAGAAATGGCACATTGGTTTGTTAAATCAAGCTCTGCATGGGTACGGGTTACAATATGAGTATAGCCACGGAACTCAAGGTTTTTAATAATAGCACTTCCTACAAGTCCTCGGTGACCTGCCACATAAATCTTACTGCTTTTGTCCATCATTTACTCGTAATAACTCATTGTTTTATATCCGCCCTCTTGGAGGTAGACATCTTTGGTCATTAACTTGAGATCGGATTTCATCATATCATCGACGAGTTGTTGAAGTTGATACTCTCGTTTCCATCCCAATTTTTGTTCTGCTTTAGTCGGATCACCGAGAAGAAGGTCAACTTCTGTTGGACGAAAGTAGCGGGGATCTACTGCTACTACCTCTTTACCGATTTCGACTTGGTAATCAGGGTTACTGCACGATACGATATACCCTTTTTCATCAACTCCGACTCCGCGAAATTCAAGAGTGATTCCGGCATAGGCAAATGCCATACGGACGAAATCACGTACGGTTGTTGTCGTTCCTGTAGCAATAACCCAATCCTCGGGTTCTTCGGCTTGAAGAATCATCCACATCATTCGGACATAGTCCTTGGCATGTCCCCAGTCGCGTTTAGCATCGAGGTTTCCTAGATAAAGTTTATCCTGAAGTCCCAAAGCAATTTTAGATGCGGCTCGGGTGATTTTACGGGTGACGAAAGTCTCTCCACGTACAGGAGACTCGTGATTAAAAAGGATTCCGTTACAGGCAAACATTCCATAGGCTTCACGGTAGTTGATAGTGATCCAGTAAGCATACATTTTAGCGACTGCATAAGGAGATCGGGGATAGAATGGAGTTGTTTCAGATTGCGGAGTTTCCTGTACTTTTCCGTATAGCTCAGAAGTAGAAGCCTGATAAATTTTCGTTTTTTTGCTAAGTCCTAGAAGCTTGACTGCTTCCAA
>NZ_JAHFAQ010000133.1 GCF_023250475.1 Sulfuricurvum sp. | reverse complement strand
TCTCTACCAATTGCAGCCCGCGATAAAAAATATGATCCAATTTATAGTTCATAAACGATTTTATCAAATGGGTGTGCTCGGTCTCTATACTCTGAAGGTGTAACGCTCCTGCCGATTTCAATACAAAGCCGATACGTGCTCTGTTCCAACTGTTAAAATCCCCTGTCACGATCATAGCTCCACTATGACGACCTATCTTTTCAAAAATAGCTTCGATCTCTTTGTTGTATATTCGGGTTGATCTAAAATTGATTGCATGAAGATTCGCCAGAAGAAGCATCTCACCCCCTGGCAGCGGATAGGTCGAAAAAATCGCGCTTTTACGGGTTTGGATCATACTTTCACGATGGGTGGAGAGAATCGAGGATGTCTCGTGTTCCGGAACTCGAGAGCCGTTTAAAACCCCGTAAATATGGTTAAAAAAACGGATATTCGGAGCCAATGAAAAATGAAAGGAATCGAGGACGCAGGGTATAGCGGAATTGAGTTTGACCTCTTGAAGGGCTAAAAGATCAATCGGACAGCGCTCCAGCAGTTCACCAAAAAAGTGCTCAAATCTGCCTCCGAGGTTCTGTTTATGGACATTCCAGCATAAAAGTCCAAACTCAGACGGCAAGAGACTCTCTTCGTCCAATCGCAGGGTATTTCGGATCATACTGAGGGGTTTTATCATGGGACTCGCTTCGCTATAATTGGGGTGAAAAGATACGCATGAAATTCTCCAGAATGACCCTTCTTTTCGACCCTTTTTTTATTCCCGATACCGAATGGCTCATCAAACTTTTGATCCAAACCTCCATCTGAAGAATAACCGGCGTTGAGTAGACGAAACTGACCACTTCGTAGTTAAGAAAAAGGCTCCTATTATCAATGTTTACCGATCCCAGCATCACCGCATAATCATCCAGCAAAACCGCTTTGGTATGCAGCATATTGCCCCGATAAAGCATTACGTCGATACCGTTCTCTTCGGCCTCGCGCATATAACTGCTGCGCGCGATATCGGCGATCCAATGGTTCGATACCTTCGGTGTGATCAATCGGACATCGACCCCTTTGTGTTTGGCAATGACAAGCGCGCTCAAAATCGTTTCGTCGGGGACAAAATAAGGGGTGACGATCCACACCCGCTTCAATGCCGAATGAATTGCGCTTAGCAGCGCCTCATAGAGGGCGTCACTGCTCATATCAGGACCCGAGGGGACGACTTGAACACCGTTATGTTCATAACAAAGAACTTCTCTTTTTACGGCAATCCTCTTTTGGGCGGTTACGTACTCATAATCGGCAAAAAATATCTCTAGGTAAGGAAAAACGGCTTCTCCCTCGAGACGAAAAATCATATCGACCCACCGTTTTTTCAGCGGCTTTGAGCCCAGATAACGCTCTTCGAGATTCATCCCTCCTGTCAGTACGACACGCTCGTCAAAAAGGAAGATTTTACGGTGATTGCGAAGGTTGATATAGTTCTTTAGCGGATGTTTCAGAATCGGCATAAAAAATACCGCTTTCCCTCCCGCTTTTCTCAGTGCCTCGAGAGGATGCTGATAAAAATAGAGGGGATACGATCCCACTCCGTCGATCAACAGTCTCACATCAAGCCCCTCAGCCGCTTTTTGCGTCAATGCGTCCAAAATCATTTTTGTCGTTGTATCGTTTTGTAATATATAGGTGCTGATATAGATCGATTCGCGTGCATTCGTAATCTCGTTTAGCAAAGCCGTATAGGCCTCAACCCCGTCAAAATAGAGCTGAAGGGTGTTGTTCTCGGTAGTTCCCGCGATATCGTGGGCAAAGAGTACCGTTTCTATCGGATTGAGCGTTCCCCTCTCCCTCTGATGATCTTTTTGAAGTTTCAGCGTCCTCTTTTTGCATTTTTGCCGTATCTTCCGGTTGCCGAAAATGAAATAGAATACAAGCGCGGGGAGAGGAAACATGAGAATGGCCATCGACCATGCAAGGACGGTACTGTGGTTTCTTCGCAGATAGAGCATATGCAGCATCGTGATGACCTGCGCTGATACTACCGATACTACATAAATGACAATATAGCTCATCCGCCCTCCGCTGTTTTTCAGGTTAATTATACCGTTCTTCATCCGTAGGATATAATACTGAAAAAGAACTCAAGGCTCCCCTTTATGAATAAACACCCGACACTTCTTCAACAATTTCGATCGTTTTGTTTTCAGAACAATGCTGCCGACATCGAAAAAGCGATTGAGTACTTCGCCGTATTCGGCGGTATGGGGTGGAACGTCGATATGACCAAGCCTCTTGAAGAGCTGATCGAAGAGAAGATTCTGGCAAACTATCGCTACATTCACGCCGATCTGACTAAAATTACCCAGAGCAATAAATCGCACCATGCCCTCCTCTCCGCCGTCGCTTTGGGTGATCGAAGAGAATATTCGGCCTACCGTCGTGCCGATCTTAGCCGCAAAGAGGGGGAAGAATCGGCTGCCTTTTTGATTAAATTCGGTCTTTTGAGCCGTCAAGCCTCTCAAGCCGACCCTATCGATGAGAGCGAAGAGGTAACGGAGCGTCTACTCTTTAGCGCACCATTTTTACGTTTTTGGTTCTCTGCCGTGTCACCCTATTACAAAGGGATCAAAGAGGGAGATTTTAAAGAGATGAAAGAGAAGTGGGAGAATACCAAGCAGAGTTTTTTCGATCAAGTCTACGAAGCTCTTGTAATCGCCCTCGTCAAACAAAGCTTTAAAGAGGACTGGGTCGCCAAGATCGGCTCCTACTGGGACAAAACTAACGAAATTGAAATTTTGGGTAAAACCAAAGGGGGGAAAGTGATCGTAGGATCCTGCAAATACACAAAATCCAAAGCCAATAAAAGCGAACTCACCAAGCTTCAGGAAAAATGTGCAAAGGCGGCACTCACACCCGATATTTTCGTTATCTTCTCCAAAAACGGATTCTCAAGCGAGTTCAAAAAAGAGAAAAGCGATACGCTGAAACTCTTCACCCTCAAAAATCTTAAAACACTGATGGACGACCTGAGCGAAAAAGATCTCCTAGTCAACACGAATAAAAAGTACTGATTCGGATGGAGTATCACGGGGCCCTTCTCCTAATCTTTGCCACTCTTGGCACCCTCTTTTTTGCACTCGTGTTTCTAAACGACTTTCGTCAAAAAAAACAGTTGGAAGAGATCAAAAAGCTCCCGTTTAAAGAGGAATACCACCTCTTTTTAGACAAAATGCCCCATTACCGAAAACTCCTCGAAGAGGATCGACAAAAGATTCAGCGCGCTATCGTCTACTTCATCCACACCAAAAACTTTGTAGGAATCGGCCTGCACGTGAGCGATGAGATGAAAATTATCATCGCTTTTTACGCCTGTTTGCTGCTGATCGGGAAAAATACCCATAACTGTTATGACAATCTCAAAACCATTATCATCTACCCCCACTCGATTATGATCAATCAGGTCCGCTCATCCGGAGGGATATACGCTAAAGAGCAGTTTATGATTGAAGGACAGTCTGCCAATGATACGGTAGTCCTCACATGGCATGAGGCGAAAAAAGAGTCTTACCACATGCGTCACAATAACGTTATTATCCATGAATTTGCCCATGAAATCGATTTTATGGACGGCGTGATCGACGGTATCCCGCCGATCGAGAACTCAAAATACGACGGATGGGTCAAAGTTCTGCACAAAGAGTTTGATCATCTCGCCTCAATCGCTCGAAAAAACCGCGGCTGGGGAAAATACAAACTGCTCGATGCCTATGCCGCGAACAATGAAGCAGAATTCTTCGCCGTCGTCACAGAACGATTTTTTGAATCTCCCGCCGCCTTGAAGCTCCATTTCCCCGAACTTTACGAAGAGTACAAAGATTTTTATCAGATCGATACGGCGGAACTTTTTGGATAAATAGATACTGAGAATTAATAAAAGTCGTATCTTCCGGCTTCAATTTCCACTTTAATGGCATCAAGAGACTCTTGCATAATGGAAAGCAAAATTTTTGCGGCCTCACGATCATCACCTTCAGGGACGTCCCAATCGGTAATCGTCATATTTGCTTTGAACATCAGCCCCATAGCTTTTTGGATCTCTTCTTTTCGATTTTCGAGATCTTTTTGCACAGCGTCCATAATCATCTCCTTGTTGTAATTTTCACACATTGATTATAGTACAAAATTGCCTCCCTTTGGGGAGAACTGCTTAAATTTTAACCCTCTTAAGGCTCGTAAAGCCGTTATAATCGTCGTACTCACTTAAATGAATCGGCTTCGGGAACGGAACTTTTTACTTCGACTGAGAGTAAAAGGATACCCCATGCCGCTCTACCGTCTCGAAATACTGAGCCGTGATGCCTATATCGCCTCCACCGCACTCATCCAAGATAGTGAAAGTATCCGATTTGCCGATCAATCTCTAGCGTGGTGGGATCGCCACTTCAGCTGGAATGCGCAAGGATGCGCCGTACTGTGCGATGAGAAGAATGGGCACCTGTGCTATCTCTTCTCTAAGATCGATCGCTACAGCGAATATCTCACCCTCTATAACCTCTTTACCCCATTAGCAGAACAACGCAAAGGATACGCTACCCTTATCCTTGATCTCATTTTGGCTCAGGCCGTTGAAAAGCATGTTAAACGGATCACCTTCTCTTCCGTCTCGACATCCCTCGATTTTTATGCACTTTTGGGGTTTATCTACTGGGGAGTCAACGATATCGGCGACTATTATTGCAATCTTCCCCTGCCGAAAGATGGGTTGGAGGGGATCTTATTAATGACCCAAAATTGCGATCACAAAATGCTGATCGGCCAGAGTTTAGCCAAAATTTATGCCAAAGTCGATGGAAACGAGTCCCGTCTAACACCCAAACAGCTCCTAATCTACGAAGCGGACATTCTCAAACTCGGAGCAAACTATGCTCATCTAAAACTGAAAAGTTTTAAAGAGTCTCTCTAAAAACGGACTTTTAGAGTAAAATTTCAAAAAAAATCACAAAGGATCATCATGGCATGGGCAACCGCACGTCATATCTTAGTCAGTACCGAAGCAGAGTGTAACGCACTGAAAGCAGAAATCGAAAACGGAACCTCTTTCGCAGAAGCGGCAGCCGATCATTCACAATGTCCATCGGGCCGAAAAGGGGGAGATTTGGGACGATTCAGCCCGGGGCAAATGGTTCCTGAATTTGACAAAGCGGTATTCAACGGCGATGTCGGCGTTTTGTACGGTCCGATCAAGACCCAATTCGGCTATCACCTTTTAGAAGTGACCGCCAGAGGCTAAAATAAAGATTTACGCCCTTTGCAAAATTTTCTTGGCCATATTGGCAAAAATAAGATGATGCAACGGTATAAGGGCGTACCAATAGAGCCGCCCGCTGACACCGTCGGGATAAAAATAGGCACTTTGGATCAAATTCCCCTGATGAATTTTAAACTCAAGCCACGCCGACCCCGGAAGCTTCATTTGCGCGTACAGAAGAAGCCGCTCATCCTCTACGAGATCAACCACTTTCCAAAAATCCAGACTGTCTCCGATTCGTAAAGTCTCAGAATCGCGGCGTCCTCGGTTAATCCCAGCTCCGCCGAGCAGTTTGTCTATCCCTCCGCGTACTTTCCAGAGCCAATCGTATCCGAACCATCCGTTTGATCCGCCGATCGCACAAAAACTTTTAAAGATCGCTCGGGGAGATTTTTCTCCCAGCGGAAGTACACGCCGATCGCTGAAAACAGCCGTTGCGATATCGTGGGCATGATCGATTTCCCATGCTCCCCCGCCACTGTCGCTCCAACGGCTGATAATCTGATGCGTACGTATCTCCTCTATCGCTTTTTCGACCGATGCTTCCAGCGTGATCGGATGGCGGTTAAACAGCTCTGCCGCACGATTATTACTCATCACAACTTCGCTTTTAAGTCCTTCGATAAGGGAACTCGCAACGCTGTACGGTAC
>NZ_JAHFAQ010000132.1 GCF_023250475.1 Sulfuricurvum sp. | reverse complement strand
CATGTAAGATGAACCGCAACCGATATAAAGATAAAGTGAATGATGACCTGATTAGTCGCATAACAAAGATGATCGTGACAGATGTGAAAAAAATAGAGAAAAAAATCATCAAAATTGATGAAAGTATCGACAAGCATGAAAAACTTGGATTGCAATATTTATCTGAAATTAATTCGATCGAAAGCAATATAAACACAAAAACAAATGAATATGGGATTGGAGTTAAGACTCTTGAGGATGTAGAAAAATACCTAAGCAATGGTGCTTCTGTCACAGATATCCGAAGTATTCTTGATCTAATAATGCATTATCGTACGATGCTCAATTGTGATTTGTATGAAGAAGAAAAAGCAAAATTAGATACTTCATTGAGGACAGATAATTTTTATTATGCACTTCATTTGCTTGAGGCACTTTATTTAATTCATTTCATTGAAGATGAGGGAGAACATTTTCAACCGGTTTGTCCTGCATGTAATGAAGGTATATTGAAAAAGGATGAAACAATAGAAGGTACGGAATTAAAAAGAGATTTTATTTGTCAAAAATGTAAAGCAAGATGTGCATGGAATAACTACAAGAGTATTAATGCCTTGAAAAATCAATCTGACAGATGGTTTGAAAATTTGTTCAACAAAAAAACGGCCTTTTGTGAAATCGACGGTGAAATATATATGATAGATATCAATAGAGTTACTAATGGGAATCCATTTATCAATATAGTTAAAGGGAAAAGTGATTGGCATATGCTATTGCCAATTTTTCCAGTGATTAATATGACATGTAATTCAATGGGGACAATGATTTCAGAAAAAAAGGGAGATAAAAAATACATTGAACCGGGACTTTTTGATTTCATGCTAATTGATGAAGCAGGAACGATCCCCCCATCTAAAATGGTGATTTTACAGGCTGCCAAAAGAGTTATGTTTTTTGGCGATGTGAAGCAACTTAAGCCTGTATTCCCGTTTGATGTTGATTTTGAGAGAAAAGTGCTTGAACGCTTTTTGAACGATCAGAGATCTATCAATGAGACAGCCGATTCATTTAGTTGTGCTTCTGATGTTTTTACGTTTGGTAGTGCACAAAAACCTCTGCAACGAGCTAATAATGCGATGAGTGTAGCAAATAATGCAACAACCTTTTTTATGCCTTATAATCAGAGTAAACTTGAAGGTGATATTTGGCTTAAAGAACATTTCCGATGTGCAGAATCAATAGTTGCCATTGCCAATGAATTGACCTATCATAATGAAGTGATTCCGAAGAAAGACGACTCATCGCATTATAAGCATCTATATTTTGTTGAGCGTGGTGGGGAAAAAGATCAAAACAATGTCAATAAGATTGAAGGGGAAGCAATCGTTCAGTATATATTAGAGAAGAAAGAAGAATTTAAATCTGCCTTGAAAATTGATGATGATCTAGAATATTTCAAAGGGATTGGAATCGTTACCCCTTTTACGAATCAACATTTTTTCATTGAGGGTTTAGTGAATGCAAAGGCAGTGGACATTCCGGGTATTAGCAATGTCAAAGTAGGAACTGTCCACAAGTACCAAGGGTCGGAACGACCGATAATTATCTTTTCAACCGTCTATGGCAATGAACATATGTCAAAAACCGCAAACATGTTCTTTAACCGTGGAGAAACCGATATGATTAATGTCGCGGTAACTAGAGCTAAAGATATTTTCATTTGCTTCGGAAACAAAAAAGCTCTTGAAGACAATAAGACATACTCCGGATTGATGCTGAAGCATATTCTGAATCATAATAATGATGTCTTAAATATGTAAATTTAATATATATAAGGCGTTACAGTTAATGGAAAAAGAATTACTAAAAGAGCTTTATTTATAGACACAATTCTTTTTCCTAAAAATTGTGTAATTATAAGATTATCAATGTGCATAGGAATGAGTGAAATGTAATAAACTATCATTATTTAGTGGTATAAAGAGGTTATTATCATTAATAAATGGTGTTATTATCATTTTAGAGCTTAATTAAGTAGTAGAAGCATTCCATCGATAGGTTATTTGATAATAAATCTATTATCATTTTTTCTTTGTGATGACAAAAAAACTTGCCGTATCCGGTACGGTGATCGTCAGTGGTGCAGCAACGGGAGTTGACCGCATTGCTCATGAGGGATCAGGAGTTGAAAATACCATTGCTATCTTGCCAAGCGGGATTGATATCCGTTATCCGAGTTCAAATGCCGGACTGATAGAATCGATAGAATCAAAGGGGCTCACTATATCTTCCTTTGAGCCCGGATTTCATGCACGCGAATGGAGTTTTGTGGTTCGAAATGAGATTGTGGTGGCGCTGGGGGATGCATTGATCGTAACCGAAGCCGACATCGGAAGCGGGAGTATGCGCAGTGTCGAATACGCATTAACGATGAATAAGCGTATTTATGTCCTCCCTCATCGGCTCCGAGAGAGTACAGCAACCCGTCAGCTTTTGAGGGAAGGAAAAGCGATTGCGATTGATGATATCGACAGCTTCGTCACACACGTCAGTCAAAAAGGACGAAATGCAATCCAGGATACTCCGTTTATCGCCTATTGCCGTAATAACCCCACCTATGAAGAGACGGTAGGGAAGTTTCCGGGTGAAACTTTCGAGGCGGAGCTAAACGGAACAATCGAAGTACGAAACGGAAGAGTAGCGGTTGTCTGAGTAAAAGAAAAAAAACAATGAAAGAAGTTTTATGATGAATATTTCTCCCGCCGGTAGTTCCCTTCACGCAACGTTGAAAGAGGTATTCGGATTTACCGGATTCAGAGAACATCAAGCGTTAGCGGTTCAAAGTATTATCGAAAATAAAGATATGCTTATGCTCCTTCCCACCGGAGGGGGAAAATCGCTTTGTTACCAACTTCCTGCCATTGTGAAAGAGGGGGTCACGGTTGTCGTTTCCCCGTTATTGGCACTAATGTACGATCAAGTCTCCGCACTTAAAGTGATGGGGATACAAGCCGAATCGCTCTCATCGATGCAAACTGAAGCAGAGGTACATAAGATCCAAAAAGATCTGATGGAGCAAAAGATTAAACTTCTGTACGTCTCACCGGAGCGAATGGCGACGAGAGGGTTTATTGAATTTTTACAGCAATTGACTATCAGTACGTTTGTTATCGATGAAGCCCATTGTATCAGTGAGTGGGGGCATGAATTTAGAGATGATTATCGTAAACTCAGCTCCATCCGTGGTATGTTTCCTCATGTATCCATAGCGGCTTTTACCGCTACCGCTACACAAAAAGTCAAATCGGATATTATCAATCAACTCCATTTAAACGATCCGGTTCTTATCAAAGCCGTTGCGTTTAGAAGCAACATAACGATCAGGGCAAGAAATCGTGAGGGGAACGGGCAAAAGCAGTTATTAGCCCTTATTCGGCAAAGAGAGGGAGAGAGCGGGATAGTGTATGCGTTTTCCCGCAAAGAGACCGAAGAGGTATCTCGGTTTCTGAATGGTAATGGGGTGGTTTCACGTCACTATCATGCGGGGATGAGCACAGAAGAAAGAACATCAGTTCACAAAGCGTTTATGGATGACACGCTTCAGGTAGTGGTTGCAACCGTGGCCTTCGGTATGGGGATTGACAAGAGCAATATCCGTTTTGTGATTCATACCTCAATGCCGAAATCGATTGAAAATTATTATCAAGAGATCGGTCGTGCGGGAAGAGACGGGCTGGAAGCACAGACGCTGTTACTCTATTCGATGTCGGATGTGGTCAATCGAAAATCATTGATTGAAAAGAATGCCGGCAGCGATGAGTATAAGCGTGTCGCACTGCAACAGCTGAATGATTCAATCCGGTTTGCGAGCGGAGAGGTGTGTCGGCATAAAGGGATAGCTGCCTATTTTGGAGATAAAATCGATGATTGTGCAGAGCTGTGTGATAACTGTCTCGAAGCAGAGAGTTTTAACATAGTGGACATATCCATTGAAGGTCAGAAGCTTTTATCTACGGTGCATAAAACAGCGCAGAGCTTCGGTGCGCATTATGTCATTGATGTCCTAAGAGGATCAGAATCGCAAAAAGTTTTGAGTGCAAATCACAATCTTCTCAGTGTTTACGGTATCGGCAGGGATCGATCAAAACAGGAGTGGCTCAGTATCACCAATCGGCTGATAGAGATTGAAGCACTTCTTCAAGCTGATTTCGGTGTGTTGAAAATTACCGAAAAAGGGGTGGCAATTTTAAAAGGGAAAGAAACGGTTACGATCAAAGAGACAACGCTCCATCCGCCGAAAGTTCTCCTTAAATCGGAAATATCGGTTAATAAAGAGATGCAGAGCTATGAATTCGAAAGACTCAGGGAGATGAGATCACAATTGGCACGCGAAGAAAAGGTCCCCGCGTATGTTATCTTTAGCGATAAAACTTTGCTTGAAATGTCGCAAAAACTTCCCAATACCAAAGAGGGTATGTTGGAGATCTCCGGTATCGGTATGGTAAAATATGATAAATACGGTGAGAAATTTTTGGATAGTTGCAGAAAATTGAGGCACTAGGGGTTAATGCCCTGATGCTGTAGCCTCATATCCGTAGTGTTTGACGAGATAGTTGATAATGGTCTGCTGATCTTCTTTTGGAATAGGGGCTTTAAACTCGTTCACCATTTTTTGAACGGTTCCGGTCCAGTAGGGGCGGCTTTTTTTACCTTGATTGAGGATATAGCCGAAAGAGTGACAGATAAGGCAGTATTGCTGTGTTACTTCATCATGGTCTCCCGCTTCGATCGGATAGTCGACGTAAGGGGTTTCAATAGGTTTGGCAACTTGAGCAATTGCCATTGAGGTTAAAAGTATGCTGAGTAAAATAATTTTTTTCATGATATGAACCCTTACACGATTTTTACATTGACCGCATCGACGGCATTGTATTGGTATCCGCCGGCATTCCAACCGATCTCATTCACTTGCGGCTGAATATTTCCGATGCGATTGATCGCTCGAACCATAATCGTATATTCACCTTTCTCCTTAGGCTCCCAACTGTAAAACCATTGACGATAAGCGTATTTTCCATAATCTTTTTGCAATGCGGTTGCACTCCAGCTTTTTCCGCCATCGGTCGATATCATAACCTCTTTGATCCCTTTTCCCTGATCGAAAGCGACTCCGGTTACTTTTACGCGTGAACCTTTTTTGATAACGGTATTAGGGGTCGGATAACCGATGACCGACTTGACTTTCATGGCAGCGATCGGTTTACGTTTGTACTCAAAATCGCTCCCCGAGATGACACATTCGCAGTCATTGTCAGGGACGGTATAGGCGACATCCATAAAAAAAGTTTTACGATACTCATCCATAACGGTGATTTCAGAGAGCATTTTCACCCAGCTGTCGGAAAAGTGTCCCGGGATAACGAGACGGAGCGGGAAACCGTTGAGATAGGGGAGATCTTCACCGTTCATGGCATAGGCAACGATAAGTTCGCCGCTAAGCGCTTCATCAATCTCCATTTCACGGAAAAAGCGCGGCGTTTCATCTACGGCAGGTTTTTCCAAACCGTTTACCCCTACAAATTTTGCTGATCCCTTGACTCCGGCCATGTTTAGGATATCTTTAAGCCGTACACCTTTCCATACCGCACATCCCATTGCCCCATGTCCCCATTGGACGCCGTGTGTCGCCTGGCCGGAAGCCGCATAATATTTTCGGCTGTTTCCGCCGCATTGGAGAACGGAGGTAATCTCTACCGGCTCAAATTTTGATTTCAAATCATCGACACTGAGGGAAAGGGGCTTTTCAACTGAGCCTTGAACACTCAGGCGAAACTCATTGAGATCGATGTATGTCGGAATATCGGGCATGTGCCATCGGACGAAAAACTGATCGTTCGGCGTAATCACTTGAGTGAAAATATCGCGCGGTGATTCAAGAAGCGGGGGACGGTCTGAGATCACTTTAAGAGGTTTCTTTTCCGGAAATGCAATAACCGGTGG
>NZ_JAHFAQ010000027.1 GCF_023250475.1 Sulfuricurvum sp. | reverse complement strand
ATTCAGTGTATTCTAGAGGGAGCATAAAATCTCTCGGATCGATACGGGTATCAAAAAAGTGGTGTTTGTATCCAAGTTCAAACAACAGTTCAATCGCTTTGTATTGGGTTTCACTCAACGTGATGGATTCGTCATTGGCATAGAGCTCGAGATATTTTTCCAGTGTCGGTGCATCAATACGAACCAAGTTGCGTTCCATCAACATTTTAGAGAGGTTCTCTTTATGATCTCGTGCAATTTGTACGGCTTTTGTCAAAACATTTTCGTATTCAATCGCAGAGGTTATCGGCAGTGAGCGGCGAATAGCCATCCCACCCAGCGGGAGGGGAAGATCGCCGCCGGAAAGTTCGCACCATACATCCCATAGTTCACGCTCGACTTCGAGGGATTCATCATATCCCAAAATGGATTCATGGATTAATACACCGGCATCTACGACACCGTCTAAAACCGCCTGTTCGATCTCCAAGAAATTCATATAAATGATTTTTGCATCGGGATAGGCGATTCTGAAGAGCAATGCATTGGTTGTAAACTTTCCGCTGAGAGCTACTTTGAACCGTTTTTTAAGAACGGACTCTTTTTTTCGGATGAGCTTTGGACCATACCCTTGACCGAAACTCACTGCGGTGCGTAAAAGGGCGTAATCATTTCGGATATGGGGGTAGAGACCGAAACTGATTGCGGTGATGTCGTAAGTCCCTTTCAGTGCTTCGGTGTTGAGAGTTTCAATATCCAATGCAATATTGTCAAAAGAGGTATTTTTTTTACTCACCCAGCCAAATTTAATGGCGTAATACATAAAAATATCATCGGCATCGGGGGAGTGGGCAATCACCATTTTTTTCACTTAAAATCCTATTCAATTGTGCATATCAATTAAATTTTAACCAAATAACGCTAAAATATCTCTATTCCAGAATGCGAATTATTAATATTTCAATTTGTCATATTTTTTGAATATATTTCAATTTGTCATATTATGACGCAATTTTAAAACACTACAGTCTCAGGAGAGCACCGCATGATGGATCCAAATAAACTTAAATCGCTTGAACTCGCGATGAAACAAATTGATAAAACGTTCGGAAAAGGGACGTTGATGCGTTTAGGGGACAAAGAAATTGAACCTATTAATGCCATCAGTACCGGTTCTATCGGATTGGATTTAGCCCTTGGAATCGGCGGAGTACCCGAAGGGCGCGTTATTGAAATTTATGGCCCAGAGAGTTCTGGAAAAACGACACTCAGTCTTCAAATTACCGCTGAATGTCAAAAAAACGGCGGAATCTGTGCCTTTATTGATGCGGAACACGCTCTCGATATCGGATACGCTAAAAATCTCGGTGTTGATGTCGAAAATCTTCTTGTATCACAACCTGATTACGGTGAGCAAGCCCTCGACATCGTTGAAACGATCGTTCGCAGCGGAGCAGTGGATCTGATCGTTATCGACTCGGTTGCGGCACTGACACCGAAAGTAGAGATCGAAGGGGAGATGAACGATCAGCAGGTGGGCGTTCAGGCACGTTTGATGTCAAAAGCGTTGCGTAAGCTCACCGGTATCATGCATAAAATGAATTGTACGATCATCTTTATCAATCAAATCCGAATGAAAATCGGAACGATGGGCTACGGTTCGCCGGAGACGACTACCGGGGGAAATGCGCTAAAATTCTACGCATCGGTTCGTATCGATGTACGTAAAATCGCCACCTTGAAACAAGGGGAGAGCCAAATCGGCAATCGCGTTAAAGCCAAGGTTATCAAAAATAAAGTAGCACCGCCGTTTCGTCAAGCGGAATTTGATATTATGTTCGGTGAGGGTATCTCCAAAGAAGGAGAGCTCGTCGATTACGGTGTCAAACTTGACATCATTGACAAAAGCGGTGCTTGGTTCAGTTTTGAGGATACAAAACTCGGACAAGGGCGTGAAAACGTTAAACAAAAATTTAAAGACGAGCCGGAATTGGCACGTAAAGTTGAAGAAAAAATTAAAGCTGCTATGGGTGTTACGGGCATTATAGCAATGGATGAATCTGATATTAGTGAGGTAGACGAATGATTTTTATTGATGAAGTAAGTGCAATCGAGGTAATGGATTCGCGCGGCAATCCTACTGTTAAAGCCACGGTACAGTTAAGTGACGGAACACGCGAAAGTGCAATCGTACCAAGCGGTGCAAGTACCGGAAAGCGAGAAGCTCTTGAATTGCGTGACGGCGATGCACGCTATATGGGTAAAGGTGTTCTCAAAGCGGTTGAGAATGTCAATAGTCAAATTGCTGATGCGGTGATGGGACTTAGTCCGTTTAATCAGGCAATGGTAGATGCGGTCATGAAAGAGATTGACGGTACGGAGAACTACGGTAATCTCGGTGCCAATGCAGTTCTGGGTGTCTCTATGGCGGTAGCGCGTGCAGCGGCAAAAAGTCTCGGTATTCCTCTTTATCGTTATCTCGGCGGTGCCAATGCGATGGTACTCCCTGTTCCGATGCTCAATATCATAAATGGCGGAAGTCATGCAGATAACAGTGTCGATTTTCAAGAGTATATGATTATGCCGGTCGGATTTAGTGATTTTTCTGAGGGACTACGAGCATCGTCTGAAGTTTATCATAATCTTAAAACAATCCTAAAAAATCGCGGTGCCAATACGGCGCTCGGCGACGAGGGCGGATTTGCACCGGATTTAAGCTCAAACGAAGAACCAATTCAGGTTATTATGGAAGCAATCGCGAAAGCGGGGTACAAAGCGGGAGAGCAAATTGCTATCGCACTGGATGTCGCAGCGTCTGAACTCGTAACCGAAGGCGGTTACAGACTTGATTCTGAAAATCGAACCGTTACCTCGGAGCAATTGGTTGATTACTATGCCGACCTATGCGCCAAATATCCTATCGTTTCGATCGAAGACGGTTTGAGTGAAGACGATTGGGCAGGATGGAAAATCCTGACTGAGCGATTAGGATCAAAAGTACAACTCGTCGGAGATGATTTGTTTGTTACGAATGCAAATATCTTGGCTGAGGGGATTGAGAAAAAGATTGCAAATTCGATCCTTATCAAACCGAACCAAATCGGGTCCGTTTCCGAAACAATGCTGACCGTTCGTCTTGCACAGCGCAACGGATACAAATGTGTTATGTCTCACCGTTCCGGCGAGAGTGAAGATGCATTTATCGCCGATTTTGCCGTTGCATTGAACTGCGGTGAAATTAAAACCGGTTCAACGGCACGCGGTGAGCGTACGGCAAAATATAACCGCCTTCTTGAAATTGAAACCGAAGTGATGTACGGCGAATACTTGGGGAGTGCTCTTTTTAACTGATGCATCAGGAGGATCAACACCATTTATTGCACGAGGAAAGAGAGAGTCTGACTGAGCGTTATTTCGGCTTGCAGACCTATAAATTCTTTCTAGCTGCCGGTGTTGTTCTTGCGGTAGGTGTCTATATGGGATTTATCTTTTTTGGAGATAATTCATTAAGCGTTCTTCTTGATCTTGAAGAGTATCAAGATTATTTAAGTGGAGACATTGAGCGGCTTAAAGCTGAAAATGCCTCTTTGCAAAAACAGTATTTTGAGCTGAAAGAGCTTGATGCTGATTCACAATAGCAATAGGGGATTTATGAAATATCCATTCTATCTCTCACTTTTACTCCTCTCTCCGCTTTTTGCACGTGAAAATCCCTTTTTTGCTACAGATGATGCCAAAAAACAAAAAGTGAGCTCTAATATTTCTGAGGCCCGACCGCAAATGGGGACGATAAACTATACACTTGCGGACCAAGCACGTGTCTTAAAAGAGGTTACGTTTACAATTCAAAATCTTGATGGAAGTATTGAGGAGAGAAAGGTGCAGATCGATCAAAGTATCGATTGGCACAGAGCGCTTACTCTCTCACAAGGAAACGCAACAGGCCGTTCAGCGGCAACGAATAGTTCATCAGCGGCAAATTTCGGATTTATACAACTTTATTCCAAAGGGAAAACCCTTACGATAAAAACAGCGGACACATTGGTTCGCCATTTTGCGTTAAGCAGTCCCAATAGTATTGTTGTCGATTTTAAACACGAAGCTTCGTTTAACAGCGATCAAAAACCGCTGAATGCCGCTCCATTTTTGAATGTATCGGTAGGTAATCACGGAAAATTTGCCAGAGCAACTATTACACTTGATGGCCATTATGCGTATACGTTGAGTAAAGAAAACGGGCTGATCAGCATCACGTGTAAATAATTAGTTAGAAAAAAAGTGTTTTAGGAAGTAAGTAGATCCTCTCCCGCAGGAGAGAAAAGAGCAATTATTTTACGGCAGCCAAAGCAGCTTCGTATTCAGGCTCAGCTGTGATTTCAGGTACGATCTCTTTGTAGATAACAGTCCCTTCTTCGTTTACCGCAAAGATAGCACGGCAAGTTACACCCGCAAGCGCACCGTCAGCAATCAATACACCGTAGGCATTTGCGAAATCTTTGTTACGGAAATCTGACGCTACTACTAGATTATCAATCCCTTCAACTGAACAAAAACGTCCAGCAGCAAATGGAAGGTCCATAGAAACTACTGTTAAATCAACACCTTCAATTTCGGATGCGCGTTTGTTGAAGTTGCGTGTTTCCGTTGCACATACAGCTGTATCGAGTGAGGGTACTACAACGATAAGTTGTTTTTTACCTGATGCGCCGCCGACTACTTTATCAGCGAGACCGTTAGAATTAACAACCGTTACCGCAGGGGCTTTATCCCCTACGTTTACTGTATTTCCTGCAAGATTGACGACGTTACCTTTTAGCATAGTTGTTGCCATTGAAAGCTCCTGTTTTTTGTTTGGTATGAAAATTGTACTTAAATCGGATAATTTAACTCTGAATTATAGAAGAGATGTTTGGCTTTAAGCTATTTCACAGTTTGCAACGCGGGTTAATAGCGATATCTTTGTGATAGACGGATTGATGAAGATGAAAGGCTTCGAGTGCAGCACGTCCGATCATAGCGGCATTATCGGAGCAATATTTTAAATCTGATAGGAATAAATCGGCTCGGTAGGGGAGCAATAACTCGTTTACCCGTTCTCTCAAATAAAGATTAGCACTGGCTCCGCCCACAATAGCAAAACGGAGAGGAGGATGCGATTTAAAATATTTTTTGAGCTTTTGGGTCAGGTGTTCGGTCGCAGTTTTTTGAAATGCCGCTGCAATATCGGCATAGGCATCCTCTCCATGGGCTTCGACTGCAAGTCGAACCTGATTTTTCAGACCTGAGTAGCTAAAAGCAATCAGAGGCGACTGCCACAGAGGGACCGTGAAGGGAAATCTGCTTGGATCGCCGTCTTGTGCGAGATTCTCAATCAAAGGGCCGCCAGGGTAGCCTAACGCCATCATTTTTGCTACTTTGTCAAAGCTCTCTCCGTAACTGTCATCCATCGTGGTGGCTACGGTCTCCATTTGGTTATACGAGTGTACTTCAATAAGCTGGGTGTGTCCCCCGGAAACCAGTAAGACCGTTATGGGAAGAATCGCTTCTCTTTCGATAAAAAGAGAATAAATATGTCCTTTAAGGTGGTTGATCGGCAAAATCGGAAGTGAAAGGGCAATACTGAGCGCTTTGGCCATGGTTACTCCCTCAATCAGTGTTACCCCTAATCCAGGTTCGTTGGTAACGGCAATCGCTTTAAGATACAAGAACCATGGGGAGCATTCGTTTAGAATTGCAGGAAGTGCCAAAGCATGCAGGCGGCTGGCGAGTTCAGGAACAACTCCGCCGTATTGTGAGTGTTCGAGTTCTTGAGAAATTTTTTTATGATAGATGAGTTTTTTGGTTGAAATCTCGGTAATGGCAATGGAACTATCGTCGCAACTGCTCTCTATGCTCAGAATCATTGGAAAACCCATTCTTTGACCCAGGGCCATTCACCGAATCCCGAAGCGGTGTTGATGTGCCCGCCGTTTTCAATTACTTTCATCTCCACATTCAGATCTCTTTGAAGTGCTGAAGCCTCTTCCATAGTCATATACGGATCATTCGTTGACGTGATCAGTAGCACCTCTTTTGCAAAAAGATTTGTAGGCGCTTTAAGAGGAAAAAAAGTTTTGAGTGTTTCTATCTCACAAGTTAATTTTGGCGGGGCGACTAAAAGGAGTCGCTTTATTGGGGCAATCTCACCTTGATGGCACAGATGGAACCAAAGAATATTGGCCAGGGAATGACAAATGACGATGTCGGGCTGAAATTCGCTTAAAAGTGTTTTGACCTGCTTCATCCATCGGTTTTTACTCGGGAAATGGGGATTGTCCAACAGAGGAAACGTGACAGTCCCGTAATTCTTGGCTATTTCACCTGCAAGCCATGCCTGCCAATGAGGGTCATCACTTCCGCCCCACCCGTGAAGCATCAATACTTTTAGCACGTTAACCCTCGAACGTAACGGCGCACCTCTTCATTGATAGCAAAAACAGCATCAATGGACTCCGGTACACCGCTAAAATAGGTATACGCACGGAGGATCAACGTAGAGATGTCAATAAAACGGATATCTCCGTTAACAAAACGTTCGATTGCCGCTTCATTTGCGGCATTCACGATAACGCCGCGTGCAGGGTTAAGAAGAAGATCATCTTTGATTTCCCAAATCGGATAGCGCTCGGTTTCGATTGAACGAAATTCAAGTCCGCCCACATGGGTTAAATCGATTCTATTGACAATGGGGACATCCACTTTTCCCATAAGTGCATACGCAATGGGAAGGCGCATATCGGCATGGGCAAAATGGGCGGTTGTTGAGCCGTCGGTATAATCAATCAGGGCATGAATCAAAGATTTTGTTTCAATCAGGGCATCATATTCCCCTTTGCCGAAAAGCCAACGTGCTTCCAAAAGCTCAAAGAGTTTATTGACCATCGAGGCACTGTCAATCGTGATTTTCTGCCCCATCGACCAGTTCGGGTGCTTGAGCGCATCGCTCAAAGTTGCTGAGGAGAGTTTCTCTATCGGCCAGTCTCGAAAGGCACCGCCGCTGGCGGTAATGACCATCCGGCTGATTCTGCGGGGTGTTTGATTGAGATACCACAAGCCGAAATGTTCTGAATCGATGGGGATGATATTGGCGGTATTGATAAACGCTCCCCCGACAACCAAAGACTCTTTATTGGCAAGGGCAATTTTTTTACCGCATTCGAGTGCTTTAAGGGTAGGACGAAAGCCGGCAAAGCCGACCAAAGCGTTGACGACATGGGAAGAGGAAGATTCTTCAATAGCGGTCAGAATTGCCGTTTCACCGGAGTGAACATTGCTGTGATTGACGAGATGGCGGTCTTCCTCGCGCATTACGACAACGCGTGTCGGCTTATGGCGTTGAATTTGTTCATTAAGGAGAGAAATATTGCGTCCGGCGACAAGGGTATCTACCGATAAGTGAAACTGTTCAGCAATGTTGAGAGCGTTGACTCCGATCGAACCGGTGGAACCCAGTAGGATCAAACAACGCCTCGGAGGAGGACAAGCATAATGACCGATCCGAACAAGTAGCCGTCAATGCGGTCCAATACACCGCCGTGACCCGGCAAAATAGAACCGCTGTCTTTTACCCCGGCTTGGCGTTTAAGGTAACTTTCGAATAAATCACCGAAAACGGCACCGATTGCGGTTGCCATCGAGATAACAATTGCTTGGGGGATATCAACGATGGTAATGCCGATAAAAAATCCGGCCGCGGTCGCAACGGCAATTCCTCCGTATACCCCTTCTCGAGTTTTGCTGGGGCTGGAGACGCTGAACGGAGTCTTACCGATACTGCGTCCTACGACATAGGCTCCGACATCGGCAGAGGCAACAACCACGAGTAGCCATAACATCGCTACCATTCCGTACTCTTGGTACATACTGAGCGTAAAGAGCATTCCGGCCGTCGGGTAGATAAACGGGAGAAAATTTCTTGGGGGAATATTTTGGGTATAAGCTACCGCTGCGGCAAAAATAAGTCCTGCAATGACAAATAGATCTTCACCGTAGGGGTAAAGCGCTGCCGCAAGCCAAAGAATTGCCGCATAGGCATACAAAGAACTGTTGTTTATCCCGAACAAGCGGGTTGCTTCATGAAAGGCCAGGAGATAAATGACCCCCATAACGGTCCACATGAGCCAAAAGTTATTGATAAGCCCGACAACTAACACACCGGCAATAAGAAAGACGGCGGTAACAATACGCTCTTGGGTTGAATTTTTTGCAGTTTGCATAGTTAGGTAACCAATGGTTTTAATATTTCGCGATTATACCATTTATTTTATTATACATAGATGCTAAATATGGGGCAAAGTACGATAGTTGTTAAACTTTAATGTCGAGAAGATGGAGCGGTTTGGAAGGAGTATCGTTTGCTTCGTGTTTTTCCTCTTTGTGCTGAGGACGTCTCTCTTCTTGTTCGGCTTGTTCTTTGGTATGTTCTCGGTCGGGATCAACCCCCTGATTCTCTTCCGCGGGGCGCACCTCTTCGATCTCTTGTTTCTCTTTTTGTGAAGCAGATGCAGCGGCAAGCGCTTGCAATTCGAATCGGTTCAAAATGGCATTTTTCTCGCTGGCAACGCTCGCCATTTGCTGGTTGACATAAATAGCACCGCCGATCGGACCGATATCAGCCATCTGAACTCCTTTTACCCTTTTTCAATGCATAGTGTTTTATAGTCCGTATAGAGGACATTGGCACCCTCTTGGATTTTTACTTCTCTTCGTGGGGTATAATCGACCAAATAGCGACCTTTTTCAAATACGGAAAAGTCGACACACAGTTTTGCCGCTGCTTCGAGGAGTTTTTCCGGAAGCTGTTGCTTGTCCGTCGAGATAATGAGATGTGCCGAAGGGCGGTCTTTGAGATGCATCCAGATGTCGCGCGCTTTGGCATTGTGAAGAAGCTCGATATTTCCTTTTTCACTTTTTCCGAGCGATACTTTTATCCCCTCGATCCAAAATTCGGCAATAGAATCGGATGGTTTATGCTTGGACCCTATCGTTTTTGCCGGAAATAGGAGCGTTATCTCTTCAGGGGTTGACGCTTCGGCTATTGTTTGAATAAAAAGGGCAAGGTGACGGATTTTGGCTTGGAGATTGCTCCGTTCTTGATGCAGTCCTATCGCTTTTTGTTTCCCTTTTTTGGAACGTTTGAAAAAACTTTCAGCACATCTTGCGGCAGTGGTGCATCCCGAGGGAAGCTCCAGCACAATGGGCGTTCCGTCAAAATTCATCAGCTCCACCTTTTTATCGTACGGCTTGATCGTTTCCAGATTGGCTAGAATCAAATGTCCGGCATGCTGCGCTTCCTGAGCCTCTTGCAGTAATGAATTTTCTTCCTCAAGGGCGTCTAAGTGTCTGTGCAGCTGGGCTAAACGTTTCTCTAACAGGGCTTTTTTCTCGAGTTTTAGCTGATTGAGTTTATCGTTGCTCCGACGGCGGAACTCTTCGATCAAATATTCACGTATGTCATCAAGCGGATACTCTTTGGGCTCATACGGAGGAGGGGGGATTTCGCCTAATGGTTGCCCGACGCGGACGCTTCGGGTGGAGATATCTTCATCGATGTGGCGCAGTGCTTCTAAAACAATTCCCTCTTTATCCAAAAGGATGATATTGGTATGTTTGCCGGTAAATTCAAGTTGCAAAATGGTTGTTTCCGATTTATACGAGCCGCTGGTTGTCGTTGTGATGCGGATGATTTTATCGTTATTGTGGAGGGTAATGGATTGGATGGCGGAGCGGTTTAAGCGTTTGGCGAGCAAAATATCAAACGGAGCCTGATAGACTTTTCCCCGATTGGGAACTTCTCCGATCGTGATCGCCGAATTCCCCCGAGCCATCTCAAAGTTCCAGCTGTTTTCTCGGTTGAAAACCAGTTTGACAGTTGTATCGTTAGCCCTGTACGCAGCAACGATATGGGTAAATGGGTACATATGCGCAACAATCTGCTTTAAATAAGAAAATCTCATAATTTTACCTCGTCTTTAGAAAAAGAGAATTACAATGACGCATTACCTGAGATGTAGGAATCTATAAAAATGAATATGTTTAACACCATCAAATCTAAGTTTATTGTCAATCTTGTAGCAGCCGTGGGTGCTATCCTTGTAAGTGTCATTGTAGCATACTTCATTGCGGTAGGCTCGATCAAAGAGATCATGATCAGCGATCTTAATACTGTTGCCGATGCGTTGGAAAAAAATGTCAACTACATTGCGAATATTGAGCCTAAAGCATACGAAGAAGCGGGTTTCAAAGAGGAGATTAAAAAGGTTAAAATCGGTAAAAGCGGTTATGTCTATTTTATCAATGCCGATGGAGTTATGACGATTCATCCTAAAGACGAGGGGCAAAATAAAGCCGGGCACGATTATATCGACCATATTCGAGCCGATAAAGCGGGAGGAATTTACGAGTATGTCTCTTCCACTACCGGTCAGGATAAAATTGCCGCTTATCGCTATATCCCTGCATGGGACATGTGGGTTATTCCCGGGATTAACAAAGCTGATTATTTTGATGAACTTCAATCAAGTTTTTTTAAGTGGTTTTTACTGTTGGGAAGTATTTTGACCGCTATGTTGATTGCGATCAATTATATTTCGGGAAGCAGTATCCTCCATCCGATCGAAGAACTTGACAAAGTATCCAGTGACCTTGCTCACGGGAATGGAGATTTGACAAAACGTCTTCCGATCCTTAACAAAAATGATGAAATCGGGATAGCAAGTCTTTACCTCAACCAATTCATAGAAAAAATTCAAAGTACGATTAATGATACGAAGCAAATTACGTCGTCGGCTGTCGGTTCTACGGCTACGTTGAACAGTGCTGCGGCTAATCTCTCTGCCCAATCGGAAAAAACCAATACCATTGCTCAAAATACCAATTCGACGGCTGCTGAGATCGGAGTGACGTTGGAGCAAAGCGTCAATATGGCTAAAATAACGCTTGAAAATAGCCGTTTGACCGAAACAGAACTTAGTCATGTCCGTGAAATTGCTACTGCTATCACCAATGAAGTCCATAAAACAACTCAGATGAGTAATGAGTTGGGTGAGCGGTTTGCACAGCTCTCTTCCGATGCGGCAAGTGTTAGCGGAGTATTGAGCATTATTTCCGATATCGCCGATCAAACGAACCTTCTTGCCCTTAATGCGGCTATCGAAGCGGCACGTGCGGGAGAACACGGAAGAGGATTTGCCGTCGTTGCCGATGAGGTGCGAAAACTTGCCGAACGGACACAAAAAAGTTTGACGGAGATCAACTCTACGATCTCTATCGTTATTCAATCCATCTCCGATTCTTCCGACATGATGAGTTCCAACAGCGAAAACATCGGCCGTCTGGCAGAGCGCAGCGAAGAGATCGATCTGAAAATCGATTCGGCCTCGAGTGCATTGAGATCGAATGTTGATGCCAGTCATCAGAGTGTTCAGCAAGCTGAGAATATGGCCCATAAAATTCATGAAATCATCCAAAAAGTTTCAGAGATGTCGAGTCTTTCCCAAAGCAATCAAGAAGATATTAAACAGATATCCAATATCACGGTAGAGCTTTATAACGCTGCTACTAGCCTGAATACGCAGTTAGGACAATTTAAGTCCTAAACCTTTTGCGCTATAATTCCTAAAAAAATTGGGAGGATAGCAATGCGTTCGCCACGCGGATTCGGAAAAAATTACTTTTCACTTGTTGCTATCCAAGCATACGCCTCTGAAGTTCGACTTCTCCAGATTATCAATCAAATAATCTGGATTTGCCCTACCCATCCGATTCACACCTATTCAACCGTATCCCCGCCCAAGAGTGTCCTTCTCTCATCCATTATTACGACTATTATTCAAGGACACTCATGTACAAACAGACCTTATCGCTCGTTGCGTCAGCAACACTTGTTGCCTCATTAGGGGCTAATACTCTTCAGCTTCAACCGATAACGATCACTTCAAATGCCATAGAAAATAATGAACTTAATGCCCCATATTCCGCTGAGATTTACACAGCAAAAGATATTGAAAAATCTCATACTAAAAATATTTATGATTTTTTTAATCAGGAAACGTCACTAATAGCATCGCAAGGGTTAGGCAATCCTTTTGCTCAACAACTCGATATTCACGGCTATGCATTAGGAGATACCGGATATCAAAATATTGTCGTAACCCTCAATGGCCGTCGTCTTAATAATATTGATATGGCCCCGCAACTGTTAGGTTCTATACCTATAAATACAATTGAACGGATTGAAATTCTTAAAGGTGCCGGTTCGGTTGTGTATGGTGATGGTGCTAATGCCGCTGTTATTAATATATTAACAAAACAAGGAAATAATAATGAGCTCAGCTTTTATGGAGGAAATTATCATACTTTTGGACAATCCCTTTATCTGTCACAATTTGAAGATCGCTATTCATATTCATTACATTTAAATCACTACGATACGGGCGGATCTCGAGCAGTTGATAATGATGGAAATCGTGACATCCAAAAGAATACCAATGGCGGGATTGAACTTTCGTATCACCCTACTGACAAATTTGAGGTTCATGGGGGGGCGGAATTCACAAAAAATGACTCTATCTATGCGGCATCAATGACACTGGATGAATATAATTCTAATCCTGCACAGTTGGGAACTGCCGGATATTCTACCCATCAAACTGTCAATTCAGATGTTCTAAATTTAGGAATAATGTATTCTATTAATAAAAACTATTCACTTTCGGTTGATGGTTCAAGAGAAATAAAACAATCCCAATATATCCCTTATTCTCCTAGCAATTATCGATACAATCAATTAAATACTCATCTTGACTATGACAACAGCAATTTTTCTGCTGTCATCGGTACTCAAAACATTTGGGGAGAGCGTAAAACCACATCAAATACTGCATCGAAAAATAATCACGCCCTGTATGTTTCTTCAGAGCTTCATATTGATAAGCATACTTTTACGGCCGGAGGGCGCTATGAAAAAGTCTCTTATGAGTATTTAGCTTCTAATACTAATCTTTCACAAGATGATACTCTGTATGCTATTGAGAGCGGATATTCTTATACACTTTCAGCGCAAGACTCACTGTTCGTTCATTACAGCCATGCTTTTGAATCTCCGGATATTGATCGTTTTTTCAATATGGGAGGAACCTTTAACGGATTTATTCAACCGATGAAAACAAACACGTATACTATCGGATACAATAATATACATTCTTCTAATAAGTTCAAAGCATCTCTTTATTATGTGGATTTAGACAATGAAATCTATTATTATCCTGATCACACGTATACGATTGATAAAAATACCAATATTGATAAATCCCATAAATACGGATTCGATATATCTGACCAATGGCTTATCAGTGAGCAGTGGAATATATTTGCAAACTACAACTATGTTCAGGCAATAATTGATAAAGAAAAGCAAGGGAACGATAATTATGCCGGAAATAAGCTTCCAGGGGTATCTACCCATAATGGAAAAATTACATTATCGTATTTGCCAAATTCAAATACAACGGCCTCAATAACAGAGCTTTATCGCTCATCGGCATATGCCCAAGAGGATTTTAATAATAACTTTTCTCAAAAACAAGACCCTTATTCTTCTACCAATATTTCTATTACGTATGCAAAAGACAATTATGAGCTTTTTACCAAAATCAACAATTTGTTTGATCAATCTAATGGTATTTGGTTGTATGATAATGCTATATATCCTGTTGATTTTACAAGAAGTGTAGTGTTCGGATTAAAATTTATTTTTTAGGGTACTATGAAACTCTCTTTTCGCCCTTATATTCGCTACAAATTCCTAAACTCTCTCTTCACCGGAATGGTGGGGGGATCGGTGTTTACGATTTACGGGTCGCTCAGCCCCTCTACATTTTCGATCGGAGGCGTTGTTTTGGCTCTTGGATTGATGGGGATGGCGTATGTGTATCATTATCTGATGACGCTCGAACGCTTTTTTGCCGTCTCTCTTGCAGCGGAAGCGGTGATGCTTTTAATGATCGGATTCTTTCTTGTTTTTTCTGAATATCAAACTACTGCATTGGTCATTTATGGGGCCTATCAGCTCTCTTTTGTGTTCGGAGGATACTTGGTCCGTGCCGAGACCCATTTCGCACGTAAAACACGAATTATGGGTTGGATTGATATCGCCAAACAGCAAGGATATCTGGGGGGATTGCTTCTATCCTACCTTTTTTATAAGGTGTTAGAATCGTATAACATTGTTAGTTCCTCCGCGCAAGTCTATTGGCTCCATGTCGGACTGCTTCCACTTGAACTGCTTATTATGGCTTTGCTGATAATGGCATTCAAAACAGCTCGTAGGTAAGTTGTTATGACCTATCTTGATTGGTTTACGGCGCATGCGGCTAAACATACAGACCTTATGAAAAAACTCGAGAATCTGAGCGACGATGAGGTGATCCGATATTTTCGGTTTGAGAATATGGCGGAAAAGGAGAGAGATTTTTGCCCCCTCTACTCAGAGAATACGAAGTGCCATGATACGGCGGAGCTCAACTGTTATTTGTGCGCATGTCCCCATTTTCGTTTTAATGACGGCGGTTTTAGTATTGTTGAGGGAAAAACACTTTTCAGTATTTGTTCGATTGATTCAGCGGAGGGAGAGCGTTATATAGGTGAACATACAATTCACCAAAATTGTGCAGGATGTTTAATCCCCCATCGTGAAAGTTATGTCGCCAAAGTCTTTGACCGTAATTGGCTGGCAATGATGGGGAAATCTCCAGCAAATGGCCTCTAAATGGAGAGGGAATATCTGTATTTCCTTTAGGCACACTATTTTAGGATAAAATAAACAAAAAATAGGGGTGCAGATGCGATATGCGGTATTTATACTGTTGCTAAATATGGCATTGCTGAGCGCACCCCTTCCGATCTCTTTCAGCGGCAACGATAAAATCAGTTCTGATCAGCTTTATGGCGTATTGGGGTTACGGAAACCCTATGGTATCGAGGTATGGGAAGATCAGCCCTCTATCGAACCTATTGCCGTCTCTCAAAGTGTTTCGGCGTTAAGCAGTTTTTACCGATCCAAAGGGTTTTATCATGCACGCGTTACTTCTGAAACGGTCGAAAACAAAGTTGTTTTCAAGATTCAGGAGAATGACCCCATCCTCATCGGAGATATTCAGATCAACAGCCCCTTGGATATCGGGTCGGCTATTGTACTTCGCCCGGAAGGATTGTTTGACCAAGAGGCTTTTTCCGAGTCCAAATCGGCGATTAAAAAGCGCTACGGAGAATCGGGCTACTGCAATGCGCAGTTCAATACTAAAGCATGGGTTGATATTGAAACTGATCGGGCTTATCTCCTCTTTGAAGCTACCCCGGGGGAGCCGTGTACCTTTGGTGCGATCAGTGTCGAATCGACCCCCAATATCGACAGGAACCTTACTGCGTCGATGATGCGGTTCGAAGAGGGGGACCCGTACAGTGTAAAAGCTATTCGTGAGAGTTATGAAGCCCTGTATGCCCAAGAGGGGATTAGCCGCGTCGTTATCAATGACAATGAGCGTAACGGAAGCGTTGTCCCTATTACCTTAAATGTTGAAGAGGCCGAGCGCCCTATCCGGTTTACTGCCGGATTCGGATACAGCAGCGATCAGGGAATAGCCGCGCAGAGCGGGATCAAGCACCGCAATTTTTTGGGTGATCTTAAAACCCTCTCCTTTGACGTTCGCTACTCCCAAATCAAGCAAGAGGCAGCCGCTACACTCGGGATTCCATTACAAAATCGGGGTCTTATCGGGGTTGACGTCGGATATAAAAATGAAATATATGACGGGTATAAAACCGAAAGCACCTACCAAAAATTGACAGCGAAATACCAAGACACTCCCGCATCGGCGATGATGGGATTTTTACTTGATCAGGTTAAAACCTATGACAGTAAAGATACGGCAACGTTTCCTGACAATAAACTCTCTCTCGTTTCACCGATCGGAGAGCTCAACTACGATACACGGGATAAACCGCTTGAACCGACCAAAGGGTATTGGCTCAATGCCAATTTTATGGGCTCGCTCTACACCGCGCAAATATCGGATGCCAGCTATTTCAAAACGCTCCTTTCCGCTGCGTACATCACGAGTATTGATGAGCATGTTTTTGGAGCTAAACTCAAATGGGGAACATTGCGGGTTTATGATGGAGAGGTTCCTTCGTCGTACCGTTTTTATGCGGGGGGGATGAACTCGAACCGTGCCTATACCTATCGTGATCTAGGCCCCAAAAATAGCGACGGCGATCCGATCGGTTTTTCATCTTTGACTGAAGGGTCGTTTGAATACCGTTTTCCTATCTATCAAGAATTTCGAGGGGTACTGTTTACGGACGTTACGTTCGCCTCTAAAAATACCATTCCCGATTATGCCAAAGACGGCTATGTGGGAGTAGGGGCGGGATTTCGTTATGTCACTCCGATCGGCCCTATTGCAATCGATTTTGGGGTTGATCCCGAAGATACTGCACAATATGCGCTCCATTTTCGGATCGGAGAGCTGTTTTGAAACGATTTTTGTCTCTGCCGTGGCGAAAATGGTTCAAACATCTTTTCGTAACAGCCCATTTCCTCCTCTATAGTGCTTTTCTTGCGGCTTCAGCTGTGCTGTACATCGCTTTTCGTCCGGATGGACTCGATATTGTCAACACCTATTTTCTTAAACCGTTCGGTATTCACTATACCCATTCTGAAGGGTCGTTGATGGAGGGATTTACCCTCCATAACGTCCACACCGATAACATCGAAGCCAAAACGTTTCTTCTCAAATACAATCTCGTCAAAATATTGGAGGGGGAGCAGACGATTGATTCGGTTCGTATTGAGGGGTTACGTCTTCAATTGGATGACTTCATAAGCACTGAAAAATCGGTTTGGCCGTTTCCGACATTTAAACTCCGCGAGGTGAGTATTACCAACCTTCAGCTGATGGGTTCGTATCCGATAGAACTCGATGTATACGGAAAAAACGGAACGTACGACGGAAATGAGCTGAATTTTGCCTCTTTGAATGCAACGTTAAAGTCCCGCTATGCAAACGCTGCCGTTCATGGGGTTGTCCGTAATAATACTCTGCGCGGGGTAGGAGATCTCTATCCCAATGCGGAGAACCTTGCTTCCTATAGCGGTCGTTTTACGACATTGCCGAGAAGTGTACGTATTGAGATCAAAGAACTCTCCAGCGACAAAGCGATTTTACGCACGGCAATCGCTGCGTTGCAATTAAAACAAGATCCGGATACCCAAGTCAAAGCGATTACTCTTGATTTCAAATACTTTTACGAAAACAGGTATTTCGATATTGATGCGCTCTATGCTCTGGCGAGCGGCGGTGATGTAATGCAGACGAAACAGCATCTCCGCTACTCTCTTGAGGGAAAAACATCGACCGAATTTGACGGCATCATTACTTCGACCCGCCCGCTTCCGTCCAACACGTTGCACGGAGAGTTCAGTGATGATTCGGGCGGACTCATCGGAGCGCTTACGCTCGATGGGAGTATTCTCACCTTTACTACCAAAGATTATGACCGTTTTAGCTGGAAACTTCGCAGTAGCCGTCAAGATCTGACGTTTATCCCTTCTCTACCGGAGGCTATTCGTGCTTCTTCTCTTCGGTTCAACGGCGAGGGAACGTATCTCCTCCGTGCGGACAAGCTAAAAGGGGCAATCGCTGCGGTACACGATGACGCTCTCTTTAGCGGGATCTTTTCGACGCAAAACGGACACCACTCGCTAGAGGGGAATCTTACCCTTCCGTCTGATGCGCCGTTATGGAAAAACTGGGCACATAAACCGCCTGAGCATCTAAGGGTTTCGTTAAACGACGAAGTCAACGCTACGCGTCTTAATCTTTCAGGAGAGTCGGTTGCGCTCTCCATGGTTGTGCAGGGGGAGAAACTCAAAGGTTCCGGAAATTATCTCGGGACATTTTTTGATATGAGCGGTTCGCTGACATCGTCTCAACGTTACGTCGATATCGACACTCTGACCCCCTCTTTGTTTGCTACCCTCTCAAAAGTGCACCCCATTGAACTGCATAAAGGCGAATACTACGATGCTGAAGTTCGTACCAAAACCCGTGTAACGCTGGGTAAAACACTCACCGTGCAAAGCGATATTGCTATTCCGTGGTATGCCGCGGTGCTAGACTCTCAACGCGCCTATGGCGGAACGGACGGGAGTGTGAGTTTGAAATACCGTGATGGAAATATTACCGTTGATGGCTACCGTTTTGAAATTGCCAACCATCCTATCACTACCGATAAAACGTCTCATTTGCATCTTAATGCTGCCGGAGATGTCATTATCGATGAATTATGGGTATTTGATACGCTTCTTCTCACCGGAAGGGTTCAGTCTGATCTTAGCGCGTCCGTTCGATTGCGTTCAAGCCGATTCAGTTATCACGGGCCTGAGGGGGATGCCCATGCTTCTGCCGACATTACGTTTGAACGTGACGCACAAGCGAATCAAAACCTTTCAGGGGTAGTCAATATCCTGGATGCATCTGTCACTTACTTGCCGTTTCAGGAGTTTAAAGTGATGGACGATGACATTATCATTGTTCAAGATGTACGCCCCCCAAGCAGTGCAAAACTCTCTATGAATCTTCATATTATGGCGGAACAGCCGATCCGGTTTAAAACGAAAGAGCTTGATCTTCTTTTGGACCCCGATATAACGCTTTGGAAAGATCCTACGGAAGCGATGCAAATTTTAGGGATGCTCACTATCCCCTCAGGTACTGCTGTGAGTGCAGGTAAGTCATTCGGCATAAAACACTCGGAAATCTATTTTGGTGGCGATATCCCTTTGAATCCCTATCTTAATATCACAATAGAACATGAGGTTGATTACAATAAAATCCTTATTTATGTTACCCATACTCTGGACTCTCCTATTTTCCTTTTTAGCTCCGATCCGGTGATGAGT
>NZ_JAHFAQ010000131.1 GCF_023250475.1 Sulfuricurvum sp. | reverse complement strand
ATTTCCGCCATCATCGCCGTTGCGATCATGAGCAGCAAGAAACTTTTTTTCATTACCAAATTCCCCCTATTTTCTCTTCAATTGCAGCCATCTCTTCGATGTAGTTTTGTTTGACTTGCAGTGTGCGCAAACGTGCGTCATAATAGGCATTCTTGGAAGCAAGGTATTCAAACTGCCCTATCACGCCCCCTTCATACCCTTTATGCGCCATCATAAAAAGCGTTTCATATTTTTTCTCATTTCCCGCCAAAATTTTTATATTTTCTTCACGTTCTTTTAAATGTTCGAACAGCCCTCGAACGCTTAACTCCATTTTCTGTCGGCTCACTTCGCGCAAATTGACCAGAGCACTGCGCTCACTCATCAACGCCACGATTTTATTTTCGTTTTTACTGCTGATTGCCAAAGGGATGGTCAGTCGAAAATCAATGCTGTTTTGCGTCGGTTCTTGTGTCATCCCTATCCCGACAGAGACTGCCTCGACTGTAGAGTGGCGCAATGTGGCGATTTGAGCGTTTAACGAATCGATACGGACATCCAGCGATTTTAATAACGGCGCATTTTTAATACGACTTTCTATTGAATCGGATTGGATAAACTCAAAAGTCAAATCATCGATCATCACTTCTTCATCCGACATAACGGTTTCTTTCAGATAATGTTGTGCATGTTCCGCTTCCATTAAAATAGCGGCAAGCTCTTGAAGCGTACCTTGATATTCGCTCTCCAGCCGCAAAAACTCCATTTGCGACAATCGTCCGGCTTTGAATTTTTTATCTCCGACCTGATACGCTTTATAGGAAAAATCACGTTTTTCGCTCAGTATCGCACTCCGTTCATGTTCAAGCTGATACATTAACCAGCCTCTTTTTAAAGCCACTTGTATAAGTCCTTTATTCATGGCGATTTCGTATGCCGTTGCTTTTTTCTGAATCTCGAACTCATTTGCTTTTGCCGATCTGAATGACGGCATTTTAACTGCATAGTCAAGCATCACTCCATATTCTTTACCACTGTCGATAGTATCATCTGCCTTGATTTTACGCGCTGACGTTTCAATGCTTAAGGGGTCGCCTGCCAATGCGGAAGCTTTTTCAAAGCCGATTGCATTCATACGGCCGTTTGATTCGATCATTTGTTCAGAAGCATCATATGCACGCTTTGTAACGTCCTTAAAACTGACACCCTGTCCTAAAAACGGTATTACGATAAAACTATAGGCCCAAGTATATTTCATAGACCAGTTTCCTCTTTTAAAATTGACCCGTTAGCGGGATCGACATAAAGTTTTAGATTTTTTTCCGTACTGTCCGTCGCATATACCTGATAGACCAACTCATAAGCAATATCACGAAGTTTAATACTACGAACACTGTATCCTTCTTGTGAAAGATGATTGCGAATATCTTCTTCTGTCATCGGTGCCATCGATTTATAATATTGATTCTTTTCCATTTTCTGAATAGGATGATTTCTATGATTTCCAAACGAATATTTCATATGCTCTTGAGTCGGAATGGTGACCGATGAACCCATTCCACCGTAGAGAGATAAAGAGAACAATGACAAAGCAACGATGGGAATAAGCTTCACGATATAGCCTTTATATAAAAATATAACGGTATTTTATGGATTCAACGTGAGAAAATCATGAGAACTGTCTTGCTTCACAGGAGAGATATTTTTTTAATCCGCTTCATGCTACCCTTATAAATAATTTTAAAATGGAACAGCATGAAAAACAGATTGATATTATTAGCACTATATGGTATTGGCCTATTGGCAAATGAAAATTCGATAGTGGCCGACCGCCCAGGCTTTTCGACGGGTACACAAACAGTTAAGCCTAAAGTCGTGAATGTTGAGCTAGGATATCAGTATTCGTTTAATAACCACGATTCAAAACCGTCATCGCATACTCTTCCGCTCATGCTTTTGCGAACCGGTATCTCTGAAAAATCTGAATTGAATATACAATGGGATGGCATTAATATTGACAAAGAAGAAGGTCAATCTGCAGTCAGGTCTAAAGCCGATTTATCTATCGGAGGCAAATACAAGCTTTTGGACAACCAACAATACAATATAACAGCGCTCGGAATATTGTCACTTCCAACAGGAACGTCTCCGTCTACTTCCGATAGCACTGATCCTTTAGTAGGTATTCTCTGGGATTATTCAATATCGGATAATAATACGTTGTTCGGTACGGTTCAGGCAAGTTCATCCCAAATAGATCATCATAGAGTATACGATACTCAATTTGCTGTTGGCAGTTCAATTAGCCATACCGAAACCATCGGTAGTTTTCTCGAAATTTATGCTATTGAACCTTCTAAACACGATTTACATGCCACAAGAGTCATCGACGGCGGTATGACCTATTTATTGACCAATGACACTCAGCTTGACTTTAGTATTGGTATTGGCTTAACCAGGTATTCATCTAATTTTATTGGCTTTGGAATTGCATCACGTTTTTAATATCTTTCATGTGAACAAAAAAGTTTGACATTTGGTGATTATTTTATCAAACGGGTTTACAGCAATAATAAGTTATTGATAAAAAATTTGTGGATTGTAAAATAAAATGAGATAGGAAAGACTCCCCAAACGGGGAGAGAAGAAAGAGATCTTAGCTGTTACGCTTTTTGATAATCTCTTCAGCAACGTTACGTGGAACTTCTTCGTAGTGATCGAATTCCATAGAGTAACTTGCACGTCCTTGAGTTGCTGAACGAAGGTCAGTTGAGTAACCGAACATTTCAGACAATGGTACGAACGCATCAACAATTTTGTTACCGGAACGGTCACCCATGTTGTTAACTTGTCCGCGACGGCGGTTAAGGTCACCGATAACGTCACCCATGAAGTTCTCAGGAACTTCAACTTCAACTTTCATCATAGGCTCAAGGATAGCCGGGTTAGCTTTACGTGCACCCTCTTTGAATCCCATAGAAGCAGCAAGTTTAAACGCCATCTCATTCGAGTCAACCTCATGGTATGAACCATCATACAATGCGACTTCGATATCTTCGATCGGATAACCCGCGAGTACACCTTTTTGCATTGCTTCTTTACACCCTTTTTCAACGGCAGGAACGTATTCTTTAGGAATAACCCCACCTTTGATTTCGTTGTGGAAGATATAACCAGTTCCAGGTACACCCGGCTTGATACGGAGATATACGTGACCGAATTGTCCACGTCCACCTGATTGTTTCGCGTATTTGTACTCTTGATTAACTTCTGCACGGATTGACTCACGGTATGCAACTTGAGGTGCACCCACTTCCGCTTCAACTTTAAACTCACGGAACATACGGTCAACAAGGATTTCAAGGTGAAGCTCACCCATTCCGCTGATGATCGTTTGTCCTGTCTCTTCGTCTGTGTGGACACGGAAAGATGGATCTTCCGCCGCTAGTTTTGCTAACGCGATACCCATTTTTTCTTGGTCCACTTTGGTTTTAGGCTCAACCGCAACCGAGATAACCGGCTCAGGGAAGTGCATACGCTCTAGTACTAGACGTTCACGCTCATCACAAAGGGTATCACCCGTTGTTGTGTCTTTAAGACCTACAACCGCTCCGATTTCACCCGCATAAAGAGATTTGATCTCTTCACGTTTGTTCGCGTGCATTTTAACGATACGTCCGATACGCTCTTTTTTACCTTTGATGGTATTGTAAGCATACGTACCTGACTCAAGAACACCACGGTAAACACGTACGAAAGTAAGTTGTCCAACGAATGGGTCAGTCATGATTTTGAACGCAAGACCGGCAAATGGAGCATCGTCCGTTGATTCAACATCAACTTCAACCTCTTCATCGTCTTCCATGGTCCCTTTGATAGCCGCAACTTCCAAAGGTGATGGTAGGTAATCAACAACCGCGTCAAGAAGAGTTTGTACCCCTTTGTTTTTAAACGCAGTTCCGCATGTCATAGGAATGATTTCCATTTTAAGACATCCGGCTTTAATCCCGCGCATGATCTCTTCGTTGCTAAGTTCACCCTCTTCGAAGAATTTCTCCATCAAAGTATCGTCACCCTCAGCCGCCGCTTCCATCATTTGTGCACGGTATTTATTGGAAATTTCTACCATATCCGCAGGAATTTCTGCTTCATGATAGTTTGAACCCATAGCCGCATCTTCGTCCCAAAGGATAGCTTTCATTTTAACGAGATCGACGATCCCTTTAAATTGATCTTCCGCACCGATTGGAAGTTGAATAGCGATTGGGTTCGCTTTAAGACGTGCACGGATTTGCTCTTCTACGTTGTAGAAATCAGCTCCCGTTCGGTCCATTTTGTTGACGAAAACCATACGAGGAACCCCGTAACGGTTTGCTTGACGCCATACTGTTTCAGATTGTGGTTGAACCCCACCAACTGCACAGAATACCGCTACAGCACCATCAAGTACACGCATAGAACGCTCAACTTCAATGGTGAAGTCAACGTGGCCCGGAGTGTCAATAATGTTGATTTGTTTGCCGCTCCACTCACAAGTTGTCGCCGCAGAGGTAATGGTAATACCACGCTCTTGCTCTTGCTCCATCCAGTCCATAGTTGCAGCACCTTCGTGAACTTCACCGATTTTGTGTGATACACCGGTGTAGAACAAGATACGCTCAGTTGTTGTCGTTTTACCCGCGTCGATGTGAGCGGCGATTCCGATGTTTCTTACGTCTTCAAGTTTATGGGATCTTGCCATGATAATAGCCCTTAATAGAGTTTATAGTGGATAGGGGAATGATAACCCGAGAGGGTCATCAAAAGGTTACGAATCTTACCAGCGATAATGAGCGAACGCTTTGTTCGCTTCAGCCATTTTGTAAGTATCTTCTTTACGTTTGAATGCTGTACCTTTGTCGTTTGCAGCATCTGATAATTCATTTGCCAAACGCTCTGCCATAGTGCGCTCGTTACGTTTGCGTGCCGCATCGGTTAACCAGCGGATTGCAAGAGATAGTTGACGTACAGGACGAACTTCTACTGGAACTTGGTAGGTCGCTCCACCCACACGGCGGCTTTTTACTTCGATAACCGGTTTAATGTTATCAATCGCAGCGTTAAACACTTCGATACCTGTTTTTTCACCACGTGAACCCATGATATCCAAAGCACCGTACATAATTTTTTCAGCGGTACTTTTTTTACCGTCCCACATAATTTTGTTGATGAACTTTGTCAAAATTTTTGAACCGTGAACCGGGTCAGGCATAATTTCGCGAACGGGCGCTTTTCTTCTTCTCATAATGTTTCCTTCAATGTTTTTTTCATTTACTCAAAAAACGGTCATCAAAAACCGAATCTTGTCAGACTAGTTGGTTATTTTTTAACCTTAGCTTTTTTCGTTCCGTATTTAGAACGAGATACTTTACGGTCTTTAACACCCGCAGTATCGAGAGCACCACGTACGATATGGTATTTTACCCCTGGTAAGTCTTTTACACGACCGCCACGAACAAGAACGATAGAGTGCTCTTGCAAGTTGTGACCCTCACCACCGATATAACTAATAACTTCAAACCCTGAAGTCAAACGTACTTTAGCAACTTTACGAAGCGCCGAGTTCGGTTTTTTAGGGGTTGTAGTATATACACGAGTACATACACCACGACGTTGTGGGCATGACACCAAAGCGGGTGATTTTGATTTTTTCACTACCGCTTGTCGCTCTTTACGAATAAGTTGGTTGATTGTTGGCACACAATCTCCTTTGTTGAAATGTTCCAGTAGAATTTTAATCCGCTACTTAAAGGGGGACTAATAAACGCGCAATGGTATCTAATTTTTGATTAATTTGAGCTTATTTTAAGGAAGTTGTAAGAGAGAAGGGATAATTGAATTCCCGCCGAAGCGGGGAAGAAAAAAGGTGAATTTAGTCTCCGAAAACCATTTTTTGGTCTTTGTAGATTCCGGTACCGACCGGGATCGTACGACCGATGATGACGTTCTCTTTAAGATCGGTCAAATCATCGATTTTTGCAGATACTGCCGC
>NZ_JAHFAQ010000130.1 GCF_023250475.1 Sulfuricurvum sp. | reverse complement strand
CTGGATTCCGCTGCGTAAAGAGCTGGGGGGGTTGGCACTGGAAGAGACCAAATTCAGTGTCGGCGATGAAGTTCTTCGAACGGTTCGGGATGCAAAAAAAGTGTATATTGACGCACGGAGCGCGGAGGAATTGGTTCAACTTAACGCCGATGTGCTCAAATCGTATGAAGCCTCTTTGCAGTTGGCCATGCGCCAATACACTGCGGGGAATCTTTCGAAACGCGATATGTTAAAAATCCAAGACGAATACTCCCGTGCAAGGCTCGAATCGGTTCGTTTGCGTAGAGACGATGCGAGTGCGCGCGAGGCCCTCAACCGAATCTTGGGAATTTATGGAGAGCAAACGTATTACACTCTGAGCCAGGAGCCTTTGTCTCTCGTTGTTCCGCCGCTTGAAAGTGATTCGTTGGAGCGTCTGGCTATGGCTAAGCGTCTGGATATTGCAGCGGCTCAAAAAAGGGTCGAATATGCGGCAAAAGATGCCGGATATACGGAAAATACCCGTCTTTTAGATGAAGTGACTCTAGAGCTTGGGAGTGAAAAGAGTACGGGAGAAAGCCGTTTCAACAGTATCGGTGTGAAAATTCCTCTCCCGATATTTGATATGGGACAGGCGCGATTAAGCCGTACACAGTCTCTTTACAACCAAAGTGTTCAGCATTTGGTGGAATTGGCTGTAAATATCCGTTCTGAGGTTCGTGAAGCGTACGCGATATCGCACTATAACTATGATATTGCCCGTGAATACAAAGATTCAATTGAAACAATAAACCGTGATATTCTGGAACAAACACAGCTTTATTATAATGGAATGCTGGATGGTGTTTATGAACTTCTTGCCGATCAGCGCCGCTACAGCGATGTAAAAATGGAAGCGGTCAGGGCAATTGCGGAGTACCGAAAAGCGCAAGCCGATTTGACTTATACCCTTGGGGGAGAGAATTATGCAACACAAAAATAGACGGGAGTTTTTAGGACTTGGGGCGGCGTTGTTGGCCTCTGCCGGCTTGACATCGTCACTCAGCGCGCAAGAGCATGATCATAGCGGGCACGGTGAGGGATCATCGCCTAAGCGACAGCTTACCCGCGTAGAAGATCCAAAACGGGTTCTCTCTCCTGCGACGCTCATAACGTCGAAAGAGGGGAAAAACTACAATCCGGTGGTAACGCTCAACGGTTGGAGTTTGCCCTATGAGATGAAAGAGGGGGTGAAAGAGTTCCGCATTGTCGCCGAACCGGTCGTACGGGAGTTTGCTCCGGGGATGGTAGTCAACTGCTGGGGATATAACGGCACAAGTCCCGGACCGACAATCGAAGCGGTGGAGGGGGACCTTGTACGCTTTATTGTGACGAATAAGCTTCCCGAACATACGGCGGTTCATTGGCATGGACTTACTCTCCCTAACGGGATGGACGGTGTCGGCGGGTTGACACAGCGTGCTATCGCTCCGGGTGAAACCTATGTCTATGAATTTAGACTTCAAAAAAGCGGGACGTTTATGTACCATCCGCATGCCGATGAGATGGTACAAATGGCTCTGGGTATGATGGGGATGTTTATTGTTCACCCGAAAAATCCTGCACAGCATAAAGTAGATCGGGATTTTTGTTTTCTCCTTGCCAGCTACGATGTTGCTCCCGGAACCTATACCCCCAATCCTTCGACCATGACCGAGTTTAATCTCTGGAGCTTTAACAGCCGTGTCTTTCCGGGGATTGATTCGATGAATGTTCGCGTGGGAGATCGTGTCCGCATCCGTGTCGGAAATCTTACGATGACCAACCATCCGATCCATATGCACGGACATCCTTTCGAGGTGACCTGCACCGATGGGGGATGGGTTCCGAAAGGGGCAAGGTGGCCTGAAGTAACTATTGATATCGGGGTCGGGCAAGTGAGAGCATTTGAATTTATCGCTACCGAAGAGGGGGATTGGTCGCTGCATTGCCATAAGTCGCACCATACGATGGGACCGATGGGACACACCGTCCCCAACATGATCGGGGTCAAACAAGATGACCTCACTGAAAAGATCAGTGACCTGATGCCGGATTATATGTATATGCCGATGGGGAAAAACGGGATGGCGGAGATGCAGGATATGGCCGATATGGGGATGGCTTTGCCGAAGAATACATTACCGATGATGAGCGGGCAAGGGCCGTTCGGCCCTATCGAGATGGGGGGAATGTTCACCCTTGTAAAAGTACGTAAAAATCAACCTAAAGGTGATTATTCCGATCCAGGCTGGTATAATCATCCGCAGGGAAGCGTTGCTCGTAAACTCTAAAGGGTACGGTGAGTATTTTCTAAGATGTTTGTCCTAAAAATAACTAAGAAATACTTTTTTTCAACTTCTTTATAGATAAATCTTCTATAATTACCACTATACTGAATAACTATTCATAGAGGTGTTTAGATGCATATACCGGACGGATTCATATCCCCCTCTACCTATATACCCGCAACGGTTGCGGCGATCCCTTTGTTGATTGTAGCGTGGAAAAAAACCAAAGAGGCGATCAATGATGAGTCTTATGCGTTTTTATCGTCATTAACGGCATTTTCGTTTGTCATCATGATGTTCAATATCCCTATTCCCGGTGGAACAAGCGGGCACGCTATCGGAGCGGCTATTTTGGCGATATTGTTCGGTCCTTGGGTGGCGGCGTTTTGTCTATCGTTGACGCTCTTTATTCAGGCGCTTATTTTCGGTGATGGAGGTCTCAGCGTCTTTGCCATCAACTCTTTGGCGATGGGATTTGTCGCTTCATTTAGCGCGTTTTATGTCCACAAACTGCTCCATAATAGAGTGAATAACAATCTTGTGCTGTTTTTAGCAGGGTGGAGCGGTATCGTTGCCGCGTCCGTTGTGGTTGCCGTGGCTTTGGGGATTCAGCCTCTGTTGGGTGTTGATGCTCTAGGGCATCCGATCTATTTTCCGTTCGGTCTTAATGTCACACTCCCCGCCGTGGTCGGTTCTCACCTCCTTGTTTTCGGAGTGGTAGAGGGATTTGCGACGATGTTGGTGATGGGGTTTGTCGAAAAAATCAAAAATCAAAGCACGCCCAAAGGAGCTACGGTATGAGTCAAAACGGGAAATATTTATTGATTTTTATCCTCGTTGTGATCGCTTTAACTCCGCTGGGGTTAATCGCCGAAGGGCCTGCATGGGGTGAGTGGAGCGTGGATGAGATTCGTTCTATGATAGGCTACGTGCCCCAATCGATCGAAACTACAAAACCTTTGATTTCGGCGATCATACCCGATTATGAAATCAGCGGTGTGAGTGCTTTGATGTCGACATGGATCAGTGCGGCGCTCGGTGCGGGTTTGATCTTTGCCGTGATGATAGGTATCAAAAAGTTGGGTAAACGTGCCAGCTAAAATCTATTTTCTTCTCTATATCGGTGCTTTGATAGCCATATCGACTCTCAAGAGTTATGAGCCGCTCTTGATCGTCCTTGCGTTGTTATTGCTCATGTCGGGCAAATCGGTACTTTCGATTGCCCGTCGATCCTTTATCTTGGTGGCACTTTTTTCGCTGTTTATCACGTTGAGCTATTCCTTTACCCTTTATTTGAGAGATGAGTCGTTTTGGCACTACTTTGTGACCGTCAATTTGCGCTCGTTTGATATGATCTTTCTGACGCTTCTTTTTACCTCCAGAGTCAATATCTATGAGGCGGTCGCGTTTTCCAAAGATTTGAGCTTTTTGTTGGTACTCAGCGTCTCGAAAATCATGAATATGCAGCGCTCGTTCGCCGATTACACCGATGCGTTGAAATCACGTACACTGCGAAAACCGACACGATATCAGATATATGAGTATTTGGGTTCTGCCATCGCCGGATTTTTGGACAAAAATATCCGAGAAGGAAAAGAGAACTTCGAAGCGATGAAATCGCGAGGTTTTCATGTTTGACATCCGAAACGTCACTCTCAAAAGAGAGGCTAATACCGTTTTTGAAAACCTTAATCTCCATATCGGTGCAGGGGAAAAAGTGGTTCTTTTAGGGGTTAACGGGAGCGGGAAAAGCACCCTGCTAAAACTCCTCAACGGCTTGGAATTCCCTGATAGCGGCGAACTTTTGTTTGAGGGAAACCCACTGAGTAAAAGTGCGTTGAAACAGAAGCAAACCAATGAATATTTTCGCCGCAACGTCGGACTGGTGTTTCAAAACATCGATGCGATGCTCTTTAATCCGAGCGTTTATGATGAGATCGCTTTCGGTGCGAGACAACTGGAGTTCGATGATGTCGATGCGCGGGTACGCAACTACGCCGAGCTGTTCGGATTGACACCGCATCTGAAAAACGTCCCCTTCAAACTCAGCGGAGGACAAAAACAAAAACTGGCTTTGGCGTGCATCATGTCGCTCTCACCCAAGGTGCTACTGCTCGATGAGCCGACCAGCGCGCTTGACCCTGCCAGTACCGCCAAATTTCTCGACATTGTCGCCGCACTCCCCATCACGACGATAACGGCGACGCACAACTTGGCTATCGCACCGCGACTCGGTGAGCGTGTCGTCATTTTGGATGAAAAAGGTAAAATCCTATACGATGGAACCAGTGAAAACGCGTATGAAATCGATCTCCTCACCCGAGCGGGATTGATAATTTAAAACAAACAAAAAAGGAAATAATAATGTGTAAAGATTGCGGATGCTCGATTACTACCAATAACCACCAGCACGGACATACTCATGTCGATGAGTTCGGACGAGAATTCACCCACGTCCATGACCATGAACATGATACGCTAGAACATCCTCACGAGGGGGGGCATCATCATCACCATCACGGAGAAGATGAACATTCTCATACCCATCAGGCAGCGCATGAGACATTGCATCATAATCCGCAGCTCAATGATTCCAAAACGATTGCGGTAATCAAAAAGATTTTGGACAAAAATGATCAGGAAGCGCACCACAACCGTGAGCATTTCAATGAGCACGGAGTATTGGCAATCAATCTGATGAGCTCTCCGGGAAGCGGAAAAACGACTCTTTTGGAAAAAATGGCAGGGTTGGCTCCGTTTAAATTCGGTGTTATTGAAGGAGATTTGGAGACGTCACGCGATGCCGATCGCCTCATTGCAAAAGGGATCAATGCGGTACAGATTCAGACGGGAAGCGCGTGCCATCTGGATGCGTTTATGGTTCATAAAGGATTGCATGATCTGCCGTTGGCTCCTTTGGATGTCTGTTTTATCGAAAACGTCGGTAATCTCGTCTGTCCGGCGAGCTATGATGTCGGATCACACCTGAATATCGTCCTTGTCTCAATCCCCGAGGGAGAAGATAAGATTGCCAAATATCCGGTGATGTTCCGTTGTGCCGATCTCATCCTTATTACCAAAACCGATTTGCTCCCCTATTTTCAATACGACATTGAGAGAGAGAAAGCCGAAGCGAGAAAAATCAAACCGAATGTCGATATTTTGGAAGTGAACATCAATGATGAAGCGTCGATTAAAAGAGTGATCGAGTGGATTGAATTTAAACGAAAGATGAGAGTCTGATTTATGTGTTTATCAATACCTTCAAAAGTGGTCAGCATTGACACGGAACACAACATTGCAACCGTTGATACCATGGGGATTCAGCGTACTGCAGGGCTCGATCTTATGGAAGAGGGGACAGTTGCAATCGGCGATTATGTACTGCTACATATCGGGTTTATTATGAACAAGATTGACGAAGAGGATGCTCTTGAATCGTTGAGGGTTTATCAGGAGATTTTGGAGAAGCTTGATGAAGAGGATCGGCGTCAAATGGTTCTTGATGATGACAACTGCCCAAGTAGAGAAGCGCCATGAGTTCTTTGGAACTCAAAGACCTCTATGATGGCTTTCGCAATCCCGAGGTAATCAAAAGCTTTCAAAAACTGATCGCCTCAGAGGCTGAAAAGCTTGGCCGGACGGTCAATATCATGGAAGTGTGCGGCGGACATACCCACACGATTATGAAATACGGTTTGACTCAGCTGCTGCCCGAGAATATCAACTTTATTCACGGACCGGGATGT
>NZ_JAHFAQ010000129.1 GCF_023250475.1 Sulfuricurvum sp. | reverse complement strand
GATACAAGAACAAGTTGCATCGGCAATGAAAAATAAAGGTGTAACATACAGTGAAATAGGTGAAAGCCAAAAAGCCATAGACGTTTATGACGAGCTTATTAATAGATATGCAAATTCGACTATTGATAATGTTCAAGTTCAAGTCGCATCGGCAATGAAAAATAAAGGTGTAACATACGGTGAAATAGGTGAAAGCCTAAAAGAAATAGACGTTTATACTGAATTAATTGACAGGTTTCAAGATTCGAAAAGCAATAAGATTCAAACTGATGTGGCAAATATAAAAAACTATATGGATAATCTAATAAAAAATCTTAAATAAATATTTTGGTGCTAAAAATAAAAGCTATTTTCGTAACATTTTACCTTCTAAGCGTTCCCTGATACCCTCTTTGTTATAATCACGAAAATTTTATAAAGCGGATCTAATGAAATTTATTGAAACACGCGGAAACGACGGAATCCATCCACAACAGGTGACTTTTTCAGAGGCGATTATGAGTCCTATCGCATCGTTTGGCGGTTTGTATGTTCCCAGTGAACTTCCGACTTTAGGCGAGCCGTTTCTTACGAAACATCTGAATTCGTCATATAAAGAGCTTGCCAAAGATTTATTGACAACGCTTGCAATCGATATTGACGGATCGGTGATTGATGAAGCACTATCGCTTTATGATAAATTTGACGATCCGACCAATCCTGTGCCGGTTGTCAAAGTTCGTGATGATCTCTATGTCAGCGAACTTTATCACGGACCTACCCGTGCATTTAAAGATATGGCATTGCAGCCGTTCGGCGTTGTCCTCTCTTCGATTGCCCAAAAACGGGGTGAAGAGTATTTGATTCTGGCGGCAACGAGCGGCGATACGGGACCTGCGGCGCTGGAGACGTTTAAAAACCGAGCGAATGTCCGCGTAGCGTGTCTCTATCCTGATGGTGGAACCTCGGACGTTCAGCGTCTTCAGATGGTGACCGAAGATGCGGCTAATCTCAAAGTCATCGGGATCAAAGGGGATTTCGACGATGCCCAAAGTGCATTGAAAAAGCTTTTGGGATCGCAAACTTTTAAAGATGCTTTGAAGGCGAAAAATATCTCTCTCTCCGCGGCAAATTCAGTGAACTTCGGACGGATTATTTTTCAGATCATTTACCATATCCACAGTTATCTTGAGTTGGTTCGTCAAAACGTCATTACGTTAGGTGAAAAAGTATACCTCGATGTTCCGAGCGGAAATTTTGGAAATGCCCTTGGCGGATATTACGCGTATAAAATGGGACTTCCGGTTGAGAAGATTATAATCGCATCCAATGAGAATAATGTTTTGACCCGTCTGATTAATACGGGTCGTTACGATTTGCGGGGTGAACATGTTGTCGCGACAACCTCTCCGGCAATGGATATTTTGATCTCCAGCAATGTTGAACGCATTTTATTCGATCTTTTCGGAAATGAGCGTACGAAAGAACTGATGGCGGGATTGGAAGCGGAACGTTTTTATGCGTTGAATGATAATGAAACCATGAAACTTCAGACTCTTTTTGCTGCCGATTACTGTAACGGAGCGGAAGGGAAAGGGTATATCAAAGAGGCTTATGACCATGGCTATTTGATGGATCCGCATACGGCTACCTGTTTCAAAGCGTATGACTGCTGTGCTACGAAGCCGCTTAAAACAATCGTCTATTCAACCGCAGAGTGGACGAAATTTTCTCCGACGATTGCGAACGCTCTTACGGGAGAAAAAGATGCGAATGATATTGATGCGCTCGAATCGATCAGTAAAACGGCTTCAACACCGATTCCTCCGATGATCAAAGGGCTATTTTCCAAGCCGATCACGCAATCTATCGTTATCGAAAAAGAGAATATCGAAGCTGAGATTTTAAAATTTCTCTAACCCCTAAGGGTTAGCCTTTTTTTATTTCTTTCGCTAACATCCCCGTCTCCATCAGTTTGATCTCTTCATCACCCCAAATCAAAATCTTTTTCGATGTTTTTAGATCCGGCGGATTTTTGGATGGGTAGAGAACACTCGACAAGATGTGTTTGATACAGTTGACGCGAGCTTTCTTCTTGTTGTCGGAACGGATAATGATCCACGGTGCGGTTCCGGTGTGGGATGCCCGGAGCATAGAGAGTTTTGCCCCTGTATATTTGTCCCACATCTCTTGTGATTTGGCATCTACGGGAGAGAGTTTGAACTGTTTTAGTGGATCGGTTTTTCGCTCTTTAAATCGGCGTGCCTGCTCTGATTTTGAGACAGAAAAATAGAATTTAAAGAGGATGATCCCGGAGTTGACGAGCATTCGTTCAAACTCACTGACATGATTTAAAAATTCTTGGTGCTCTTCGGGGGTACAAAACCCCATAACCGGCTCAACCCCGCCGCGATTGTACCAGCTTCGATCGAACAAAACGATCTCTCCGGCACTGGGAAGGTGCTCCGCATAGCGTTGAAAGTACCATTGGGTTTTTTCGACGTCGGAGGGCTTGTCGAGGGCAACGACACGTGCACCGCGCGGATTGAGGTGCTCGGTGATCCGTTTGATCGTCCCCCCTTTTCCTGCGGCATCACGCCCTTCAAAAATCATTAGGATTTTGAGCCCTTCGTCTTTGACATGGTTTTGAAGTTTGAGGAGTTCGATTTGGAGATCTTTTAGCTCTTTTTCATACTCTAAAACCGATTTTTTAACCCATATCGGGAGTCTCTCTTCCGCTTTGCTTTTTGTTCGTCGTTCTTCGTCGTTCTCTTCTTTCGTTTTGCGTCGGTCATCATGAACAATATCCTCAATCGCTTGAGCTTCTGCGATTTCTGTTTTTGCCATTGCTCTTGTTGCACCCATCTATAGCTCCTAATTTTCTTTATTATAACGTTGAAGTGATTAATTCATCAAGCTTGTCTGCATCCTTTGTGGAGGCAAAGCACGAATTTTCTCCGCAAATCGTAAACTCTTGGAGTGTTTCATCATTTTTGAGAAGGAGGAAAGGATAGCGCATTGCCGTGGTGATCGCTAAGAGGTTTTGCGAGTTGCTTTTGATGATTCGGCGCCCTTTGAGGTGGGCGATCACTTCCGCGGTGAGGGTGGGATAGTAGATCGGTGTTTTCATTAGATTGAGAGAGACATATTCGAGGCTTTTAAATCCGAAATGGCTGTATTTAGGATCGATCAAGCCCCCCAGATTCAATAAAACATTGATCATAACGCCCAATGCGCTCGGATAGGTTCCATCATCCATTTCCGCCACAGTCGTGAACGCTCCGCGGCTGAAATACCATTTTCCCTCTTCGTAAAAGAGTTCCAGCGCTTTGTTGGCAAAACGTTGAGCATCGACGAGATAACTCTCATTCAGCGTTGACTGATACGCGTCAATCAAAGCGCTGCAAAGATAGGCGTAATCTTCCAAGAAGGCCTCGATTTTGGGCGTTTTATGGATAAGGGCGGAGTGTTTGAGACGTTCGTCCAAAAACATGGTGCTTTTGAGTTTTTCCAACGAACGGACAGCCTGAATGGTATAGGCGGTGTCCACTTTTCCGAGCATAAAGAGGGCTTTAATCATCATCGCATTCCATGCCGTAATCACTTTTCGGTCGATAAAAGGGTAGGTGCGCGTTTGACGCAGTGTGCGCAGCTGTTCTTTAAACGGTTCAAACCATTCGGGTCGCTCAAGCGAGGAGAGGCGAATGATGCAATCTCCTTCGAAATTCCCCTCTGCCGAAGCTCCGATTACTGAGGCGGCTTGGGTGAAATCTTCGATACCGCACTTTTTGAGAGATTGAACGATTTCGTCATAGGTATAGACAAAATATTTCCCCTCTTCACCCTCACTGTCGGCATCGCTTGCACTGTAAAAAAGATCATCTTCCATCATAAAATTGAGCATAAAATCGGCACTCTCACGGGCAATACGGATATAGTTTCCGTTTTGATAAAGGATTCCCGCTTGAGCGAAAAGAGAGCAGAGGAGTGCGTTATCGTAGGTCATTTTTTCAAAATGGGGAACCAGCCAAGCAGCGTCGGTACTGTAGCGGCAAAAGCCGCCGTCAACCAAATCGTACACTCCTCCCAGCGCAATAGAATCGAGAGTATGCGTCAGCATATTTTTTATCTGGTTATCGGGTTTAAGCCGTTCAAGACTCATAAGAGTTTGGAGTGTCGAAACTTGGGGGAATTTCGGAGATTTTGAAAAGCCTCCGTTGATTTCATCATAGTTATGGTGTGCTTGGAGGATGAATTGGGTAATGATTTTCTCATTCAGTACACTCGCCTGAACGCTCTCATTTTTCGGCCGCATAAACGCGGTGATTTCGTCGGCGTTTTGAAACAGTTTTTCATCATTTTGTCCCACTTTTTCGGCAATGATAGCCGTCAACTCGCTAAAGCCCATCATCCGTTCCCGATTATAGGGGGGAATATAGGTGGCGGCGTAGAAAGGTTTGTTTTCGGGAGTACAGAATATGGAGAGAGGCCATCCTCCGCTTCGGCGGTTGAGGAGATTATGGAGTTCTTGGTAATGTTTGTCGATATCGGGGCGCTCTTCACGATCCACTTTGATACAGATAAAGTGCTGATTGACAAATTGGGCAATTTCGGTGTTTTCAAATACCTCATGCTCCATAACGTGGCACCAATGGCAGCTGCTGTAACCGATGGAGATAAAGATCGCTTTATGCTCGTTGTGAGCCCTTTCAAATGCTTCATCACACCACGGGTACCAATCAACAGGATTCTCTTTGTGCTGTTGAAGATAAGGGGAATCTTCATGTGCGAGATGGTTGGACATAAGAACCTCCGTATAAAATTGGGGTAGTGTAGCATTTCAGGCTATAGGTAACCTGAAAAATATTAACAATGTTTCTCTATGGGTTTTGTATCAATAAAATGCGGTAAAATAGGAGAGAAATTTATACGAGGTTTTTTTATGCATTGGCTATTGTTTTTACTCATTTCTTTGAATGTCTGGGGCGTCGGATTTTTACAACCGGAAGAGGCCTTTAAACCCTCTGCCAAAATGGTAGATTCCAAAACCCTCGGTGTAGAGATAACGATGGGGGATCAAATCCATATTTACGCCGATAAGCTAAAAGTGGAAGATGCGGATAAAAATGACGGGATCGATTTTCAAACACTCACGATGGCGGATTCGACGGAACTGGATGGGGAGAAGGTGTATGAGTCTTCACCCGCCGTTCGTATCGTTTTGGTGAAAACCAAAGAACTGAGCGGTGAAAAGAAGATAAAAGTGAAACTCTCTTATCAGGGGTGTTCATCGGCCGGATTGTGCTATGAGCCGATAGAGACAACTTTGGAAGTGAGTGTTAATACCGATAAAATTCCGATGCCGCAGCCTGCGGGCCCTTCGATTATCAAAGCCCCGGCAACAAATGTTCCGGTTTTGAACGTCATTGAAAAAAATGTTACAGTCGCACCGGTAGAGAAAAAATCGGAAACCGATCAAATCGCCGGCGTTATCAAAGGGGGAAGTCTTTGGTTTATTATCCTCAGCTTCTTCGGATTCGGTCTTTTGTTGGCGTTGACGCCGTGCGTATTTCCGATGATCCCGATTATCTCTTCGGTCATTATGGCGCAAGGAGCCGGTTTGGGAACGAAGCGGGCATTTTGGCTCTCCGTCGTCTATGTCCTCTCCATGGCGGTTGCCTATACGATTGCAGGAATTTTGGCAGGATTGTTCGGAGCCAACCTTCAGGCGGCATTTCAAACGCCGTGGATTATTACCCTCTTTGCCCTGATCTTTGTACTATTGGCGATGTCGATGTTTGATCTGTTTGAACTTCAAATTCCCAATGCGAATCAATCTCGTATTACTCAGATCAGCGGATCGCGAAGCGGCATCGTCGGTATTGCTATTATGGGATTTTTATCGGCTTTGATTGTCGGACCGTGTGTCGCCGCACCGTTGGCAGGGGCACTGATTTACATCGGGCAGACGGGCGATGCTTTGTTGGGAGGAGTTGCTCTCTTCTCCCTCAGTATCGGTATGGGCTTGCCTCTGATTGCTATCGGAACGAGTGCCGGGAAATTTATGCCGAAACCCGGTGTATGGATGGATAATATCAAA
>NZ_JAHFAQ010000128.1 GCF_023250475.1 Sulfuricurvum sp. | reverse complement strand
GTCATATCGCTCCGCTTCGACAAATGCTTTGAGCGTTGCAGTATCATTTGCCCCCATAGCGACTTTTGCGACATACACGTTTTCATAGGCAATGGCCATCGCGGCAAGGTCTTTGGGGAGTCCCGCTTTCCCGCCTGCGGCGAATTTTGCCACCGCCCCCGTCATCGTTGCTTTAGACTGCTGCCCTCCGGTATTGGAATAAACCTGCGTATCGAGGACGAGGATATTGACATTTTTACCGCTGGCAAGGACGTGATCGAGCCCGCCGTAACCGATATCGTACGCCCAACCGTCCCCCCCCATAATCCAGACCGATTTTTTGACGAGATAATCGGCAAGCTCGAGAAGCGTTTTGGTATCGCTGTTTTCCAACTTTTCAAGAGATTTTTTTAATAGTTCTATCCGTTGGCGTTGCGCGTTGATCTGTGACTCTTCATGTTGATCGGCAGTGAGAATTTCTTCGACGAGTGCCGCATCCAAATGCGGTTTCAATGTTTCCAGCAACCCGCGTGCCCGATCACGCTGCGCATCGATCGAGAGACGAAACCCCAAACCGAATTCGGCATTGTCTTCAAAGAGCGAATTCGACCATGCGGGACCGCGCCCCTCGTCATTCTTTTTCCACGGTGTTGTAGGGAGATTTCCCCCGTAAATAGAGCTGCACCCCGTCGCGTTGGCGATCACCGTCCGATCCCCGAAAAGCTGAGAAACCAGTTTGACGTACGGTGTTTCCCCGCACCCAGGACATGCCCCGCTAAACTCAAACAGCGGTTCTAAAAACTGTGACTCTTTGAGGTTGCCGTGATCGAGCTTCTCTCGATCCATTTTAGGGAGTGAGAGGAAAAAATCCCACTGTGCGATCCCCACTTCTCGCAAAGGAAGCTGCGGCAGCATGTTGATCGCTTTGAGAGAAGTTTGGGATTTGTTTTTAGCGGGACATACCTCTACGCACAGAGCACACCCCGTGCAGTCTTCAACAGCGACTGAAATGTTAAATACCTCATTTTCACCGAAGGTTTTCCCTTTCGCCCCTTTTGCGACAAACCCTTCGGGAGCATTGGATAGGAAAGAGGTATCAAATACAGATGAGCGGATCACTGAATGCGGACAGGCCGAAATACATTTATTACACTGAATACAGGTATCGGCGTCCCACACTGGGACTTCTTGTGCGATATTGCGTTTCTCATACTGCGTCGTCCCCGTCGGCCAGGTACCATCATCCGGAATTTGTGACACCCTAAGATCGTCCCCTTTAAACGCGGTGATTTTTCCGATAATCTCTTCGACAAAACGGCTCATGTTACCTTTGAGTGTAGGTTGCAGTTCAAGGGGTGAATCGATACGTAAAGGAACTTCGATTTCATAAAGATTTTCCAAGGTTGCATCGACGGCGGTATAGTTCATTTGAACAATCACATCCCCTTTGGAGCCGTAGGTCTTTTGGATGGAGCCTTTGATTTTCGCTATCGCTTCCTCTTTAGCAAGAATACCGCTGATGGCAAAAAAGCACGTCTGCATCACCGTGTTGATTCTCCGTCCCATATTCGATGCATGAGCGACTTTATAGGCATCGATCGCATAAAATTTGAGCTTCTTTCTGATAATACGCTCCTGCGTAACCCTAGGAAGTCGCTGCCATACCTCTTCTTTGGGATAGGGGGAGTTGAGCAGAAATATCCCCTCTTCTTTGGCAATCTCCAAAAGATCGAGTTTTTCCAAAAATACCGCCTGATGTACCGCTACAAAATCGGCCTTTTGAATCAGGTAACTGGATTTGATAGGCTTGGTTCCAAATCGCAGATGCGACGTCGTCATCGATCCCGATTTTTTCGAGTCGTAGACAAAATACCCCTGCGCGAAATGCTCCGTTTCGGTTCCGATAATCTTGATGGTATTTTTGTTCGCCCCCACCGTTCCATCCGACCCGAGCCCGTAAAATACGGCTTGAAACTGATCGGGATTTTTAAGGATCAAATCGTGGTCAAATTCAAGCGACGTGAACGTAACGTCATCGTCGATACCGATCGTAAAATGATTTTTGGGGGACGGTTTTGAAAGTTCCTCAAAAATTGAAAATATCATCGAAGGGGTAAACTCCTTAGAAGAGAGGCCGTACCGCCCCCCGATGATGCGCGGCATTGCAAACGGAAGTATTTCTTTTCTCTCAAACAGCACCGTCAGAATATCGTGATAGAGCGGTTCGCCGAGACTTCCGGGCTCTTTGGTACGATCAAGCACCCCAATCGATTGTACCGATAGTGGGAGAGCATTGATAAACGCCTCTGCTGCAAACGGAAGCGCTAAACGTACTTTAATGAGACCTACTTTCTCCCCTTGAGAGACAAGATAGTTCACACTCTCCTCTACCGCTTCGGCACCCGAACCCATCAAAACAATAACCCGCTCCGCGTCTACTGCTCCGACGTAATCAAATAAATGATAGACCCTTGCCGTCAAAGCGGCAAAGCGATCCATCTCCCCTTGGAGTATTTCGGGCAATGCCTGATAGTAGCGATTGACACTTTCACGCCCTTGAAAGTAAACATCAGGATTCTGGGCCGTTCCCCGAAGAACAGGATGATCGGGGCTTAGCCCCCTGCGACGGTGAGCGGCAACCAAATCCGAATCGATCATTATTTTGAGCACCTCATCGTCGAGTTTTTCAATCCGGCTTACTTCATGCGACGTTCGAAAGCCGTCGAAAAAATGGAGAAACGGGATACGGGAACGAAGCGTTGCCGCTTGGGAGATAAGGGCAAAGTCATGCGCTTCTTGAACGGAGTTTGAAGCCAACAGGGCAAACCCTGTCTGTCGGATCCCCATAACGTCTTGATGGTCGCCGAAAATGGAAAGCCCCTGCGCCGCTAATGAACGAGCGGCGACATGAAACACGGTCGAGGTAAGTTCTCCTGCGATCTTATACATATTCGGAATCATCAGCAATAACCCCTGAGAAGCCGTAAACGTCGTGGTGAGCGAACCGGCTTGCAACGCCCCGTGTACCGTTCCGCTGGCGCCCCCTTCGCTTTGCATCTCATACACAATAGGAACGGTTCCGAATATATTCTTTTGCCCTTTAGAGCTGTAGAGATCGCTAAACTCACCCATCGGAGATGAGGGGGTGATAGGGTAGATAGCAATTACTTCATTGATTTTGTGGGCGACTAGGGCGACGGCTTCGTTTCCATCCACGGTAATTGTGGTAGATTTACTCATAATAAAACTCCCTTTTGCATAAGATCGATTTATACTTCGTACCATTATATAATGAAAAGATTACAATGTATAAATCTAAAATAAACATGTAAGGTTTTTTTATACTTAACATTTTAAAGGTATTTTATCCGAAGTGAAAATAGGGAAGTTGATTTTATTTCGCAATTTATAGAATCTTTTTTGAAACACTTTACTACAATAACGCAATTACAGGAGAAACTATGCACCCATTTGCCGATTTTAAACTTGATGTAGAAACCTTTATCTCTGATCTTAACATCTTGATCGAGATCAACCACAAAACGATAAGCACCCTATTAGCGCTCCCCGAGAAAACCTACGCCAATTTTGTCCGACCTTTTGACCTGATGGAAGAAGAGCTAGAACTTCTTTTTACCCCTCTTTCTCATATCAATGCCGTTAAAAATTCTGAAATATCCCAAAAAGTATATGCGGATACGTTACCGATCCTAACCGATTATTCAACCTTCATCGGTCAAAATCTTGACATCTACGAAGCGTTTAAAGCCGTCAAAGCGAATGAATACGATCATCTGAATCTTGAGCAGCGCCGAATACTGGATCTCAATATTCTACATTTCGAGCTGGCGGGAGCGCACCTAGACGAGTCGTCAAAACAGCGTTTGGCGGAAATAAACTTGCGTAAAAGCGTCCTCACCAACGACTTTTCCCAAAATGTCCTCAATGCTACCAACGCCTATGAAAAAATCATCACCGACGAAGCCGATATCAAGGGAATCCCCGAAAGCGATCTGGAGAATGCCCGATTTGAAGAAGAGGGGGCCACAAAATACCGATTTACGCTCCAGATGCCCTCCTATATCGCCTATATGACATATGGTTCCAACCGCACTGTCCGCGAAGAGCTTTATCGCGCCTACACGACACGCGCACCGCAAAACGGAGCCATTATCGATGAATTGATGGCTCTGCGGCAGGAGAGTGCTAAACTTTTGGGGTTTGAAAATTACGCCGAATATTCCCTCGCTTCCAAAATGGCACCGAATACGGCAAGCGTTTTGAAATTTCTTTACGAGCTCGTCGAAGCTTCACGTGTTCAGGGAATGCGCGAACTCGATGAATTGCGTTCCGTTGCTCCGAGTATTGATCTGCAAAGCTACGATACCGCCTACTACGGCGAAATCCTCAAAAAAGCCCAATACGACATTGACGAAGAGGAGTATCGTCCCTACTTCGAACAGCACAGCGTGATGGAGGGGATGTTTACCTTTTTAAACGAACTCTTCGGTCTCCGTTTTGTCCGCCAAGAGATCGAACTCTGGGATGAAAAAGCAGCCGTGTATGATATCTATGAAGATGAAAACCTCACCGCTCGGGTCTATTTCGATCTCGAAGCCCGTAAAGACAAACGAGGCGGCGCATGGATGCACAATTTCCAAACCCATTGCGAAGATACCCAGGGGTGCACCCACCTCTCCAGTGCATTCGTCGTCTGCAACTTTCCCCCTTCGTCCCAAACGTCCCCGTCTCTTCTACGGCATGACGATGTCGTCACCCTTTTTCATGAGATGGGGCATACGTTGCACCATCTTTTGAGCCGTGTCAAAGAGCATGGGGTAAGCGGCGTCAACGGCGTCGAATGGGATGCGGTTGAATTTCCGTCACAGTTTTTGGAGAACTTTGCCTACGAGCCGAAAGTGCTGAAGCTCTTTGCTAAACATTACGAGAGCGGTGAAGTTCTCGATGATGAGATGATTGCCAAGCTGATCCGCGCCAAAAACTTTCAAAGCGCCATGTTTATGCTCCGTCAGCTTGAGTTTTCCCTTTTTGATTTCGAGCTTCACTCTAAACTCTATCAGGGAGAGGAGATTCAAAATCTTTTGGACCGTGTCCGTGCCAAAACCTCACTCATTAAGCCCCCTGCCTATAATAAGTTTCAAAACGGGTTCAGCCACATCTTCAGCGGCGGCTACAGTGCGGGTTATTACAGCTATAAATGGGCGGAAGTGCTGAGCGCCGATGCCTATTACGCCATCGTGGATGAGGGAATTTTCGGATCCGACCTCGCCCGTCAATACAAAGAGATCGTATTAGCCAAAGGGGGATCGCAAAGTATGCAGGAGTTGTTTGTCGAAATGATGGGAAGAGAGTGCGAATCTAAAAATCTTCTCCGCTTGAATGGAATTGAATAGATGCGCTTTCTGTCACTGTTAGCGCTAATGATATCGCTTTTAGGAGGGGTCGAGGTGAAAATTGCAACCTATAACGTCGAGAATCTGTTTGACATGAACAATGACGGAACCGAGTATGAAGAGTATATCCCTAACGGCGACTGGGGATGGACGAACGAGATGTATCGGACGAAACTGCACAATACCGCCGTCGTTATCCGAGGAATCGGAGCCGATATTATCGGTCTTCAGGAGGTCGAATCCGAAAGCGCCCTCAAAGATCTCAAAGCCGAACTAAACCGTCAAGGGCTCTATTACCCCTATTACGCTTTTGCCAAAACAAGAAATTCTGCGGTTAACTCAGCAATCCTCAGCCGTTACCCCATCCAAAGCGCCCTCAAGCACCCCATCAACTACAGCGGTAACTACCGAGATATCCTCGAAGCCAAAATCATCATTGACGGAAAAGTTTTGCGGGTTTTTGTTAATCACTGGAAATCCAAAAGCGGACCCGAAAGCGAACGGATCAGCTGCGCAAAACGGCTCCTTTTGCGGCTCAAAGAGCTCCCGGAGAATGAACCCTTTATCCTTTTAGGGGATTTCAATTCCCATTATGAAGAATACAAAACGTTTATTAAAAGCCGCAAGCTCAACAACACTGACGGGATCACGGGGATCAACCATATCTTAAAAACCGTTGATGAGGATGAGAACCCGATCACCT
>NZ_JAHFAQ010000026.1 GCF_023250475.1 Sulfuricurvum sp. | reverse complement strand
GGGTGACGTTATCATCGGTGCCGATTCGCATACCTGTACCCACGGTGCTCTTGGCGCTTTCTCCACGGGAATGGGCTCAACCGACCTCGCATTCGCAATGATCACCGGAGGAAACTGGTTTAAAGTCCCGGAAAGCATCAAAGTCGTCCTCACCGGAAAACCGGGGAAATACACTACCGGAAAAGATATCATTTTGGAGATCATCCGGATGATCGGAGTGGACGGTGCCCTCTATCGCACCCTCGAATTTACCGGAAGCACTATCCCTTACCTCAGCATGGATGACCGTTTCAGTATGTGCAACATGGCGATTGAAGCAGGAGCAAAAAGCGGTATCGTCGCGTATGACGAGATCACCGCCGAGTTCCTCGCCGACAAACCTCTCGCACGAGAGCCTAAAATCCACACCTCCGATGTGGATGCGACGTATGTCCAAACCCTTGAAATCGATGTCGCCAATCTCGAACCGGTCATCGCCTATCCGTTCTTGCCGTCCAACGGGCACAGTCTCACCCAAGCGGTCAGTGATAATATCAAAATCGATCAGGCGTTTATCGGAAGCTGCACCAACGGCCGATTAAGTGATCTTAAAATCGCCGCTGAAATTCTCAAAGGAAAACGGGTCCATCCCGATGTCCGTCTCATCGTTACTCCGGGAACACAGCGTATCGTCCGTGAAGCGACCCGCCTTGGCTACATCGATATCATCATCGACGCGGGCGGTGTCGTCTCCAATCCGACATGCGGCGCCTGCTTGGGGGGATACATGGGGATTTTGGGCGATAACGAAGTGGCTGTAGCAACAACTAACCGTAACTTCGTCGGCCGAATGGGATCACGTTCATCCAAAGTCTATCTTGCCAACTCTGCCGTGGCTGCCGCTTCGGCAATCACCGGCGTTATCACCGATCCCGCTTCTATTAATTAATTTCTCCCTCAGGGAGAGAAATACCCTCTCATCTAAGTTATAATATTCCCACTTTTTTTATCGGAGATACACATGTGCTCATTTACGCTTGCCGCACTATTGCTCTTGGTTTCCAACGCTAGTGCATTGGATTTAGGTTCACTCGTCCAAACCCTCACCCCTGCAGCTCAAAGTGCCGCCCCGACCGTTGATGCTTCGCTTACGTCCAATCCCCTGATCAAAAATCTTACAACAAAACTGGGTGTCACTCCGACACAGGCCATCGGCGGTACTGCAGCGATTCTCAACAATACCAAAGCCAAAATGAATCCTGCCGATTTCACCGCACTAACCAAGCAAGTCCCGCAGACAGGAACACTGCTCAACGCGGCACCGGCAGGTTTGCTCGGACTTGGAAACTTAGGATCGCAATTCTCATTTTTGGGAATGGACCCCATAATGATCAATAAATTTTCCCCTCTCGTACTCGAATACCTTCAAAACGGTGCAACCCCGGGAATGGATAAAATTCTCTCAGCCGCATTCGCCCAGTAATGTTCACTATCCCCTGTATCCTCTTTGCCGGAGGGAAAAGCTCCCGCATGGGAGAAGATAAATCGCTCCTCCCTTTCGGAGGGCTTCCCACCCTTGCGCAGTACCAATACGAACGGCTCAAAAAACTTTTTGCCCGCGTTGCCGTTTCGACGAAAACTGCCGACAAATTCAATTTCAATGCGGACTTTATCCTTGACCCCGTAGCGGTCGATTTTGCTCCGACGGCTGGATTTGTCAGCAGCTTTAAAACTCTTGCGGATGAGCGAATCATGGTCCTCAGTGTCGATACACCCTTCATTGATGAAACGGTGTTCCAATCCCTGCTGGAAAAAGATGAGGAGGGGCTGGATGCCGTTATAGCCCGCACGCCAACAGGTTCACACCCCTTATGCGGAATCTATCACCGTTCGCTCTTGGAAGAATTCGAGAGGATGCTGCACGAGGGGGATCACCGATTAGGAAAACTCCTAAGCTCGAGCAAAACCCGCTTTGTCATGTTTGAGGATGAAGAGCTATTCGCCAACCTCAACCATCCTCACGAATATCAGTCGGCTCTTTCTCGCTTTTGCGAACAAGATAAATAAAGATAGCAAAAACAAGAAGCAAAAAGGCCAATGACGCAATCAACGTCGATGCATACGGCAAATCTTTGTAGTTATGGATCGAAATTTTAAAGACGACCAACAGCGCCTCGATCAATAAGGCTATAATGATCGATACCGAGAAATTCATCAGTGTTTTCGCATTGAAGGTTTCACTGATATGCTGAGTTCGAGGCAATACTTCCTGCTCGAAAATCGTTTTCCCCAAATCATACACCGCCAAGCCGAGAGTCAAAGCAATGATCGGTTTAAATACCGCATCGATGGAGAGCGGTTCGCTGGCAAACAGATATCCCGCAAAGGTATAAAAACCGTAGACGACGACAAATACCCCGAAAAAAAGCAATCCGCCCCCGATAATCGCATACGACGTACGATTCATATATTTGAATAAATTGTTTTTTTCAATCAAATCGAACCGCTCCAGAAGCTTTCGAACTCTAAAATCAAAGAAAAGATACCCCTCCTCGACCGGATACACAACCGTAATACACAAATGTCCCGTTGCGGTTGAGATATAAGGCTCACTGATGTAGTACCCTTGTTGAAGCGCAACTTCATCTACAAGATACGAGCGATCGGCTCCGACATGGTAATGTTCTTCCTTTTTCACATAGATATTAGGTGAATTTTGGACAAATCCCTCATCTGTCTTATAAATAAGTTCCAAACTCGGAAAAGTTCTAAATAAATTGGCCGAAAGCTGCATATTAAAAGATTTCGGACTGGCTTTTCCCAACGTCGCTAAAATAAATTTTTGGATCAACGGGGCATTGGCGCTATAGCTTCGTACTAAATCTTGCATAATTTTTTCCCCCTGCGTGTATAGTTTCAATACGAGGACCTTGGCTTTACCTACACGTTAGCAGCCCCAAAGTCTCATGGCAAAACTATAACCAAACTTTGATATCCGATATGATTATTTTTTAAACACTTACGAATTTACCCCCGCTTGCTATAATAATAAAAACAGTACAAAGAGACCCATAATGAATTTAACCCATCTTGATGAACGCGACCGCCCAAAAATGGTCGATGTTTCGGATAAAACCACCACTTCGCGCGTTGCTGTTGCCAGCGGATTGATTACGATGAGCCGCGATGCATTCGATGCCGTCGTCAACCAAACCGCCAAAAAAGGGCCGGTACTCCAAACCGCTGTTATCGCCGCGATCATGGGAACCAAAAAAACATCTGACCTCATCCCGATGTGTCATCCTCTCAATCTCAGCGGAGTCCATTGCGATATCGAAGAGCTAAACGAATTGCCGGGATTCAAACTCACACTCACCGCAAAACTCAGCGGACAAACTGGGGTTGAGATGGAAGCATTGACAGGGACGAGCATAGGTTTGCTCACCATCTATGACATGCTCAAAGCTATCGACAAAAGCATGGTGATCGGACCTATTCAACTCGAAACTAAATCAGGAGGTAAAAGTGGAAATTATCAACGAATCGACCCAAAAGCTTGAGCTGACCTACCCGTGTCGATGGTGCTATAAAGTCGTTGCCTATGAACGGGCCGGAATCGAAATTGCCGCGTTGGAAGTATTCTGCGAGCGGGAATATTCGCTTGAGCCTTCCAAAGCAAGCAGCAGCGGAAAATACATCAGCATGAACTTAGAGTTATTGGTTCATAATGAAGACGAACGAACTTTTTTCTATGAAACACTCAAAGCGCATCCTCATATTAAAATGGTGTTATAAAGGATAATTTTATGAACCTCGAAACCCTTAAACGCGACATCAAAACCCGCTACAAATCATTAGGCAATGCCGATATCGAAACAAAAGTAAGCAGCGTTATCACCGCTTTAGAAAGCGAATTTTCCCTTAAGCCCGATCTTTTAACTCTCCAGGAACTCAAAACGTTCACCGGAGCTATATTGGAAGAAGAGGCTCTCGTTTTACATGATGAGCTTGAAGATCTAATGGCACAAAAAGAGCGGCTTGAACGACTCATTCTTCGTAAAAGCGATGAGCTACAGCATCTCAAATATACCCTTTTTGATACCTTTGAGAAAATGATGGGGGAGGAAGAGAAAATACTCGAAAAACTTCACCAAATCAAAATTCAGTCGGTTGATCTCCTGGACATTCTGGAAGAGATGGTGGAGAGTGCCATCATCACAACGCTGGAGCGGGGATCGGATATCGAAGAGACCCTTCATGAGATCATCAAAGAGATCACCTTTGAAACGCTCAATGCCAATGTCCTCAATGCCGTTCGGATTCGCCGCATCCTATCGAGTATTATTCAAAGTGCCCTCAACGTTGCTGAAGCAACGCCGAATCAAGCCGATATAATTTTAAGAGGAACGCTGCTTGGAATCCGTTCGGCGCTCTATAAATCCATTGAAAAATTCCACCAATATCTTCTTTATGTTCCCGACGAGGTCAAAGCGCTCTACCGTGACGAGTACAAAACCATTGAAGAAGAGCTTGATCATATTGACACCCTCTTTTCCCAGGTAATCCACTCTCTCAGCAACCATAACACCCCAGCTATGATATCTCGATTGGAGTCGGTGAGCCATGATATCCGCTTCGACACCGAAGAGATCAAACACCTCTCGAAAGAGACGGTAGAGTTATTGCGAAGCCGTCTCTCCAAGTTAACACGCGGCGTAACCGAGCGAGGCAATAAACTGCTTAAGTCTAAATCGGCTCAAGAGGCAAAGGCAATGGGTGTACGCGCATGGAGTGTCGCCAAATCGGCTATGAGCGGCGCCCTAAAAGGGGCCAAAGAAGCCATCGAGAAAAAATAGGCTATAAATCCTTAGCCATCGTAAACATCGTGCTAAATTGTTTCGTATAGCTCTCGCATCGATCGCAAATAGGGTCTCCCCCTTTATAAGGGAAGGGACATCGGCACTCATGACATGTCACCATCTCATAATGTACCATTTGTTCTGCGCGATCATACGCGATACTCACCAAATCAAATCCCTCTTTCGCACTTATCGCTTTGGGCTTGCAGATATCTTCACAAATTCCGCATCCGATACATTTGCCTTGGCTAAAGTAAATCCCCTGCTTGTCCGAGGTAGGAAAAAGAGCGTCAGTCGGACAAAACTGCGTACATTCGCCGCAATTGGTACAGGCTTGAAAATCGATCTGTTTATTAAAAAACAGCGGACTGTTTTCGCCAAACTCCGTGATCTCCAAATCGCCCACAACCTCTTTTAGCGAGTTTTTGAGCAATATCCGTTTCAACGGCATCTTCATGTCGGGGAGCTTATGGTGTGCCGTAGTCATCGCGATATGGGATTGCGACTCATTTGCTACCGACTCTTTGATTTTTTCAAATCCTTTTCGAAAGAGTGCCCGACGATCGGTTTGATCCTCTTTTTCATCAATCGTCTCAATACGGTGAAGACGTTGAATCTTTTCCAAAAACTGATTCGCTGTTTCGATTTTTGAACGGATCGTCCCCTCTAAATGTCCGTTCTCATTCAGAATACACCCCGTACAATGACTGAGATCGCATGTCACACTCTTTTCGCCTCGAAGTGCCATTACGGCATAATGCTCTACGTCAAATACTCCCAAACAAGGGGTAGATACTTTACACGAGAGGGCTGCATCCTTTTGATATTGATACGATGCGGCAAAGCCGTTTGGATCGAAACTCTCTATCTCCAGTGCTTCGCTCGGACAGCTTCCGATACACCCGGCACACTCCACACATTCGGTATCAAACAATGTCAGTTTGTTGCGAACGATATGAAAAGCTCCTTTGGGGCACAGCTCGATGCATATCAGGCAATCATTATGAAAATACTCGTTTCGTAAGCACCGCGTTGCGGTAAAACTGAAGAGATTGCTCTTTTGGACGAAATTCATATTACCCATTGGTATTTCCTGATGATAGGTACTCATAATCAGCACTTAAAAACTCAATGATAAAATCACACATATCTCTGTAAAACGGTGTCTCTGCCATACTTTTCATCCCCATCATGTACGGAACAACCCACGGGAACAGGTGTTGGTCCAAAAACTCCAGTTGGGGCTTCATCTCATTGCGATAGATCAGCGTTTGCATAAAGGCAAACTCAATCCCCAGATGATCGGGGGCCATAATGTCCGTTTGATCCATATTAACTTCAAACCCGTGGGTAAAATAAAAGGCCATAACCGGATTTTGCAATCCGACAAGCGTCTCATTTTTAGCATCAAGGATGAACGATTCAATCGGCTGTGTATTCAGAATGTACATCGAAGAGTAGTCGACATTCAACGCTTCGTACAACGCTTTATCATCATTTTTTTTCACCCATTCACGTGTCTCTTCACCGATAATCTCTAAAAGGGAATTATTGTTTTTGAGATCATGGATAAAGCGACTATCAGGGATATTACTCATAACACGGGACAAAAAAGCATAAATATAAAGACGGTATTCGTTATTCATCAAAAGTTCCTAAAAAAAGTAAAAGATTGTGTCATAGAGAGGCTTTAAGAGAGCAAAACTAAGGTAATTACTAACAAACCCAAAAGGGCTTGTTCGGTGTTATAAACACCCTTTGAAAAATGATTTTTTCGGTGGAGGCGGTGCTTTAAATTCCGTAGCCTCGATTGTATTGGTTTTCTCATCAAGAGTACCAACGATCACAACGCCGTTTTTATTCATCCCCTCGCCCAACTCAGAAACTTTGAGTTTTGACGTATCGATATTGTACACTTTTCCGGTTCCGTGTTGGAAAAGGGCCAATTTTGGATGGGTTGTTTCCCCCGGCTGAATGTTTTTGAAACATCCGTCCGAACCACATGTATAATTTTCCAAATAACAATCGGCAAATGCCCCTTGCGCAGCACATGCCGGTGTCGTCAATAGACCTTCGTACTCTTGAGCTTCATTTGCAAATGCACTGAATGTCAGTGCAGCACAAAGCAATGCTATTTTTTTCATTATTCTACCTCCGCTTTGAGAGTTTTGAGGTACGCTACGATATCATCGACCGTCTTTTTATCCAAAAAGCTAAAATCGGTCATCGCAGAAACACGTTTACCTTTTTCAATGGTATACCAAGGGGTATTACTGTGCGCATTACGATTATATCCCGGTACGACAACCGCTGATGGTTTTACGATTGACTCGCGTAAGTAAGCTACCGTGGAATAGCCGCCGACATTTGACAAAGACGGCCCCATAAAGCTTTGCGCGTCGCTCTTGGTAATTTGGTGACAACCGGCACAGCCGTTTGCATCGACAGCCGCTTTCCCTTTCTCGACATTTCCTTTAGCTTCTTCCGTCGCTTCGGCTACGATTTTTGAATCAACCTTCATCCCCTCAAGGTTAACGGCAACCCAAGAAGAGAGATTTTTCAATCCGTTACGACCCATTTTTTCGCCATCCCATACTGCGATAGCAACAGGAACCGTCCCTGTAGCTTTCATATAGCTATCATTCAACGGACGGGCAAGTGTACCGCTCCATCCGTTTGTATTATACGTCATACCGGCGACAGAGGCAACGGAACCGTCTTTGATCTCCGTCAATGAACGGAAACCCTCAGCGACAAATACACGCTCATAATCGGTTTTAGCCAATGAAGCGACTTTTGCATCGTACGCTTTCAACTCGTCACCGAATATACCGGTTTGCTGTCGATTGATTTGAGTAGAGACATCTTTGTTTCCGTTTGGCTCATAGACGCTTGCTGTCGCTTTTTGCAAATGTACGACAACCGGACGTCCGTCGGAACCCATTCCGATATACGGAAGCGGCCCTGCTTTTTTCGTTGCTCCAGCAAATTGAACCGCAAATCCGTCACTGTAAGTATCCGAAGAGTATCCCCCCTGAACACTTTTTGTGCCGTCAGCCCATTTCACCATCAAAGCAAGCGTTTTGCCGTTATGCAATGCCGCAACTTCTGCTTTTTTCGCTTTATCACCACTGTTGGCTTCATTAGCTTTTTTATCATTCATCTGAACGGCAGCCTGCGGATACAGTGTTACGGTTGAAAATTTGGCTTTTGACCACAATGCGGAATCCGCCGTGATTGCACTCAAATCGTCACTGACTTTAACCGCATTGACCGGAGCATCCGCAGCAAGAGCGGCAGATGCGGCTAGACCCAATGAAAGGAGTGAAGTAAGAATCTTTTTCATTAGTGATGCCCTCCAGCTTTGGTAAACTTGCCGGCGATATAACGGGTATCGACCGGTGCCAACGGATTACGCTTGTTCTCACGCGCAACTTGTTGATAGTAGTTATTGTCAAGACGGAACATATCAGAGTGTTGGTATGCGATCAACAAATCCATCAATTCGCTTACACCGGTCTCTTTACGTTTCTTCATCTCCGCTTTTAACGTTTTGATCGAATCGTGTACGGCAGGTCCGAACAGTTTTTCCAACTCTTCAACCGGAAGACGGGTTGAACCCTCGATGATTTTACCTTCTGCATCAAATTTTGCAGGAGATTCGGTCGGAGGAATATAGTATACGTTCGGTTGAGTTCCGTAGTCCGAACGAAGACCCAATGCTACTTTGTATTTATGCACCAATTTATACACTTGTGACTCTTCATCATCCAAGAACCCTACGAAACGGATACGTCCGACACACTGCTGCGCACACGCCGGCGGCAACCCTTGCTCGATACGTGGGAAACACAGGATACATTTCTCAGATTTAGAGATTTTAGGATTGAAATAGATTTTTTTGTAAGGACATCCCGCGATACAGTAGCGGTACCCTTGACAACGATCCAAGTCAACCAAAACAACCCCATCTTCTTCGCGTTTGAAGATCGCGTCACGAGGACACGCACTCAAACATCCCGGATTGGTACAGTGGTTACAAATACGCGGAAGGTAGAAAAAATAGTTGTCCTGAGGAAATGCTCCGGCACCTTGATCTTCATCCCAGTTCGGTCCCCATGTCGGAGAAACGTGAGGATGAAAATGGTTGCTGTCAGACATACCGCCCATCAACGATTCATAGTTATAATCCCAAGGCACCCCGTAATCGGCTTCGAGGTTAGGGATAATACCCGGTTGGAGATCGCCGGCAGCATCAAATCCGCCGCCAAGCTCCATCCAGTTTTTTGGATAACCGGTACCCGGATAGGTCTCGACGTTATTCCAATACATATATTCACGACCGTTACGGTTCGTCCATTGCGTTTTACATGCTACGGTACATGTTTGGCACCCGATACATTTGTTCAGGTCCATTACCATTGCTAATTGTCTTTTAGACATCTAAACCCCTTAATACTGTACGTCTTTTGCTTTTTCGTAATTCACGGCGCCATCATAAGCGTACTGATTACCGTCCCACAGACCACCAAATTTAAGGTGACCCCATCCGTCTGCCATTTCAAGAAGGTTCAATGATGTCGGTACAACTTCATTGTGCCCTTTATTTTTCAAATACATGTACGGTTCCCATCCATGTTCAAGAACCAATCCGTCTGCCGGTGCGGAAGAGGAGAGTTTTGCCATAGCGTAGAACTCACCGAGCGCATTGTAGATACGGATCGTATCGCCATCTTTAATCCCTTTGGCCTCTGCAACCACACGATTGACTTGTGCTGCAGGAACACCGCGCTGAAGACGTAATAACGTACGTGACGTTTTATAGTTCGAGTGGATCGACCAACGTGCATGCGGAGTCATAAATACGTACGGATAGTCTTTAGACTGAGGGCGGATCCCTTCCATACCGGTATTGGTAGCTGCTCCCATTTTGATGTACGTATCGTGGTCAACATAAAATGTTTGGCGGCCCGACAACGTTTCAAGACGCTCAAATTTATAGAGGTTGAACTCCATAGAGCTATACGGACGATCAGAATACAACGGTGAAGATTTTGCCGCTTTTTCATTGATCAGCAAGAATCCGCCCACTTTGTACATTTTTTCCATCGTCCACGGCTCGTACTGCTCACATTTCTCCAATGCCGCTTGTACTGCCATTTTGTCCGTTCCGAGATAGTTTTCACCTGCACCCTCAGATTCAGGGTCAGTGTTGGTGAATTCTTTGTGGAAAATAGTCAAATCATGGAAACCCGGCTTCGCGTATTTCGGATGATCTTTGACTTTCGCATTAGCGATATTTTCCGGTCGATTTGCCATCTCTTCCATCTTTTTAGCCAAGAGGGTAAACATTGACCATTCATCCATCGCTTCACCGACGTTTTTAATGTTTGCAACCGGTTGGGCAAGGTTGGTAAAACGGTGGTAACCCGGAGAGGTACGCAAGTCATAGACTTCATAGTGTGATTTAGCCGGAAGCAATACGTCAGCATATTGTGCCGCTTCGCTCATTCGGTAATCCACATATCCGAAGAATTTCGTTTTTGAAAGGAACGCTTTACGATACTCGTTCCCTTTGTTGCGTCGGAATTTCGAATCGGCTACAATGAGAGCACAATCAGGCTGCCACCACGGTTTGTTGACATTGCCGTGATGTGAATCCAAGTTTTCCGTATTGTTTTTACCGTGGCTGAGCATTTCAGAAACAACAGCCATATACTCTTTTTTAGACATACCGTTTTGGGCACGTTTAACGTCTTCGTCACCGAAGTATTGATCAAACGTTTTCATTCCGTCACCGAATACGAACTCGCCGACGAAACCTGAACCGAAACGGGCATTGTATTTACCGCTGAATCCGCCGAGAACGCCAAGCCCTGAAAGGGTAAATTCATTCTCCGTATTAAGCCCGCCGTATGGTCCCATACGACCGGTCAACCCGCAGATAGAAGAGATATTCCAGATGGACATAACACCGTTGAAATATTTATTCAACGAGAATCCGGTCGTGATTTCAACGACTTTCGGCAAAGCGATATCACGCGCCAATTGACGTGTAGTACCCGGATGAACACCCGTAATCTCTTGGATTGATTCAGGGCTGAATTTATCCGCCGATTTTTTCAGCATTTCAAAAACAGTCGTCACCGTACGCTTGTCACCGTGTCCATCGACAATCGTCCATGTCCCCTCAAGCTCCGGTTCAATCCCCTGCTCGTCAAGACGCAATGATTTGATTTTAGAACCCTCAGAACCAGGCATCAAAGCAACTTTGCCGGTTGCTTTATTCATACAGTAGAACTCTTCTTCGAATTTGAAGTGGTCTTCTTCATTCGCCGCGTGTTCCATGTCGGAGCGTCGGATCATTTTTTGTGTTTTTACATCGACCAGGAACGGAAGGTCGGTAAACGTTTTCATAAACTCAGGTTTATAAAGTTTTTCATTCAAGATAACATTGATAACACCCATCGCGAGGATGTTATCTGAGCCCGCTTTGATCGGGATCCAAAGGTCGGCTGATTTAGCCGTTGCATTGAATTCAGGGGTAATAACGATGATTTTTGCACCGTTGTATTTCCCCTCCCATACGAAGTGAGCGTCAGGGATACGGGAAACCGACGGATTTCCACCCCACATAACCGCTGTATCGACGTTATACATGAAGTCCCATGTACAGCCGACGTTACCCTCGCCGTACGCGATTGCCGCACCGGAGAACATATCACCGAGGTATGATGAGGGATAGATACGGATCGCACCGAGTTGTGTCGAGAAACGCAACGGTGCACCGCGGCGACCTTCGGTTAGAAGACCGGTTCCCGCGTGAACCATCAATTTGTCCGGTCCGCGCTCAGGGTCGGTCATACAGTTAAAAATCTCTTGACATACGCGCTCAGCCGCTTCGTCCCAGCTCACACGTTTCCATTTTCCTTCACCGCGCTCACCGACACGAACCATCGGATAAAGGATACGGTCTTTTTGGTACATCACTTGAGAGTGCTGAACCCCTTTATTACATCCGCGCGGGTTGAAGTCAGGGATTTTAGCATTGATAACCGGATAACGGGCCGATTGGTTTTCACGGGTAATAACACCGTTATTTGACCATACTTCCCATGCACAGTTACCTTGGCAGTTTACACAGTGGTATGCGAAACCGTGCTCCTCTTTTTTCCCGTATACGAATGAAAATTCGTTACGGTACATATCTTCGGTGTAGTTGGTATTCGGGTAGTTGTCTTTACCGTTTTCTACCGAAATCACATTGGTTTTTGCGAAAAGCGAGCCTTGTGAAGCCACTAACGCTGCCGTCATCCCTGAAACTTTCAGGAAGTCGCGGCGTTGATTGTTCATTACTTTTGTCATAATTTTAGCCTTATCGTTTAATCGGAAGGTTCATGTCGTTACCCCAAACATCCCAGCTTCCTGTGAAGACTTTGACATTTTTGTAACCCAACAATTGGAGCGCCGTAATGTGCTCAGATCCACGACCGGCGCCTACTTGACAGTACGCATAAATCGTTTTATCCGGTGTCACACCGTAACGGTTGTACACTTCTTGAATCTGTTCAGCTGATTTGAAAGAGAGTTTTTTATCCGCATCTGAAATTTGTGCCCATTCGATAAAGGTAGCTCCTGGGATATGGCCGCCGCGTGCAACGTTATCCATTTTACGCTCACCGATAATCTCCGCGATCCCGCGTGAATCGATGATTACGTATTTAGAATTTTTTCCGTTTTTCAGGATATCTTCCATAGCGTGTTTCACTTCATTTTTATCCGCGATGACGCTGTATTTAACTTTTTTAGGGTCAATTTTATAGGTTTTCGGTTGATCAACCTCTTCCCCTTTGACAACCAAAAGGCGCTTCTCGACTTCCGTCATTTTGGCTTGCAACGCTTTTGCGTCTTCATCCGCTTTTTTAATGGCTGCATCCAATGCCGCTTTATCGGCACCCTCTTTTTTCAGAGCCTCTTTGGAATCTTTCGCCACTTTTTTAGCGGCTTTAAGATCTTTGTTCAACGCGTCGTACTCTTTTTGAGCCGGATCGACTGCCATAATAGCAGCACGTCCGCCGTTAAGTACTTTGACGTTTTTGTGTCCATAGCTGTCAAAAAACGAATAAACGCCCGTAGCATTCGGTCCTTTGAAATCATCATACGCAATAACCATCATGTCATTGCTGATCCCTTTTTTACCGATTACTTCTTCAGCATCATCGATACAGCGATACAAAGGTGCACAATGCATTTCACCATCAATATCAGAATGGTGAAGGTGGTGAGCGTACATCTCTACCGACCCTTTAATGTGACCGAGTTTATAAATATCTTCGTTATCACCCGATACGAACATCACTTTTGGATTGCCAATCAGCTTGACCGCTTCTTCGGCAGAAATAAGAATTGAATTATTCTTATACCCATCGGCAGCCATTAGAATGGTTGATGCCGACAGTGATGCCGCAACACATAGTGTTTTTAGCAATCTGTTCATCCGTGCTCCTTCTTCATTTTGAATATGCACCGCTCATGGTGCGTTAATTTACGGAATTTCCGTCTACATTATAAGGGTGCGACTCTTAATAAGCAGTAAACAATGTAATATAATTGTAATGTTGATTACGAAATGTTACATTCTTATCACAATTTTGAGACAATAAATGATTGGACGTTTTTTTACGTTTTCTTATACGTCCAACTCTGTTTTTACCCTTATAATGTATGATTAATACTTACAATTTAATCACTTTTTGATAGTATGACGATTACTTTATATCACATAATTAATGCAAAAGGAGCCCTATGAGCGCCGAAAAGATTAAAACTGCCCTCGAACAATCCGATACCACCGCAATTATTGAGCTTTTGGAAGACAAAACCCTTCCGATCGAAGAGGTAGAAACCATATATAATGCCTTCAAAGCCGATAAGCTGATTGTCGGCCAAGTCGCCATGAACCTCTCCTTACGAACATCTGTTTATGACCGCGATAAAGAATACAGCCCCGTAATGGTCTCACTTTTGATTGATATTGCGAGTAATCCGGTCGATATGGGAGCACGCTGGGCCGTTGCCAAAAATCCCCATACACCGGTTGAAGTCCTCCGCCACCTCTCAACTGATCCGATTAACTTGGTCCGCGCGCTTGTTGCCGCTAATCCGTCAACACCGAGCGATGTTTTGGAGAAATTTTTCAGTGATGATAAAATTGTCAGAGACGGTCTCTCCGGCAACTCGAATACCCCTCCAAAATACCTCAAGATTTTATGTGATGACAACGATAAAATGGTTCGCATGCGTCTTGCGGAAAACCGTTCCGCCCCAAAAGATATTGTCCAAACATTGATCAGCGACAGTGACCCCGATGTGAGCAAAGCCGCGTCAGCCAATCTGGGAGAGAGAAAATGAAAAAACGCCATTTTGAAGAGCGAAGCCAGTTCATGTCTCTCGAAAATCATTTTCTAAACACTTTTTTTTCAGGCCTTTACTTCAGCGCAAGCGATTTTATCGCGATTGGCCGTGCTAACGGTGTTGAACTAAAAATGCATTCTTGTGAAATGCTCATCAAAGATTTATTAAATGAATCCAACAATGCAGGGACGCTAAACGGCGTCATCGCTTCGATGAACGCCCTTATCGATGAACGGATCAGTAGCTGTCATCGTCTAAGTCTAGAGTATCCGAACGCACGCGCCGCACTCGCCAAACTAGCGCAAAAAGCAAATGGAAGCAAAGCTCTCCTCGCCCGTGAATTACGAGGAAATCCGTATGAACACTAAAGAATTGCACGATGCTCTGAATGCACTCCCTTACCCTGGGCTCACCCGTACATTAGGAGAGCTCAAACTGATCTCCACTGTAAAAGCCGTTGATAATAATGCGGCTGTTGAGCTTCTCACCGTCAGTGACGACTCGTATCTCACCGTTAAATCAGCAATCGAAACCGCTTTCTCCAGCCACTTTAAAAGTATCAATGTTACTAAAAAAGCATTGGTCCAAAAAGATACCAACTACGGCAACAGCGCGACACCCAACAATCGTGCACCCTATGCTGCCAATGTCATCGCCGTTACGAGCGGTAAAGGGGGAGTAGGAAAAAGTACGGTGAGTGTCAATCTCGCCATTGCTCTTGCCCAAAAAGGCTACCGTGTCGGGATTTTAGATGCCGATGTCTACGGCCCCAATGTTCCCCGTCTAACCAATACCGATTTGGAAAAAATCCGATGGAATGATGATAATAAAATCATACCGTGTGAGAATTACGGGATCAAAATCATGAGTGTCGCGCTCACAACGCCAACCTCTGACACGCCGCTTGTCTGGCGTTCATCAGTCGCGGTATCTGCCCTCATTCAGTTTCTTGAAGACGTAGAGTGGGGAACGCTTGACTTTATGGTTATTGATATGCCTCCGGGAACCGGTGATATCCAGCTCACCATGGCGCAAGAGCTTCCTATCACTGCAGGGGTAATTGTCACAACCCCGCAGCTGGTTGCCAGCGATGATGTCAGCCGGGCAATCCGAATGTTTCAAGATATCCATGTTCCGATGGCAGGATTGGTTGAAAACATGAGCTATTTTGTAGCTCCCGATACTGGAACGCGATATGACATTTTCGGAAACGGAGGCGGAGAGCGATTGGCAAGCCGCTATAACATCCCGTTATTAGGTCAAATCCCTTTAAATATGGACATACGAGAGGGTTCGGATAACGGTGAACCGCCGGTTGTTTTAGGGAACGATACGTTAAAAAGTTATTATCGGGAAATTGTAGAGAATATGCTCAAAGCGGTGAAGTTTAGAGTATAGAGAGACGAACCATCTCGTCACCCTGAACTTGATTCAGGGTCTCATAAAAGATGCCGAATCAAGTTCGGCATGACAGAGGTAACCTTATTTAAAAATCTTCTTCAAATCCACTTCAACGGCACCCGGAACGGTTGCAATCGTCATAAACTCACTCATGGTAAGCAACGGATAGCTGATCGCGATAAAATACTTCGCACTCAATGCTTTCGCCTGTCCATCTTCAATCAATACCGCCCATGGCAATAATTGACCGTTTTGAGTACCGATTTTTTTCACAAATCCGTTTGTACGACGGTCCATATCAACAAAAGCGACATAACGATCATCGCTGAGTTTAACGACAGCCGTAGTCCCTTTTGCTTTTTGCGCTTTGGCCACAAGATCAGCCGTTGTACCTTCTCCCACTACGCTCATATCGTCGTAATACGGCATTCCCACCATGAAATGGTAATCCGAAAGTCCGGCAAAGTCCCATTTATCATTAGAATCTTTTAGAGGACCGAACGCTTTTTCAAGCGATTCCAATACGGCTGCCGATGTTGCATGACTATACTCTTTTTGCATAAACGCTTTTCCGAAATAGACAGGATTGGCAATGCTGATTTGTTTACGCTCATCATCGACCAAAATACGCCCTACTGCCGCAAGACCGCGAGAGGGTTTATTTGCCATCGCTTTCATCTTTGCATTGGTAAACAACACGGTAGTTCCTGCATCCGTTGCCTTTGTACCGACAACTTCAAATCCAGCAGAAGCGAGTTTCGATTTTACACTGTCAACATCACTGTAGGCTCCGATTTTATAAGTAGGAACCACTTTCTCGATCTTTACACCCGCTTCAGCTTGAGGAGTAACCCCGGCACATCCGCAAAATCCGATGACGAATGCACTCATAAGTATGGTATAGAATTTTTTCATAGCTCTTTTGCTCCCAATCCAGTCATGATTTCGGTAATCTCTTTATCCAGAGAGTGAATAGAATCAACCATTTTCGGATCATTGATCCCCATTACCGCAATCCAGTTTTCCAAACGCGGCATACCGACGACCAGCTTGTTTGACCCTTTATCAACATACATGTACATTGAGCACGGTGCAAATGCTCCCGCATCCGGACGGCCTTGATTGAAAATTCCTTCTGAGAATTTAAAGTGACACAATGAGTAAACCCAATATTCATCAAAACGGCTGAATTCAACATTGTTATCCGTCATAGCCCCTTTGATATCTTTGTATCCCGCAATAATATATTTATGAGCTTCGAACGCCTCTTCAAATTTGCTTTGGAAATCAGACTTAAACGCCTCTAAGCTTGCACCGCGCTCAAACGGAACTTCAAATGTCATCATCGGTTTAGCCGGAAGCGCTTTGTACTCTACACTCTGAGTTTTGCTTCCGATCTCTTTTTCGACCATTTTGTCGAGTTCAGGAAACGACGCAACGAATTTTGCACGCACATCTTTATCTTTGATGCCGACGATATCGAGCATAGTTTCCGGATTGACGTGACCTACGTAGGTTTTATCTTCACCCTGTTTTTTGAAAATATGTAAGTTAAACGGAGAAAACCCACCCAGTGACGGTTCTTTTAAAAGCAACGGCCCGATAGCTTTATCATTGGTAATCGAGAAAAATCCGAGGTTATCAAGGTTTGTCCCGCCGTATTTGGTTTTATACGCATCATTAATACGTTCATGCGGATCCGACAATACAAATCCGATCGTTGTGATCTTATTGTTCACCATGTCCATATACACTTTTTCTTTATCGCCATCACCGATATAAAACTTTGCCCCTTGGGCACCAAATGCCATTGAAGCGGCAAGTGAAAGTGCAGCTGCACCCATTAATAGTCTATTAAACATATGATTCTCCTCTAAGTAATCGCTTTTGAGCCGTGTGCCCTTTTTTGTCAAAGGTTATTTTATCACAAAGACATCAAATAAACGATAATAACAGCTCAAGATTTTTGAACTCTTATTATCGTTGAAAAAGGTGAATGGATTGTGAATCTCTCCCGAGGGGAGAGAATAAATAACTTTTTAGAAGTTGAAGTTAAGTTGAACACTAGCTGCATCTTGACTGTGTTTAGTTTTGATAGAACTTGTAGCTGCTCCACCCATTGCTTGTGTCATAGCTGAAGTATCATATTCTTCTGTAACAGATGGAGTATAGACATATGCTAAATCGAGAGAAACCAATTTACTAAATGCATAAGTACCACCAATTGTATAATGATCTTCTACAATCGCAGGGAATCCTAACAAATTTAACATATTTAATGCCGCACCATCATAATCACCTGGAGTCATCATATTAGCTCCTGATTGTTCTTTAATCGGATTAGATGCATGGTTATAACCTAAACGTACTGCCCAATTATCCTGTGCATATTGGTAACCGACAATAAATACATTTTGATCATCCCATCCGAAATCTTTGTAGCCTTTTGCATCTGACCATTTAATCTTTTTATAATCAACCGCAAGCGTATGTCCACCCATAGTATATGATGCCCCTACCCCGATTTCAGCCGGTTGTTCTAGGTGATCAGAAAGACCTGCTCCACCATTAATACCAAACTGTGAGCTAGCCTCAGATAGCTGACCTTTGTATGTCATATCAATAGCAGATTTATATGATGCCCCGACAGTAAGAGCATCAACTTCATACGCAGCACCAACGTTATATCCAAATCCAAAATCTTGTGCTACACCTTGTGTTGTACTATCAGCACCCAATGGAGTTACATAATTAATGTCCAATGAACCGTATTGAAGAATTGGAGCCACACCTATGCTGAAGCCATTTGATTTATATGCTACTGGCACACCGAATTGCATTAATTGCAAATTCGTTACCATATTCATTTGTGTTGCATAGTCACGATAATCAGTACCCATGCCTGCAGTTCCCCACATTCCAACACCTAACCAGATATTGTCTGATAGTTTACTCGCTAATGCAACTTCAGGAATGACATTAAGATCTGCATCGCTCTTTTTTGAACCATATCCGATATCAGCTTCAACATCAGGCATAAAAACAGTGCCACCGAAAGAAACTTCAGTACCTTTAACAGACGTAATCATAGCGGGATTGGCAAGTGCTGACTCTGCACCATGTGATATACCAATAGCAGCGCCACCCATACCACGTGCTTTAGCACCCATTCCAATTAAGTGATCCCCGTTTGTTGCGAATGCCGATGTTGCAGTTAGCGCGACGGCAGCAGCCACCGCAATTTTAATTGAACGTTTCATTAACTCTCCTAGATAGTTTGAAATTGAATCGGTAAACGATTCGTTAACAGCACTATTATAGGCGTGATAAAATTAATTGGAACTTAACACGAAAATATCACATTATTTTATTTTCTTATAAAACAAATCATTTCTGTAATACGACGCTTAAATAGGTTAATCTTATAACAATAGTACGTCAAAATGGCTATTTATCGCAATATTAGAAGATATTGGTAAAAAAAATTAAAGTTTATTAACCAAATTAGAAAAGTGTGACATTTCATCTATGTATCATACGGTAACACAATGTGTGAGTTTTTTGTGATGATTTAAACTTTGAACGGAAAAAGTAAACAATAGTAAAAGAAAATCATAAATCAAGGCGGTTAGTTTGGATCAAAGAATAGGGTTAAGGGAGATTGATAAAAAGAGGGGGTTAAATTGTGAAAGAAGAAAAAATCTGAGGCCAGGCGGCGACCTACGTTTCCACACCTGAAAGATGCAGTATTATGAGCGATGAGGGTCTTAG
>NZ_JAHFAQ010000025.1 GCF_023250475.1 Sulfuricurvum sp. | reverse complement strand
GCGAGGATTTTTTCAACCACTTCAGCAGGATTGGAGGCTTTGTAGATGGGGCGGCCGACAACGATAAAGTCAACTTTTTCATCCCGTGCGATTTCAATCGTAGCAACACGTTCTTGATCACCGGCATCTTCGCCGAAAGGACGGATTCCGGGAGTAAGAGTGACAAAGGTACCCGACGTGAGTGATTTGATCGATGAACTCTCATAGGCGCTGCATACGACTCCGTCCAATCCTGCTTCATAAGCATCTTTGGCAAATTGGTCGGCTTTGGTGGAGATGGTTTTTCCGTAAACGTGGCTGAATTCACCCTCTTCAAATGAGGTGAGGGCAGTAACGGCAAGGACGAGCGGGCGGTTTTCATACGCCTCGAGGCGTTTCATTACTTCATGCATTGCCTTGCGTCCTGCGGAGGCGTGGACATTGAACATATCGACACCCAGAGACATGATCGATTCAGCAGCATCGGCCATGGTATTTGGGATGTCATAGAGTTTAAGATCAAGAAAAATTTTAAATTCGGGATTGATTGTTTTGATTGCATCGATAAAAGGTTTACCGTCTCGGATATAGGAACGAAGACCCACTTTGAGCCAAATCGGGTACGCTTTCAGTTGCTCAACGAGGGCTAAATTTTCTTCCTGACTCGGTAGATCAAGTGCGACGCATAATTGCATGATAAGCCTTTGTATAATGATATAAAAGTATAACCAAGAGAAGTTTTGAAAGGGTTTAGAGGGATGCGCTGTTTTAAATATTAAAAAAATCGTCCATTTATATTAAATTAATAATCTATTGATAAAAATAGCTTACAATGTTCCCAGATTAACTCTAAAGGATTCTCGATGAAACAAAGTTTTTTTGCAACGGTTTTGTGCGGATTGTTGATGAGTGCGGGGGTTGCCTCGGCATCAATGTATAAAGTCGATCCTTCCCATTCGAACGTAGGGTTTAAAGTCAAGCATATGATGATCAGTACCGTAACCGGAAAGTTCGGAAATTTCTCAGGTACGTATGATTTGGAGAAAGGGCAGTTTAAAGCTCTCAGCGGTACGATCAAAACGGATTCCGTCGATACCGGTATTGCTAAGCGGGACGATCATTTGCGCAGTGCCGATTTTTTTGATGCGGCAAATTTCGGAGATATTACCTTCGTTATGAGCAGTGCGACGAAAACCAAGATGACAGGGAACCTTAGTATTCACGGTGTTACAAAAAAAGTGGTTCTTGCTATTGATTTGGGTGGAGTCGTCCAAGATCCGTGGGGAAATCAACGCTCAGGATTCGTATTGACCGGTTCGGTTAACCGAAAAGATTTCGGACTCAACTGGAACAAAGCGATTGAAGCGGGCGGGGTAGTCGTCGGTGATGAAGTGAAACTGGTTGTTGAAATCGAAGGAATCGAAGAATAATTAAAAGGTTTTGATAAACCCGTCCCGTTTGGGGCGGAATCCTCTCAAATCATCAATAGAAAGTCCCCTCTGTTTTCCCCACACTAAAATACTTTCGCATTTGTGTATTTTGGCATAATCGCCTAAATAATCGATCATTTCACTGCTTTTAGCCTCATACCCTTCGTAGACTGCAAAATCATCGATGATAAGATGGCGTCCCAAATCTAAATTTTCTCGTATACTCACTCCCGCGTAAATTTGTAACTCTCCCCGTTCATATGCACCGATAGGGCGGTAGTCTTTTGGGTATTGCGAAGTGATAAAAGCATCAAATTGATCGGCTGTAAGTTCCGGTCGAAGAGTTGTAAGGAGGGCAAATCCCTCAACAAGCTCGGATGCGGAGAGTTCCCGAAATTGCAATTAGTTTCCTAACGCGCTAAGTTGAGCGTCAATTTTAGAAATTTTATCTTCGGCATCGGCAAGTCCGTTACGATTTTCAGTAATAACAGCTTCGGGAGCATTGGCGACAAAACGCTCATTAGAGAGCATACCCTTGAGCTTATCCGCCTCTTTTTGGAGTTTTTCACGCTGTTTGGTAAGACGCTCTATAATCGGGCTTAGGTCGATGGCATCGGTCGGAAGATAGACTTCGACAGCATCCCCGATGTCGCTGATCGCATTGTCGATTTTAGAGTCGGTAAAGTGGAGGGTTTCCACTTTGGCCAAGCGCACGATAAACGGTTCCATCATGGCTTGATCGCCGCCGCATTTGAGGTAGGCGAGATCGATTTTCTGGTTCCCTAAATCAACGAGGGTTTTAGCACGGCGGATTGTGACGATGGCATCCATGATGATCGCAAATTCCGCTTCGATAGCTTCGTCGACCGTAACCTCTTCGGGGTATGGCATAACCATAATCGAATTACCCTCTTCGAGCGTCGTCCCTGAGAGTTCATGGTAGAGGTATTCGGTGATAAACGGCATGAACGGATGGAGGAGTTTCATTGACTCTTTGAAGATACTTCCCAGCTCGTTGACGCTCTCTTTGGACGCTTTGCCCAGCTCAATACCCCAGTCGCAGAATTCGTTCCACAAGAAGCGATAGAGTACCGTCGCCGCATCGTTAAAACGATATTCGTCCAAGAATGCTCTCGTCTCTGCCGTTGCACGATGGAAACGACTGAGCATATACCGTCCCAAAGGAGTCGTGATCTCTTGATCGGCTAAATCTTTAAATGTCGGTACATTCATTTGCAAGAATTTTGACGCATTGAAGAGTTTGTTGGTAAAGTTGCGGCTTTGCTCAAGCCGGTCGTTACTGAGACGGATATCACGTCCCTGAACGGCAAGGACGGCCAGCGTAAAGCGAAGCGCATCGGCACTGTACTTTTCGACCATATCGAGTGGGTCGATGACGTTCCCTTTGGATTTTGACATTTTTTGACCGTGTTCATCGCGTACCAATGCGTGAAGGTAGATGTGATTAAATGGCAGCTCACCCGTAAAACTCTCTCCCATCATCATCATACGGGCAACCCAGAAAAAGAGGATGTCAAATCCTGTGATAAGGAGGGTGTTTGGATAAAAGCGGGCCATGTCTTCGTTTTGGAAGAGCTGATCTTGTGCCGTATCCCCGTTGCCCCAACCGAGAGTCGAGAACGGCCAAAGGGCTGAACTGAACCATGTGTCAAGAACGTCAGGGTCTTGGGTGAAGGTTTTGCTCGCACAATGGGGACAGCTCTCAGGATGTTCTTCAAGACTTGCCCATTCATGGCCGCAATCACCGCAATAAAATACAGGGATGCGATGTCCCCACCAAAGCTGACGGGAGATACACCAGTCGCGTAGCTCGCCCATCCATGAATTGTAGCTGTTGATCCAATGCGGCGGGAAAAACTGGGTCAGCCCGTCATTGGTCTTATCGATGGAACCGCGGGCTACCTCTTTGCGGACAAACCACTGTTTCGAGATGTACGGCTCTACGATATTTTTACAACGGTAACAATGCCCCACTTGGTGGGTATGCTCTTCGATTTTCTCGATAAATCCTGATTCTTCGAGACGTTTGACGATTACCGCGCGTGCTTCGAGACGCTCTAGCCCCTCAAACTCTCCGGCATGGTGATTCAATATCCCTTTTTCATCAAATACGGTGATGAATTCGAGATCGTGGCGTTTGCCCACTTCGTAGTCGTTTGTATCATGGGCTGGGGTGACTTTAACAACACCCGTCCCGAAATCACGATCAACATGGCTATCGGCAATGATTTTGATATCGCGCTTGATGAGCGGTAAGGTAACACTTTTACCGATGAGATGAAGATAGCGCTCATCATCAGGATGTACCATGATCGCGGTATCGCCGAAATAAGTTTCTGGACGAGTCGTCGCAACGACGATATGACCGCTGCCGTCACTGAATTGGTAGCGCATATGGTAGAAATTTCCCTGATGCTCTTCGTGTTCCACTTCGATGTCGCTCAAAGCACCGTCATGGGTACACCAGTTAACCATATAGTTACCGCGTACGATGAGGTTTTGATTGTAGAGGTGAACAAATGCCTCTTTAACGGAAGATTTTAGCCCCTCATCCATCGTAAAGCGTTCGCGGCTCCATGCAGGAGAAACACCGAGTTTACGGAGTTGTCCAACCATTATTCCGCCGCTCTCCTCTTTCCATTCCCAAACCCGCGCTAAAAAGGCTTCGCGTCCAAGTTCTTCTTTGGTTTTCCCCTCAGCAAGGAGCTGTTTTTCGACGACATTTTGGGTAGCAATTCCCGCATGGTCGGTTCCCGGCTGCCATAGTGTCATGTACCCATCCATCCGTTTGTAACGAACGATGATATCTTGGAGGGTAAAAGTGAGGGAATGTCCGATATGAAGTCGACCGGTAACATTCGGCGGAGGCATCATAATGGCGAAATGTTTATCCGGTTTTGCAATGGCTTGATTCCCGTCGATCTCAAAATAGCCTCGCTTTTCCCAAATAGGGTAGTAGGTTTCTTCAATATTTTTTGGATCGTAGTGGGTAGCGGACATAAATAGGCCTTGATTGGAAAATATGGGCGAATTATATCAAATTTTTGAGGAACGGTAATTGCTTAAATCACTGATGCTTAATGTTTTGCAGTGAATACGGAAAGTTATTTAGTCTGAAATAACAAAATGTAATAAAAAAATGTTATTTATCATAATTGTGTGGTAGAATAATTTTGCTAAAAAAGCAGAACCATCTTGAAAAAAGGATAAAAAATGCAATACGAAGTTAAGTCAACGATATTAGGATTTGATCAAGTAACCAAGGTAGAGTTAAACGAAATCGATGAGATGTTTGCCACTCTTAAAAGTTGTGACGGAAGCAATATTAGTTTTACAATCGTGAACCCGTATTTACTGCGTGAGTACTCTTTTGATCTACCTACCTCGATTCGAGTTTTACTCGACATTAACGAAGATTCAAACGTAGTGGTATATAATATCGCAGTTATTCAAGATCCGCTCGATGAATCGTGTATCAACTTCCTAGCTCCGCTTATTTTTAATCAAGACAACGCGACTATGGCACAAGCGGTATTAGATGTGAAAAATCACCCCGGTCTCGGTCTAGCCGAACCGATTAAAAAATTTAAATCATAGTTTAGCTCCTACGTTAAGGGGCTTTAAGGAGCCTCTTGCCTCTCTCGCGTCTCAACGATCAGCAATATACTGCCGCAACTGCCCCTTATGGACATAATCTTATTATCGCTTCGGCAGGTACGGGAAAAACCTCTACGATAGTGGGGCGCATCGCCTATCTGATCTCCCAAAAGGTTAAACCCGAAGAGATATTGCTTCTGACGTTTACCAATAAAGCTGCTGCAGAGATGGTAGAGCGGGTAGCGGCCTTTTTCGGTCGTGAGATTGCTTCGAAGATCGATGCGGGGACGTTTCATGCGGTAAGCTACCGATGGCTTAAACGCAAAGAGGGGAAAGTGGTTCTCAAACAGCCGCGTGAACTTAAAACCCTTTTTCGAAGCGTCTATGAGAAACGAACCTTCAGCCACATTGACTGCGCGACTTCGGCCTATGGTGCCAATTATCTTTATGATGTCTATTCGTTTTATCAAAATACTGAGATGAATGTCAATTTTGAAGAGTGGATTCTGACCCGTCAGGATGAACATGCGGTGTATGCGGCCATCTATGCCGATATTATCGATGAGTTCGAAGCGTTGAAAAAAGAGTACGGCTTTGTCAATTTCAATGACTTACTGCTTCATATGCGTGCTTTGGCATTGGAGAGCGATTTGGGGTACAAAGAGGTATTGATCGACGAGTACCAAGATACGAATGCTCTGCAGGGGACACTGATCAACGCTATGCGTCCCCCATCGCTCTTTTGTGTCGGAGATTATGATCAGAGTATCTATGCCTTTAACGGTGCCGATATCTCTATCATCGGTTCGTTTACGACCAATTTTCCCGATGCCGAGGTCTATACCCTCAACAAAAATTACCGTTCTACGATACCGATCCTCTCGCTTGCCAACACGGTTATCGCCTACAATGAGCGAATCTATCCCAAAGCCCTTGAAGTAACGCGCGACCACGAGGCGCAAAGCCCCGCATTGCTTATTTATGATGAGCTGTTTGATCAGTATCACGGGATTGCCCAAAAAATCGGGGATTCCTCTACCAATCGTGAAGAGATCGCGGTCATTTTTCGGAACAACGCTTCGGCGGATGGGATAGAAGCGACGTTGCGTGAAATGGGGATACCGTGCCGTCGTCGAGGCGGAACCAGCTTTTTTGATTCCAAAGAGATCAAAGCCCTTTTGGATATGTATACATTGTTGGTTAATGAGTCGGATATGATGGCATTTATCCATCTCTTTGATTACGCCAAAGGGGTAGGGAGTGCCATCGCCAAAGAGCTTTTCGTTGCCTTGCAAAAACTGGGGAACGGCTCTTTTGTCCGAGGATTGTATTCTCCTGATTCGCAGATATCCAATCCGTTTGAAAAACGGCGATTGAACCATCAGTTGGGACTCTTTGATGATTATGCGGAGCTGGGGAGTGCAGGAAGATTTGCAAAACTGGGATTTGATCCCAATTTTATGGGTAACCCGATTTTAAAACACGCGAAGCTCTCCAAAGATTCGGCCACTTTTTTACACGATCTGTTTACCCTTTTTCGTCAATTACGGGATATTAAAGAGCCAAAAGCCGCGGTTCAAAAAATAGCTCTCTCAAGCTTGTACGGACATGTTATTGAGCACTTGTCCCATCGTCGTGCCATGACGGAGAACGGTTCGATCGATGAGAAGGCAAAGTCTGAATCACAAGAGAGAATCCGTCGAAAATGTACGATTTTATTCGAACTTTCCCGTCCCTACAAAGATCATGAGCGTTTTTTAAATGCAATGGTGTTAGGGTCTCAGGATTTGACGCAAGGAGAAGGGGTACATCTGCTGAGTATCCATGCCTCAAAAGGGTTGGAATATCAAGAAGTTTATGTAATCGATTTGATGGACGGTCGGTTTCCGAATCGTAAACTGATGAGCCGAAGCGGAAGTATCGAAGAAGAGAGACGGCTCTTTTATGTCTCTGTGACGCGGGCAAAAGACCGCCTTTTTTTGAGCTATGCGAAGTATGACAAAATCAAAAAAACCAATTTCGTCCCCTCCCAATTTTTATTTGAGGCAGGATTAATACCTAAAGATGAAATGTATGCGGCTTTAGTTGCGAAGTGTTCAAGTGAAGAGGCTTAAAAAAACCTCTTTTTAGCGGCGCCCTTGTACGGCATTCCCCATTTCCCACATCGGTAAGAAAATACCCAATGCCAGCAAGACAACCATGCAGGCAATCAACAAAAGCATAATAGGTTCAACCGCTTCAGAGAGGCCGTCAATGATCGCGTCGAACTTCATTTTATAATACTCCATCACCTTTTGCAGCATGGCATCAAGCTGGCCACTCGATTCTCCGGCAGAGATCATCTGAATAATCATATTTTCAAAAAGTTTTGTTTCTGCCAATCCGTTATTAAGAGATCCCCCCTTTTCCACGGTTTGGCGTACGGTTAAAAGTTTTTCTTGCAAAGGGAGCGAATCGATCATCGCAATGGAGGTTTCCAATGCTTCCGCTATCGGAATTCCGGCACGAACCAGCTCAGAGAATACCAAGGTAAAACGGTTCAACGTAGCATACATGATGATGTTTTTAATAAGATAGGTTTTGAGTAAAAATTGGTGCCATTTATACCTAAATTCACGATTATGATTGAGCATGTATCGAAAAGTAAAAATAAAAATAAAAATACCGGCTAACACATATATGCCATACGTATTAAATAAATGTTCTAAAAATAGAAGAATTTTTGTTGGCAGCGGGAGCTCTGCCCCAAGTTGCTCAAAAATGGTTTTGAATTGAGGAACAACATAGGAGATAAGGACGGTAAAAGCGATTGCCATCGCGATCATGACGTTTCGGGGATAGGCCATCGCTTTTTTAAATTTGATGATATTGCGACGAATCTCTTCGAGCATATCCGCAAGTTTATGAAGGGATTCAGCCATATTTCCCGTTTTTTCACCCAGTTCAATCATTGCTAATGAGAGATTTCCGAGTTCGTAACTAAAATTATGGGCTGATTGAGAGAGGCTGCGCCCCGCATTAATATCTTCGGCCATTGTCCCTAAAACGGTTTGCAATGTTTTATCGGTTGTGGCATCGGCAATTTCTCGGAGCGAATCGTGGATTGATATTCCGGCATTGGCCATAACGGCGAGTTGTCGAATGGATGCGATTAGAGAGTCTTGTTTGAGTTTCTTTTTTCGAATATTGCTAAAAAGAGACTCTTTAAAACGTCGTAACTGATCTTCAAGAGGGGGCGAGGCTTCGATGACTTTTAAAACCATCCCTGAATATTTTATTTTTGCTAAATAGTGGGCTTCTTTTTTAGTTTCGGCATAAAAACCTTGATCACTCTTTTTTCCTTTGGTGAGGACAGTCGCTATAAAATACTTCATCCTTTGGCCACCCTTAAAATCTCATCTAACGTTGTTATCCCGTGGACAGCTTTGGCCATCCCGTTTTCAAACATTCCGACAAATCCTTCCCGTTTTGCTTCTTTTAAAAGATCGTCTTTTGAAGCACTTCGGGCAATCATACTGGAGAGTTCTTCCGTAATCGGGAGAACTTCACAAATCATTTCCCGTCCCATGTATCCTGATCCGTTGCACTCTTTGCATCCGGCTCCTTCATAGAAAACCGTATGCGGAGGAATGAGGGAACTGTATTCTTGCAGTAATGTTTGGGGAATATCGACCTCTTTTTTACAATGGGTGCAAATTCTCCGTACGAGCCGTTGTGCCTGTATTGCAACCAGGGCTCCGCTGATAAGATAAGGTTCGATTCCCATATCCGACATGCGGGGAATGGCGCTGATAGCATCATTAGTGTGTAGGGTTGAAATAACCAAGTGACCGGTAAGCGCGGCTTTAATCGCAATTTCGAGTGTTTCATGGTCACGAATTTCCCCGATCATAATTTTATCGGGGTCTTGACGGAGAATGGAGCGAAGTGCATCGGCAAAAGAGAGTCCGACTTTCGGATTGACTTGCACCTGTTGAATCAGATTCATACGATACTCAACCGGATCTTCAACGGTAATCACTTTGTCTTCGACGTTACGAAGTTCATTAAGCGCACCGTAAAGAGTCGTTGTTTTACCGCTTCCGGTAGGGCCGGTAACCAGAATGATTCCAAAAGGGGATTGAAGCCCTTTGATTAATTTTTTGTAACTTTCCGAATCCATTCCGGAATCTTCGAGTTTGACCAGCGCTTTGGTTTTGTCCAATATACGCATAACAATGGACTCTCCGTAAATAATGGGGAGAGTCGAGAGTCGGAAATCAAATTCTGCATCCATGACTATGGCTGAGAAACGGCCATCTTGCGGTTTGCGGCGTTCGGCAATATCCAAATTGGCTAAAAGTTTGATACGTGATGCTAACGGAGGATAAATATCTCGGTCAAAAATAAATACTTCCGTTAACTTACCGTCAATTCTTCCGCGTACAACACAGTTTCTCTCCGTAGGCTCGATATGTATATCGCTGGCACGCCCTTTAATACATGCTTTGAGGATAACATCAATAAGCTGTAATATGGAAGAAGCCTCTTGTTGTTCTTCGATGGTTCCGATGTTACGCAGTTCGTTACGGATATTGGTGACGAGTTCTTTAACACTGTCTTTGAGTTCCATTTTGAACAAATAGGCTTGAATCTGTTTTTCGGTGGCAACAGCGATTTTGAGTGATTTTCGAGGAAAAAGACGCTGTATAGATTCTTGTGCTTCAAGATTAAGAGGATCAGCGAAGGCAACGACGACATACATATCATCTTGTGAGATAGGGAGGGCATTGTAGCGTTTAAGCTGTGTTGTCGGTATTTTTTCTATAAGGCGATAATCCATATCAATGGAGTCTAGATCCATAAAAGGAGCTTCAATAACTTCGGCAAGATGGATTAATATCGAGGCTTCATCTAAAAAATGATAGTTTTTGATAATGGAAAGTTCGTAGCGTCCCAGACGAATCTGTTCAACGATAAAACGCTTGATAAAATTAAGGGATATGGCACCTACTTTGGTGAGAGTTTCCAAAATAGTATCATCTTGAACCCCTCTGGAGGTAAGGCGATCAATTTGTTGTTGAGAGATATGGCGCTTTTCTAATAAATCATGGGTGATGCGGTCCATACTCTTTGTCCTTTTTAATATACGTGGTGAAGGGTCAATATTTTATCATAGTATTCATCTATAGCGATGCTTTTGCGTCCATTAAATACGGTAGTGTAGAGTTTATAGCTTAAACGGATATTTGAGGGGTCGGTATACTCTTTAATCGATTGACCTTGCTGTGGATCTTTGAGATAAAAATCAAATATTTTAGAGAGTACGTATTCGCTGGTGGGAAATTTGAGATTTTTAATCGGCTTGTTATCGTATAAAGCTTGTATAAGAAGCTTTTTTTGTATCAAGATTAGAGAAAAATAAGAAGCATTGGCACGAGATTCTTTGGATTGATTAAGTACCGTTATCGGAATAGATAAACGATCGATCACATCCGCTTTAAGACATGAGAAAGCATACAAAGATACATAGGCCTCATCATCTTTAAAATAGGTAAACCCTTTAAGCCCAAGGTTGCAGGCGCTAAGATATTCACCTTGCTGATACAGAGTAAATAGTTTTTGTTTATTGTCTGCCGCTAGCGGCAGTACGAACAAAAGAGCTGCAAAAAGTAGATATTTCATTTAAATGTCCCCTGCTCAATCGACTCGAGCAATGAACGTGCGGCATCGGAGTTTGATTCCGAAATATAAAGCTGCAACGTTTTTTTAGCTTGCTCCACCCTGCCGAGTTTAACTAACGATTTTGAAAAAATAATCCAGCTCTCATCAATTTTATTATTGATACTATTGGTTTTGAGTGCAAAATTATAGGCGTCACTGTAGTTGCCGTGATCGTAATGGTACCTGGCTATGAATAACCCGAGATTAGAGTTCGATGTCTCTTTAAAACGGCGCTCAATGCTATCAATATCAAGCTTTGAATCATTGCGATTGAGGGAAATAGTTTTATCGCTTGATAAAGATGGGGAGGATGCAGGAATTTTAAGGGTAGAGGAATCAGGGACGTTTAAGACTTTTGGGACGGGAATTGATTCTCGTGGGGATTGAACACTCTTTGGAATAATAGCCGCAGGTGTTACGGTTAGAGGTGTTGAGGTTTGAAAGGATTGAAGGAATTCCATAGAAGGTTCGAGAATATTGGAAGATTCTTTATTCGCCATTTTTGCATCGGAGGATTTTTGGTTTTCAGATGAAACAATTTGTTCTGTTTTATCTGAATCTTTCATCTTGGGAGTGATTACGATGAGAACCAAAAAAAATACGAACAGTCCAATAATATAAGGTGCGTATGATTTTACTTTATATTTAAACCAGCGGCGCTCTAATTTGTGGATATCAAGCACGGATGAGTCCTGTATGAATTGCTGCCATTTCAATCCATTTTGATTTGAGAGCATTATATTTAATGAGGGCAGAATGGTTTTCTTCGTACCAGCAATAAAGGGTAAAAAGAGAGAATAATAATTTATTCGTTTCCCGGTAGTTCCCTTTTGTCAGGGCCGTGATCAATTTCATATTTTTGTCGTTGAACATATTGGCAACATCAAAACAGTTAGCTTTGAGCAATTTTTTTTGTATGTACACTTTGAGCTCTTCCGCGGTAGCGTTCTGAAGTTCAATGCTTTCCCAAATCCGTGTTTGGAAATGCTCTTTTGCAATAACATCTTCTTTATCGGTTTTGTGAAGGGTAATGACAAACTTAATGGCGCGTGCATCGGAAATAAGACGAATTTTTTCCATGAGCGAAGAGCTGTAGAGCTGTGCTTCATCCAGAAGGACGATGGGGACTTCAGGATATGAAACCGCTTCGGCAATCTCCAAAAATCGGGTGAGGGTCATCACTTCTCGCGGAGAGTGACCGAAAATCCTTTGTGCTAAGACACGGAGAAAGTCATCTTCGTCAACAATAGGAATGTCAAACATCAATACTTTTTGATGTTTGGAGAGGTCATGGTGAAGTTTATGTAATAACATACTTTTCCCCGTCCCGGGTTTGCCAAACAAAAGAATCATTTTCAGGGGTTTTTGTACAGAGTTTTTGAGCGATTGATACATATGAGAGACACTGTCAATTTGGACATAGTCTTTGGCATTGACAACGTCCAAAAACAGATCCCGCGGTTTCGAGAAAAGAGAATTCTCCATCCGTTATTTGATATCCTCTTTTAGTTCGCTTACTTCTACTTGTTGTTTTTTTGCCAGTTCAGTTTTTTCAATAGTCTCTTTTTCAATAGCTGTTCCGATATGGGTATAGCCTAAATCCGATATTTTCAAATTAGAACCATCTTTTTTTACAATATGGGGTTCAATGACAAGTACCATTTCTTCGGTTTTTTTGGTAACACCTTCATGTTTGAATAACCAACCGAGACCGGGAATATCACCTAAGAGGGGAACTTTATTGGAAGATATGTCATTTTTAGTATTGATGAGTCCACCCATAATAATAGTACTTCCATCTTTTACGGTAACAACGGATGAAATTTGGCGGCGACTTAAATCCGGCGGCATAGAACGTGTCGAATTATCGGTGGAAAGTTGGCTTGCAACATCCGAAATTGAAGGGTTAATACGGAGGGTAATACTGCCGTCATTCGAAATTTCAGGGGTAATATCGAGCAATACTCCTGAAAAAACGGAACTCACAACTTCTTCTTGCGTTGTTGTCCCTGTAGAACCACCTGCCAGGGTGGATGAACTTTTGGTTTTATAGAACAGTTCCGTTCCTGACGTAATGAGAGCCGGTTGATTATTCAGGGTTAATATTTTAGGATTAGAGATAGCATATACATCCCCCTGCGTTTTTAAAAACTTCAATACTTCTCCCAGATGCCCTTTGGCTCCTATCTGAAAAATACTCATATCACTGTTAGATAGTCCGGTAACGGCTGTAATAGGAGAAATGATGTTACTGCTACTACCACTGCCACTACTAGAGCTTGATCCTGTAAACGTTGAAATGTTATGGGTATTATATTGGTTAAAGCCGAGATCAATATTCTGCAGTGCATACAGCTGTGACCAATCGATACCGGTCGTACTGCCATCAGAAAAAACGACGCTGTACATTTTAACGTCAATCATCACTTGGGTCTGCATTTTTTTCTGCAAATCTTCGATGTATTTGTCCAGACGCTGTATTTGTTTTCCCGTCGCTGTAACGGTAATCAATCCGGCTGCTTTGTTGATATACACGTTATGAATATCATCAGTGTTTTGTACACTTTTATCTTTACTGTCTGTTGCCAAAGAAGGTTGCTTTTGTCGGTAATCATCTTCCGGGCGGCTGAGGATATTTTTAATCTCTGAGTCTAACTCATTCCAAAATTTGACTTCATCTTTTGAGGAGATATTGGTTCCCGATTCCGAAGACGTACCGGTTCCTGAGGAGCTTTGTGTTCCTCCTGCTGATGGCGTTTGTCCTGCAGTACTTCCCGTATTGGAACTTAAGCGTATATTGGTGCTTCCTTCACCTTTGCGCTCTCCGATAATGTAGTCGAGTTGATAGGTTTTAGTGGTAAGATAAGAAACTTTCAGGACATTGTTTTGCAACGTATATTGGAGATTGTTCTCTTTAATGATTAAATCGAGTACTTCATTAATGGTTAAATTTTTCAAAAAAGTTTTGTTCATCGGTTTTTTCAGAATTTCTTCGGCCTGTTCATCGGTCACCACGATACTCATTCCGCACTCTTCGCTCAGTTGGTCGACAAAATCACCGACACTGGTCCCTTTGACGGAAGAGATATTGAAAAGTTCATAGGTACAATCTGCCTGCAACGCAGGGGATAGCAGGGCAGCTGTCGCAACGGATAACATAAACGCTCGTGCATGGTGTTTAATTACAGATGTCATGATACTTTCCTATTTAGTGATGATTTTAATATTATTATTTTGTTTCGTTAAAAACAAAATTAGTTTTTGATCTTTTTTTCCGGCTAATAAAACAGAATTCGATTTGATCTCAGCGAGAGTGAAATTACGGACACTTTCACCTATTTTGTACCATTTACCGCTTATGAGAACGGATTTATTCATTATGGCAAGAAGTCGCAGCGGTTCTTCTATGACTTTCGGCTGAGTCAATATTCCCATGCTGCTTCCCAATTTAGGCGGAGCAAGAAGATTGGAACCTGGTTTTACAATAGGAGTTGGTTTTTTCATTTTCATCGGATCATGCAGGGAGTTGATGAATCCTTCCGGTATACCGACCCTTGCCGGAAGAATAGCACGTATCTGCTCATCTACCCATGCTAACTCTTTATCTTCGTTTGGCTGTGTAACGACTGTCACGCTCGGAGAAATGCTCTGTATGGCAGCATGAAGTGACATCATACTTAAAAACCCTATAAACAAATGCTTTTTCATTGTCTTACGATCCCCCATACTGAGATATTGAGATCCCCTTTAAGTTTTTCATCGGCAACGATATGGAGGTTATGCAAATCAACGACAAGATAACTTTGTTCAAGCGCATTAATAAACTTCAAAGTATTTTTATAGGGTCCTTCGGATGAAATAGTGATATCCAAAACATGTCCGAATGAACTATTGTCGGTTTGCAGTTTATTGCCGAATTTGGTTAATTTCACTTTATAATCACGTGCATATCGGGAAATAGAATCAAGATATGATCCCCAAACCTTTTCATCATAATATAAAGAAGAAACTTGTTCCAGCTGTTCTTTAATATAGGTATTATATTGGATATAAAGAGTATGCTGACGCTCAATTTCGACAGTTTCCTGCTCAATTTGAGTAATTTTTTCAGGAGGATTGGCGGAGAGGTACAGTTTGTCCCTATTCAGATCGGTTTCAACCTTGAGTGCTTTTTCATGAGAAACTTTGAAACTTGCTTCAGAACTTTCCCAGAGCAACAAATAGGAAAAAGCAAATAAAGAGGCAAAAATAATAATAAACAGCATCATTTTGTCACGATCGCTTTTCGTCGATAATGATTGATCTAACGTATAAAGGTAGTTTTCAATTTGGAATTTCATTTGATAACCGCCTTAAGTTCACTAAGGAAAGCTTTTTGATCTTCATTGTACGAAATAAGTTCTAGATGAAAATCGTACTGGTTCCGTTGAATATCGGTCAGATGTTTGAGAAGGGCTGTAATGTCTTGTGTGCTGGATGAGGTTAGCCCAAAGGTAAATGTTTTGGTATCATTGATATCTTCTGCATACGAAACGGTCTGCAGTTGTACCCGATATTGATTGAAACTTCGGGTAAAATCGGCCATGATCTTAGCTTTCATCGGATAATTTACTTTTTTATCATGTATTTTGACTAATGTATCCTGTTTTTGTTTGTACGCATTCTTTTGCTCATCCAATAATACTTGCGCCGCTTTTTTGTTAGCCAATTTAAGGTTGACGATAGATTCCCGATTTATTTTTTCACTATGCACTTGCTCATATTCTTTCGTTAACATGGCATGGCGAAACTCTTCAATGTATGAGAGCCCCCAGTATACGCTTGGGTACAGAAGCGCTGCTGCTAAAGATGCGGCACCGACAAGAATCAGTTTACCGCTATCACGTTTGGCGAAAGGGGGAGGGCGATGAAATATTGTAAAGTTACACTCATACCGTTCATTTTTTTCGAGTTGTCCATAAAGATGCATCAGTTGATGAATTTGGTCCACTTTTTGGCCATTGGTATTAAAGCCGTAGTTGAAATCAAAAGGGGTCGCTTTTAGTCCTAAATAGGTCTGCGCATATTCATCCAATCCAAGAACTTTTCCCGAGCTTGTACCGATGTAAATTTCATCAAATTTTTTGATTTCATAAGCTCTTTTGGCATAAGTAATAACATCGCTGATATGGAGAAAAATTTCACCGAAAAGTTTAATGAGGTTTTTTTGATAATTTGGATTTGATGTGTTTAATCCCTCTTCTGAAAGCATTTTTTCAAAGGCAAAGAGGTCGATTTGTTCACCTAAAAGTTCACAAAAACGTTCATGCATTTGTTTAAGCGAAAATTTTAGCGATTTGGCATATATAAATTCTTGTTCGTTATAGATAGTAAAAAATGCGTCGTTTTCTTGGAAATAGATAAAACAGTGTACATCGGAGGAGTCAATCAGCTCTTTTACATAGAGGGATTTGAGCAATAAAGGAACAGGGACGATTTGATCAATGTATTTGATCGTCTCAACAACTTTTGCAAAATCTTGTTCAAGGGTTAATGGGTCAACAACAAAGACATGAAAGAAGCGATCTCCCTCTGTACTTTTATGAACGGCTTCAATGTATTTGATCTGGTACTCAACAGCCATATCCAGCGCAAGTTCTTCGTAAACTTTATTTTCTAATACATCGTATACATCGGTTTCGGGGATATTTTTACTGATTCCGATAAGAGTTGAGATAAATCCTTTTGTATTTACAAAAGAGATAGTGTATTGCTCTTTTGAAAAAGATGGAGAAAGGGTACTGGTTATTGTATTGAGCGAACCACCATAATAATCACCTTTATAAGGATTTGCCGATACGATGGTTGAATAGGTCTGTTGTTTACTTTTATTCATCCTCTATCCTAATTAAAATGTACAAGAACCATTCCGCAAAAGCGGTTTTGCTGGTAAAACTCTATCCGATAACTCTTATTAGAAGTGTCGATAGAGTATTTTGAATCCAAATCGTTTAATTCTACCGATACGTTGCTTTCATCCTTTATCCCTTTTTGGGTAAAGCCGATGATATTAACGCGCATATTAGAATCGTTGTTAACTACCTTAAAATCGGCAGTTGCAAAAAAATGTGTAGCAAACGGCATATAGTTTCTTTTTCCGTCCACTATAACACAAACGGGTTCAGAACAAACCTCTTTTGGATGATAACTCGGAATGAGAGTACTTATTTTCTGGTTACCGATAAAAAGGTCATACTGCTCTTTATTTTTTTGAATACTCCCTAATGGATGGGCAAACTTAAACTCATTGCTGTCTGATTGTAGCGGAATAAAACTTAAACTGTTTTTTAAATCCTGTAAATCCAAATAAATATTATTATTAATTGTTAAGTATTTATTATTCTTAAGTAATTGTTGTATCGAATCGAGATTTAAATCAAAAGAGCGCTCAAATTCTATTCCCATGAGTCGCATATAGCATTCAATCGCCCGAAGTTGATAAAAAACTTTATGATGCAAAGTCGGTAAATTTTTACTGGTTTCAATGGCAAATGCCGGCTTGTCATGGGAAACGGCAAAATAGGTTAGCGAATGTCTCATCGCTTCATCGTCGAAGCGGGTATTGGTATTGCGTACATCAAATAGATGATGATCCTCTATTAAACCGTTATTCATTTCAATGCTCACTTTGGAAGCAATGGCATTTAAATTTCCGTACGGGTGCTCGGTATTAAGCGCGCCTTGATCAATGACGCAAGTTTGTCCCCATGCATTAGGATTGAAAATAGTATTAAGGTGCTCTTTTCGATAAAAACCGTGACCGTCGTGTAGATTTAAAATGAGTCCGACTTGTTTTTCCGTCATGATTTTTTGAATCTCTTGTACCGTTTGAAAATCGGCATCTTGCGGGTCAATATCGGAGAACTTTCGATTCATATCTCCGTTAATTCCTCGGCTGTTTTGTTGGATACTGGGGCGATTGAGATCAGGAACAACCCAAAGATTCCCCCGTTTTATTTGATAATACTGCGATAATAGTGCTGCAGCGAAATAGCTGCCGGGTTCATTGCCGTGAATTCCGCCAATGACCAGTAATGTCGGAGAATTTAAAGTATCTGTTTCTTTCTTAATAAGGGAAAATGGGGCGCAATACAGAGACGGAATAAGAAAAAACGGGAGAAGAAAAGAAAAACGCATGGGCTATTCTTCCGTCAGAATCGAGATCGATTGATTGGCATTCAATCGGACCAAAAGTGATTTTTCTCCTTCAAATTTATGACTGTCACTCACGTAGAGCTGATTAAAAGTTACCCAAAAAAGGTTGCGCTTTTCACCGGGATAAGGGATAATATTTAGATGGTCCAACGCGATCGTTTTGGTTTCGCTTTTACTGAATATCCGTTCTTTGTAGGCTTTAAATTGTGCAAAGCTCATCCCGTCAAATCGTTTAAAAGATGAGTCATAGGCAGATAAATAGGCATCAAGATCATTATAGGTCCATGCATATTTCCATTGATACAATCCGGCTAATATCGCTGAATATGCAGAGGGTTCAATCCCTTGTTTTAAAGATGAATCGATTATTAAAAGCGTATTGGACGGATTGATCGTTTGATCGAGTTGGATGAGATCATTGTTGTTGATCGCAATGCACCCTTTGGTAAATGGATCACGTGTTCCGCTCAACGGGACACCGTGAACCCAGATTCCTGCCCCATTTTTACCTCGGATACGATCATATAAGTTAGGATAAGAGGTGACAAAGGCCATTGGTCCGTAAAATGGATCAACCCGTCTTTTTTTCTCAATTAAAGTATAAATACCGACCGGTGTTTTAAGATCTCCGGCAACACTTTTATCCCCGGCGTTTTTACCGGTAAAAGCACTGTAGCGTTTTTTAAGCGAAAACCGTTTTTGAGCATCCGGCGTGTAAAGCTCCAATACCCCTTTTTCTTTACTGCATGCCAGAAGAGAAAATGTCCGCTCAAAATATCCGAAACGGAGATCTTTGTTAAAAAGAGATCCTGTCCAATAGGTGGGAGTGTTCATTTGCCGATCGAGTAATTTTTTTCCTCCACTTTTATAGAGCGTAAGAACATCCGATGAGAAAAGTGTCGTCATCGACAGTAATGAAATGAGAAGTATTTTTACCATTCGTATCCTAAGTCGCTAAGAAATTTTTTATCGGTCGTCCACCCTTTTTTGACCGAGACAAACAGTTCCAGATAAACCGGTTTTGAGGCTAAACGTTCAATTTTCTCACGTGCATTTTGACCGATTCGTTTGATGGCTGCACCACCCTTGCCGATAATAATACCTTTTTGAGAATCTTTTTCGACAATGATCGTTGCGCGGATATGCTCAACAGGGGCATCTTCATCAATTTTATCGATAATAACATCCGACTCATAGGGGATTTCATCGCTGATGTTATCGAAAATGGCTTCACGTATAAATTCTTTATAGATGGTACGTACCATTTCGGTCGTAATATTTTCAGGATCATACAGATACGGGGACTCATCAAGATGTTTGACAATGGTATCGAGTAGATCTTTTTTCCCGACGTTTTTATTGACGGACATTGGAATGAGTGCAAGGAAATGGTCACTGAATCGGTTATACTCACCGATTTTTTTAAGTAAATCGGCTTGCGAAATTTGATCGATCTTACTCAAAACAATGATATGTTTGCGTTTATCGGAATTAATTTCCAAAAACTTCTCATAATGGATGGTTTTATCGGATGCGGGGGCAAGATAAACCACAACATCACAGTCTCCGATGGCTTTAAGAGCTTCTTCAAGCATGTATTGGTTTAGAAGCTTTTCGGCCTGATGGA
>NZ_JAHFAQ010000127.1 GCF_023250475.1 Sulfuricurvum sp. | reverse complement strand
AAGATGTTGCTCCGCTAGCCGTTGAGAACTTTACAACGCATGTCAAAAACGGCTACTACACCGGATTGACATTCCAGCGAATCATCAAAAACTTTATGATCCAAGGCGGAGATCCTACCGGCACCGGTGCCGGGGGGGAATCCATTTGGAAAAAACCGTTTAAAGATGAGTTTAAATCGGGAGTTGTTTTTGATAAAGCAGGTGTTTTGGCAATGGCGAATGCAGGCCCGAAAACAAACGGAAGCCAGTTTTTCATAACAACCGCACCTACCCCGTGGCTTAATGGCTATCACACGATCTTTGGACGTGTCGTAACGGGAATGGACACGCTCGGTAAACTTAACAACGTCCAAACAAACGGTCAACGCAACGGTGACAAACCGCTACAAACCCAAAAAATCATTAAAGCGACACTTCTCCCCTAACCTCTTTTCTTCGCCCCTATAAAGTCTCTTCAAAGAGACAATCGGGCATACTTTCGTAATCGTTTCGTAACCAAGAAGTAACGGTTTTGTAATATTATTCCGTCTCATATTTTTAATCTTAGGATAACTGCATGTCTGTAATTTTGGATGCACTGAACAATGTCAGCACCATTACCATTGTTTTATTACTTCTATCGCTAGGTATCGCTCTCTTTTATGAGATGATTAACGGCTTTCATGATACCGCAAATGCTGTTGCCATGATCATTTATACAAACTCTATGAAAGCAGAATATTCTGTCATTATGTCAGGTATTATGAACTTTTTAGGTGTTATCCTAGGCGGTATCGGTGTTGCTTATGTTATCGTCCACTTGTTGCCGCTGGATATTATGGTCGCATCCAATCAAGATGCAACGTTAGTTATGATTTACTCCATTTTGATTTCTGCCGTTATATGGAATTTCGGAACATGGTATTTCGGTTTGCCGGTTTCCAGTTCCCATTCACTCATCGGTTCCCTTATCGGAGTAAGTACCGTATTTGGCGTTATGCACGGTTTTGAGTTTTCGCAAAGTGTGAATTGGAAAGCATTATATGGGGTCTTAACCGCATTGGCTCTTTCTCCTATTTTAGGATTCGGATTCGCGTATTTGCTCATGAAAGCGACAAGAAGATTCGTCAAAAATCCAAAGTTTTACAAAACACCCGATAGTGAAGTAAAACGAAAACGTCCGAATTTCTGGATGCGTATGGGGATCATTACGACGGGTGCGGGTGTTAGTTTTGCACACGGTTCGAATGACGGGCAAAAAGGGATCGGTATTATCATGATTATCCTTATAGGAATATTGCCGACCTATTACGCACTCGATATGAATTCGCACCAGTATAAAATCCAACAAACTCGAGACAGTGCCGAGAATTTAGCAAAATTTTATGCACAGAACAATGAAGCGCTTAACAAGCTCGTAAGTGAAAAGCATTTGATCAGTGCCCTTAAAACAAAAAATACGATAGCGGAGTGTAACGTTAATCAGGTTTACGATACAACCGCTTTGATTGCGACCAAACTTAGCGGTATTAAATCGTATTCAGAGCTCTCTCCTCAAGATCGTTGGAGTGTGCATACCGCTATTTTATGTTCGGATAACTTTTTTGGTCAAGTGGAAAAAACTTATTTGTTAACGGACAAAGACAAGTCCGATTATATAGCCGCTCAACGAAAAACGATGCTTTCAGCAACCGAGTACGTACCCAGCTGGGTCATTATAGCGGTCGCATTAGCGCTTAGCGTCGGAACAATGATAGGGTACAAAAGAATTGTCCTGACCATCGGTGAAAAAATCGGATCCCAGCCGATTAACTATATGCAAGGTACCGTGTCACAAGCTATGGCGATGATGACGATACTCATGGCGAACTTTTTCCATGCTCCGGTCAGCACAACGCATATCGTATCCAGTTCCGTGGCCGGATCGATGGTCGCAGAACCTGAGGGGGGCGTACAGAAAAGTACCGTGAAGACTATTTTGCTTTCATGGCTTTTCACCTTGCCGGTCACCGCATTGCTTAGTGCGGCAATTTACTACTGTCTCAATTTTATTTTTATTGTAAAATAAAAGCGGCATTCGGCGAATAGCCGATTAGCCTATCACTTATAAAAAGCTACCGTACAGTCACTCTCATAGTAATGACGACGGAAAACAACTCTGCCATTCAACTTCTCGCCTAACCGCTTTATATCCCCCTCTTTGAGATAATTAAACGTTTTTGAATCTTTATCGCCAGCCAAAAAGTTAAAAATTATCCCGCGTGATGAAGCGTTATAACAGCGTTCAATAAAAAGATACGCAGCATTTCGAGTTAAAATATTGAGAGCTCCGCTGCAAATATAAAACTCTGCCTCCGGGAGTGAATCGTGAAGGATATCACACTGATAAACAGCCTCATTCGTCCGTTTGGATGCTTCCTTTACCATTATTTCAAGCGAATCCAACCCTACATAACGGAGGGAATATTTTTCTTTGGAGCGTATATAGCCGCATAAATCACCAAAACCGCACCCCGCATCAACAATCGATTCCGTATCCAGAGGCAAAAGAGATAGCAATTGATGGAAGCGTACTTCCTGCGATTGTTTCGAATGCCAACGCAGCCCCTGCGGAGTATAGCCGTGATCGAGAATACCGGAATGATAGAAATGGTGATTGTCTATCCGATTCGTCTTTTGTTTTGTAAATATCTTAAAACCGTTCACACAAAAAGTTTATTTTTGAAGCTTGCTTAAGGCATCCAAAATATTGTTTTGTTTCGCCTGATCGAGCGGCGTATCGTTCGAGACATACAGATAAAACTCTACCCGTCGATTTTTAGCACGATTCTCTTCCGTCGTATTTTGGGCAACCGGCTTAGCCGATCCGAACCCAGCCGTGGAGAGACGCTCAGGGGCAACACCATTTCGAATGAGTTCTCGCATTACTGTATCGGCTCTTCGGCTAGAAAGCTCGATATTATCTTTGTACGGTGTCCCTTGAGGAAGCGGCTGATTGTCCGTATATCCTCGTATAGAGATATCCACCGTCGGTGGAAGAGTATTAATGATATCGGTTACACGGCGAAGGAAGAGATGGAGTTCCTCATTGTCGATCGTCGCATTTGCCCCTTTGAACGGGACAGAGGTAGGAAGTTTCAACAATATTCCGTCCATACTCTGATCCAAAGGCCCCGCGCCCATAGATGCGCTTTTCAAATCCTGCTGTATTTTCTGGATCGCTTCCGATGTCGCTTCACTGGATTTGGTAGGAGGTGACCCTACCAATAATGATCCGCCATCTTGAACCGGAGCTGCTCCGGCAGGGTTTGAAGCCGCATCCGGTACAGGTTTACTCTCACTCACCATATCTACGACGGGAGTGATCTCTTGAGGAACGGGAGCAAAATCGTAAATTTTTACAAATTCTTCTTTGACCGCTTTTATTTTTTCTTTGTTAACCGAAGCAATTGCAAAAAGGGCAATAAAAAGTGCTAATAAGAGACTGAAGAAGTCGGCGGTCGGAACCGCCCATTTCTCTGCCGGGGGACATTCTGGACACTTTTTACATTTTTTCTTAGCCATCTATACACTTCATCAATTAAATTGGCTGTGTTTCTCTTCCACCGGGGAGAGGAAGTTGAGTAATTTTGCTTCAAGGGTACGGGGATTATCGCCGTGAACAATACCGATAATCCCTTCGAGCATCATCTTTTGCTCTTTTACAATATGATGTGCTTTTTTATTCAATTTGTTCCCCATCGGTCCAAACAGAACGTATGCACTAAAAATACCGGTTACCGTCGCGGTAAATGCCCCGGCAATACCTTCGGCCATCTCTTTGGGATTATCGAGTTTTTGGAGAGCCAGGATAAGTCCCAAAACCGCCCCGACAAGACCCAAAACGGGGGATGTTTCCCCCGCCAAAATCCAATAGTGTGCGCACCCGTGATAATAGTGTTCCGTCTCTTCGATAACCAAATCCAGTGTCTCAACAATCGTATCGACTTCATTTCCATCGACCGCCATACTGAGGCCTTGCTTTAAAAACTCGTTATCCAATTGAGCCACTTTCGCTTCCAGCGACAACAATCCGTCACGCCGTGCCATGGTCGACAACTCGATAATTTGTTTGATTCGGGCATGCATATCAACCGAAGAATTTTTGAAGATCATGGGGAGCAATTTAAATGCACCCTTAACATGTTCAGGATCGGTACTCACCATAGAGGCCAGCAATGTTGTAGGCATAATAATAATAAGGGAAGTGATATGGACGACATGGATAGGATTCCCCCCCTCCATTAAGTCTCCGACAGAAATAGTAGTAATTGCCCCTAAGATTCCTAAAATAACCGTTAAATCCACGTGACTCCTTCTCGCTTAAGGTGCATCCTTGATCGAATCATTGCACTAATTTTTGATTGTATCTTGTTTTTACTGAAATTTAATGGTAATTGCCTCTACTTCTTGTTAAAGAAAGTATATAAAAATTTAATCAGAAGCATTAGAAAAATCCCGCTTCCCATGCTGGCTACAATAAATGCATAGTACTCATCATGAGTAATTGCATTTGCCCCGTAGCCCAATGTAGCAATGGCAACCGTAAACGTAAGCGGCATCGAATCGCTGAGGGAAAACAGAATGGTATTTTTCAATCCCAAATATCCTCCGTAGGCGACCAAAGAGCTTAAAAGCCGAATACCGATAATCGCTCCGGCAATAAAGAGGGCAAGTTCCAATATTTTCACATCGGTAAATGCGTCCAATGCAAGAGTAGAACCAACATGAATAAAGAATATCGGAACTAAAAATCCGAACCCGAAAGAGGAGAGTTTTTCAGGTAGCTCTGTTTTATGCTTAAAATAGGTGGCAATAAACATCCCCGCCAAAAATGCTCCCAAAACCACATCGATTTTCAAATACAGCATAACGGCTACCATAATAAACATCAGTGCCATTGAAAAGCGGATATCTTGATCTTTACTGTCATCGTGAGGCATGATAAGGGTTTTAAGTCCCGGGTACCACCAAAACAAAATTCTAATCCCTCGGAAAAAGAGGACAAATCCGATCAAAAATAAAAAGAGTCCTCCGAGGGTAAAGGCAAACTCTCGGTTATACCCATATTCCAATCCCCCGCTGAGAATCGTCAATGCCATAATGCTGACCAGTTCACCGATAATCCCTATGTTGAGGGCAAGTGCCAGCCACGGCTGATTTTTGCCGTACTCTTTAACCAGCGCCATCAGCATTCCCAAGGAAAAAATCGGAAAGGCAACCAAATAGACCGAACTGAGGTCAAAATAGATAAACAGGGTAAAAGAACACGCATAAAGCATCGTAAAATAGATAATAGTGCGACGAAGCAAAGAAGATTTCGCGAAGCCGAATTCTTTGAGATTAACCTCCATCCCCGCCAAAAACATCAGGTACAGAAATCCCACTTTGGCAATAATTTTAAAAAGCTCATTTTCGACCAAAAAGCCGAAATATCCGGCCAAACTTCCCAGTAAAATCTCAACTACGACCACCGGAACTTTGGTAATACGGGATAAAAACGGAGAGAGTAGCACTAAAAGCGACAGGGTAATGATAACAACGGTATTACTCATAATCATCCTTGAAGCGCTTTCCATACTTTTATCGCCTGTACATGCTCTTTAACATCATGCACCCGAACGATGGAGGCACCCTCTTCTATTGCTTTAAGATGGATTGCCAGCGTTCCCGCCAAACGTTCGTCACTGCTTGAGGGTGAGAGAAGATCAATCATCGATTTTCGGCTCGCCCCTACCAAGAGTTTTTTACCCAAACGGAGAAAATGGCTTTGATGGGTGACAAGAGAGAGATTATCTTCCAACCGTTTTCCGAAACCGATTCCGCAGTCGAGAATGATCTCTTTAATCCCAAATGATTCTGCTTTTGCAATCCGCTCACCGAAAAAGAGTTCAACATCCTGAATCACCGACGAATAGACCGGATTTTCCTGCATATTGAGAGGCTGGCCCTGCATATGCATAATCACTGCCGTTGCCCCATAACTGCCGCATAGCCGTGCTACCTCATCTTTTGCCAGCCCCGTAATATCATTGATGATATGAAATCCCCTCTCCAGCGCGTAATGAATGACGGTAGGTTCATAACTGTCCAGACTAAGACGTGTTTTCGCATACATTTGCTGCGCGTACAACGCATCT
>NZ_JAHFAQ010000024.1 GCF_023250475.1 Sulfuricurvum sp. | reverse complement strand
GATTAACGTGCTGAACGAGTAAACCCAAATACTTTTGTAAATCCGAGGATGTCGGTAATCAATAAAACGATAAAAACAAAAACAACTGCCCCTACAATACCTCCGAAATCACCGCCGGCCGGTAACGTATCGATTTGAGAAGAGATCTTTGATACCTCTTCATCACTCATCAGTGCAATTCTTTGTTCAACCATTTTAGGATCAACACCCAGCGTTTCAAATGTTTTTGCGACATCCTCACGGGCAACGAATTGGCTCACTTTTTCATGTGATGAAACTGCAATAGGTTGGTTGAATACTGCCTCTGTTGAAGCCATTTGAGCCGATGAAACTTGAGTAAAAAGAGTAATACTCAACACGAACGATAAAATCACTTTTGACATTTTCATATGTTTTCCTTTTATACGTTTGCATTCGGCATCTAACCGCTTTATGTTAACGTTTGATTGTTTATATTTATTATAGTTATTTATACATAAAGTATGCCTTGGTATTATTATAGAAAAAAATCTGTAAGTATTGTTGAATAAAACAATATGCCAAAATTGATAAATGACTATACAGGTGTCATTCTTACAGGAGGAGTTAAATTAGAAAAATTATGATGATGATGAAGAAGTACTCTATTCGTACGAGGTTACAATCAATCAGGCAAATTTAGGCTACTATTAAAGCAGTTTCTATGAGATGCACTAATTAATAAACAATATTATAGCACGAAGTTAGTTAATAGAAATATCTAGTGACACTGTGCAGTAAAAAATGCAAATTTAATCGCTTTTGATTTTCCGAAAAAATATCGGGGATTGCGTAAAGTGCAGATTTTGATTTAGAACGTTGAAAGGTGGTGGGTCAAGCAGGATTTGAACCTGCGACAACCCCGTTATGAGCGGGGGGCTCTAACCACTGAACTATTGACCCATTTTTGAAAGAGCGCAATTATAAACGCTCTTTGATTAGACGAAGCTTTTTTTACCCGTATCTCCGTAAAGATATCTAAAACGATAGGCGAGGAGGTTTTCCAAAATCGCCAAAATAACCATAAAGTTGATAAAACTGCTCCCCCCGTAGCTGAACATCGGCAGAGGAACTCCGACCACGGGGGCAAATCCGATCGTCATGGCGATATTAACCGCCATGTAAATGAAAAAGAGGAGCGATAACCCCCCGGCCACCACTTTTATGTAGTAGTCCTCCGTCCAAAAGGCGATGATGAGCAAATGGGTGATCAATGCGGCATACAGCGTAATCAGTAAAAATGCTCCAAAAAACCCGAATCGCTCCACCACATAGGCAAAAATGAAATCGCTGGACGCAATCGGCAAAAACTTCATCTGCGTTTGAGTAGCATCCGCTTTCTCTTTACCGAAAAAGCCCCCTGAGCCGACGGCGATAATCGACTGCTCGACGTGATAGCTCGGCTTTTCACCGATAAAGTCGGTCAAACGCTGCTTTTGATAATCATGCAGCTGTGTATAAATAAGGGGTAATGAGATTACGAATGTTGCAATCAGTCCGATCCATATTTTCCAATGGACTCCGACGATAAACAAAATTCCGTACCCCAGCATCACGAGAACAGTCGCCGTCCCCAAATCTGGTTCTTTCGCAATGAGAAAAAACGGCATTAGGATGAAAAAAGAGAGCTTCAAAAAATCTTTGAGCCCATATCCGTTACGCGGAGGGGGATTTCGGCTGATTAGATACGCAAGCATAAGTACAAAGGCGGGTTTGAGAAGTTCGGAGGGCTGGAGAGTAAAATGGATAAACGGAATTTCGATCCACCGTTTTGCCCCAAGTCTCGAATGCCCTACAAACTCCACCGCAATCAGAAGCAATATGCTTGTCCAGTAGGCAATAGGGATCATCCATAACAGCCGTCGGACAGGGAGGAGAAAAAGGGTAATGAATACACCCGTACCGATAAAAACATACACCATCTGCTTTTGACCGAGGGTGGGATGGATCTCGTATATCAGCCAACCTGAAGTGAAGATGAGCGGAATCAGCAAAATAACTGTGATGAAATCAAAGTGTGCTAAAATTCGGCGATCAATATTAAGCACTACGGTCCTTCGTTAATTTTTGCTAATTGTAGCATAGCGGGCTTATATATAATTTTTTTGAACGCAAATGGACTAAAATCCTTTTTCACACGGCACTGACGCTTGCCTTAGTACAAGGCAGAATGTTTTACAACGTCTTTATCAAAGACAATACCCAAAGGGACCCCATTTTGACACAAGAAGTATCAACATTTACGACCGAAGAAGCTGTACGCTTAGACGTTTTTTTAACACAGCAACTGGGGCAGACACGCAACCAGATCACTCAGCTCATCGAGCAAAATTGTGTTACCGTAGATGGCAAAGCCACCGCTAAATCGGGATTGAAGCTCAAACCTTCTCAAAAAGTAACGATCCGATTTCCGGAGCAAAAATCGACACCGGCACAAAAAATCGATTTCGATGTCGAAATCTTGTTCGAAGACGATGACATCCTCGTCATCAATAAACCCAGTTCTCTCACCGTCCACCCTGCCCCGAGTGTCAAAGAACCGACTCTCGTCGATTGGCTCAAACACAAAGGGATCGCCCTCTCAACCCTCAGCGGCGAAGAGCGTCACGGAATTGTCCACCGACTCGACCGCGGAACCAGCGGAGCAATGGTGATTGTAAAGAACAACGAAGCCCACGAAGCGCTCTCTTTGCAGCTGCAGGATAAAACGATGGGCCGCTTTTATCTCGCCGTCGTTACCCCTGCGATGAAAGAGAGTATTACCGTAATCGACCGCCCTATCGGACGGAGTGCCCATAATCGACTCAAAATGGCCATCAGTGAAACGGGCAAAAATGCCAAAACGGCATTTGCCAAACTCCTACCGAGCCGTGATGAGACCGAAGAGCTGATTGCGTGCAAACTCTTTACCGGACGAACCCATCAAATTCGGGTACATCTGGAGTCGATCAGCCGTCATATTATCGGAGATCATCTCTATGGAACCTCGGCAAAAAGTGATAAAATGGAACGTATCTTGCTTCATGCCTATAACCTCTATTTTACCCATCCGACAACTCAAACGAGGGTGAATTTCACCGCTCCGCTTGGGGATGTGGTAGAAGATTATTTAAATAAACATTTTGATTCAAAGGAATTGCATGAACTCATCGATCCGTTACGTATTGAGCGCCTCTTTAGCTCTGAGTCTCTTTAGCGGCTGTACTCCTCAGCCCATCGTACCGCAAAAAACCGTCACGATTGACTCATCTCTTCCTACGCCGTCATTAAACGGTTTTATTGCCGATATCACCTCAATCGCTTTTGAGTGGAAACCTCTTGAAGATCCGAGAGTAAGCGGCTATTACGTTTATCGCAATACTCCGGGTGCCGAAGATCAGAAGCTTCAGCGCATTGCCACGATCGACAGCCGTTTTGCTACCCATTTTGTCGATAGTGATCTCAAACCGGGAAGCGAATACCAATACCGATTTTCGGCAATTACCAAAGAGGGGACAGAATCGGTTGCGAGTGAAACAATGCTGGTTGCCACCCAACCGATGATCGCACCGATCAGCTTTTTTCAAGCTGTCGGAAATATGCCCCGCAGCGCTAAACTTCTCTGGCGCCCCCATCCGAACGGTAAAATTAACGGCTATCTTATCGAACGTCAAGATGCAACCGATCAAAAATGGAATACTATCGCCACGGTTACGGGACGGTTGAATGCCGAATTTATCGACCGTGATCTAAAAGACGGACAAGTGTATCACTACCGTATCAAAGCAACGACATTTGATAAGCTCACGACCGAAGCTAGCGAAGAGAGCAAAGTTGTCACGAAACCGCTCCCTCCTGAGATTCGAAATATCACCTCTACCAACGATCTGCCGCGTGCCATTACACTAAGCTGGGAACCGAGTACGATTACCGACTTAAGCCATTACAATATCTATCGCTCCTCTACCCCAAACGGTAAATTTGAGTACTATGTAAAACTAGAAGCGACCACCTTCACCGATAAAATTACCGAAGACGGTAAATTCTATTTTTATAAAATTACCGCTATCGATAAAGACGGGTTAGAGAGTCTCCAATCTTCGGTAGCGACACAGGGCTCAACCCTCTCAAAACCGCAAACACCGATTGCCTATGAGGGGAAAATCGTCAATAAAGCGGCTGAACTTCAGTGGAAAAATACCGATCCGCGCACAGTCAGCTATACCGTTGTAAAGACAACCAAAACAAGCTGGGTGACCCGCGAGAGCATCGATATCAACAATATTACGGAGACAAATTTCCGAGATACCGATACCAAACCCGATACCGGCTATCTGTATGAAATTTTAAGTGTCGATAAAAACGGGATCCGCTCTCTTCCGACACAAGCCATTGAACTCAGCTACGAGGCCAAGTAAAGAATGCCGCATTTAAACCTCGAATCGTTTAACCCTCTCACCTTTCCGACCCGCTGCGGCGAGGTTGAATTTCTGTTTCAAGCAAATTACAGAAACCCTGAGGAAGGTGCATTGATCGCCACCCGATACAAAGAGCGTGAATTCTTTTTGGTTTATAAAAACGGCTCCAAAAAACTTCTCAAAAGTGACAAAATCACCCGCCCTTCCCCCAATTTTATACTCAAACACGCGCTGCTCGCCTATGCAGAGTGTTCCAATTCGCCCATACTCGACTCCAATGTTGATAATGCTCCTGAAAACACTCACCTCAAAACACACGATGCGCTGAAATCGATCTCCTATTTTGCCAACCATTTCCCAAGAGATAAGGAAGTCCGGATTGAAGTCGGATTCGGTTCGGCCCGCCATCTTCTCCATCAAGCAGCAGCTAATCCCGATGTGCTGTTTATCGGACTTGAGATTCATAAGCCCTCCATTGAGCAGGCACTCAAACAAATCGTCATCCAAAATCTGACCAATATTATGATCCTCGATTACGATGCGAGACTCTTTTTAGAATTCGTGCCCTCCAATATCGTCGGTAAAATTTATGTCCATTTCCCGGTGCCGTGGGACAAAAAGCCCCATCGCCGAGTTATCTCGGAAGCTTTTTTAAAAGAGTCTGAACGTGCATTGCGTATCGGCGGTACACTGGAGCTTCGTACCGACAGCGAAAACTACTACCGCTTTGCGTTAGAGACATTCAGCTTACCCGCCATAAGCCGCTTTGATGTGCGTAAAAACCAAGAGATCGCTATCGTGAGCAAATACGAAGATCGTTGGAAACGACAGGAAAAAAATATCTATGATGTCACCTTTACCTGTGAGTCGGAGAGCCCTGAACCTGATACAATCGGTGATTTTTCTTTCTCAACGGCTCCGATTGCTCCGAATATCATCGATCGCCTCTCCAAAGAGACCTACAAACGCGATTGGGGATTTCTCCATGTCGAGCGCACGTTTACAATCGGTGAAGAAGGGAGTATGATCCGTCTGGCGATGGGAAGTTTCGACCGCCCTGAAAGTACTTATGTCGTGATTGAAAACAACTCGGCGTATTACTACCCTTCTCTTCCTGTTCGCTCATCTGCGAATCTCAAGGCCCACATCTTACTAAACGAGTTGATCCATGGATAAAGTTATTATCGCCGAAAACCTCTCTCTCTCGTACAAAGAGTTTGAAACTATAATCAGCAAAGCCAGTTTTTCAATCGATGCGGGAACGTTTGTCTTTATCACCGGTGCCAGCGGAAGCGGAAAATCGACTTTGCTTAAGTCGCTCTACGGTGCGATTGAACCGCGTGCGGGAGCACTCATGGTAGGCGGGGTTAAAATGAACCGCATCAGTACCTCAAAACTCAATTTTCTCCGCCGCCACATCGGTATCGTATTCCAAGACTATAAGCTGATCAAAGAGTGGACAATCGAGAAAAATGTAATGCTTCCTCTCATTATTTCAGGCTATACCAAAGATATAAGCGGCACTCAAGTACAAAAACTCCTCGGTCATGTCAAACTGATCCATCAAGCGGGAAAATACCCACCTGAACTCAGTGGCGGCGAACAGCAGCGTGTCGCTATGGCAAGAGCGCTTGCCCATAACCCGATACTTATATTAGCGGACGAACCAACCGGGAATTTGGATGAATACTCATCCGAAGTTATCTGGAATCTTTTGGAGGGGGCCAATACTCAGCTCAAAACGACCATCGTTGTCGTAACACACCATATCCCCTCATCCATCAAAGTACCGTATAAACATTATCATATCGAGATGGGGAATATTCATGAAGTCTCTTAAAAACCATATTTCACTCATCATTGCACTTTTTACCGTTTTGTTTTCGGTTCAGATCTATGTTGCCGTCGACCGCACAATTTCCGCCTATGAAAACCGTCTTAAAAATGATTACTCAATCATTGTCGTCTCCAATAAAGCCCTCGCCGTGACTGAATTCAAAGCTATGGATTCGATTATCGAACGCAGCGAGCCGATTGCTACCGATCAGGTACTCAACCGCCTTCAAGGTGAAATGACGAAAAAGAATCTCGATTTGCTCAAACTCACGTTGCCGAAATTTTACCGAGTCTATCTAAGTCGCTTCCCTACTCCCGAAGAGATTCAAAAACTTCAGAAAAAACTTGAAAAGAATCCGGTGATCGAACGTGTTGAGGGGTATGCCCAAACCCATGACACCGTCTATAAACTGATGCTATTATTTAAAGACGTTGTTCAGATTTTCTCCATCGCTATCGCGGCAGTCACTTCGTTGTTAATCCTGAAAGAGATGCGTCTATGGCAGTTTCAGCACGCCGAGAGAATGTCGATCATGGCCCTTTTCGGTGCACCCGTTTGGCTCCGTTCTGCCGTACTCTTTCGACTGGCTATCGTTGATGCGATTATCGCTACTATCGTCTTGTGTCTTGCATTTTTTGTGATTGAACAATACGGTTGGATGGATCTTTTACTGCGAACCGTCGGTATCAGCATTCAACTTTTCGATTTTCTTAATGATGCTCTGCGCTCACTGATCATTGCGTTGGGAGTTTCTATTATTCTTACGTTAACGATCGTCATCGGAAGCGAAGAAGAGGAATAAATGAAAACCCCTTTTTCCCTGATTCTCATCTCTTTGCTCTCCGCTTCGCTCTATTCGGCGAAAATCGACGAAAAAATTCAAACGACTGCAAAAAAACTGATTGAAACGAAACAAACATACTCTACCCTAAACGCCAAACTGGCAGAAACCGCATCCAAAATCATTCAACAACGTCAGATCGTCGGAACCCAGCAAGAGCATATCAACTCCCTTGTCGAAGAGCTGCAATCCAAAGAGACGGTATATCAATCCAACAAATCGACCCTTAAAGGGCTTGAAACACAGCAGAATTTTCTTATCAAAACCCAAAATGATATTGAACAAAGACTCGTTTTTGCAATCGCTCGCAATACCTCAATTTCATTATTGATCAACGATGACCGGGCAAAAGAGGCGGATGCGATTATTACCGAAGAGGCACTCAAGCTCCATCTAAAGCAGATCAATCAAGAGATCAAAGACCTCAATGCCCTTTTCCTTTCAAATAATGAAAAAATAACCGGCCTCGCATCCAAGACAACCGTGCTTAAACAATCGATTGCCGTCATAGACCAACAAAAAAACAAAGTTTTAGAGACCAAAAAAGAGAACGAAAAAGCGATCGCGCAACTTGAAAAAGAGAAAAGTGAATATAAAAAATCACTGGATAAAATCCTAAACCAGCAGCGTTCTCTCCAAAATACCCTTGCCAGCCTCAATATCATCAAACGTGAAGAGCTTAAACCTAAAAAAGCGCCTCCTCAGCTTATTCTTCAAAAACCGGGGAGCAAACCGGTTCCGGCTGACGTTCAGCAAGCGGTTGCTCAGTACAGCCCCTCTACCGTTGCCGCCTATTCCGGTGAACGGACGATTGCTCCTCTGGATGGCTATGTCGTAACCAAACGGTTCGGTCCGTATACCGATCCGATCTACGGTATCAAAATCTTTAATGACTCCGTATCCCTCCGTCCAACCGAGGCCGATGCCAAAGTCAAATCGGTACTTAACGGCAAAGTTATTCTAGCAAAACCGACGGCAATGCTTGAAAATGTCATTATTATCGAACACGACAACGGTCTTCATACTATCTATGCGCATCTAAATGTCATAGCCCCTACCGTAGAGGTGGGTAAACGTCTTAAACAAGGGGCCATTATCGGTCGAGTAGGAAGAGAGTTGATGTTCCAGGTAACGCAGCGCAACGCTCACATCGATCCGATGCAGATGATCCGCTAGTATCCACTGTGGGTGAGCCCACTGCTGAAGTGAGCGCAGTGAGTCGGCACTTTGTTCCGGCCGCGTTTAAATAATCAAAACGGCCAGACTGCTCCAACCATTTTACTCGCCCATCCTTGATTGGTTGAGCGGTCAACATCCCCTTCGTTCGCATAAAGAATCTTGGCATCAGAAACTTTTGCCGAATTAATCTGATTATTTTGATCAATATCGTACGGTCGAATAACACCGCTCAGCTGCATAATCTGTTTTTGATCATCTACCATGATTTCACGGCGACCGGTAATAAAATAGTTCCCGTTCGCCATCACTTTTACGATACGAGCCGATACGGTTGTTGTAAATGAGGCATTCTTTGTCGATGAGCCCGAGCCCGCATAGTTTGATGTAGACCCCGCATTAAATCCGATATTCGCCAACCCGTTGAGCTTTCCTACCGCAGAATTGACGGCAGAATTCCCCCCCGCAGAAGAGAATATTCCACCGTTCAATCCCATGGTGTCGGCTTCTGAGAGGGCTTTTTTACCGACATTGGAACTGCTTGCCGTTTCCGAAATCACAACCGTGACAATATCATTGACGTGCATTGCTTTATGATCGGAAAACAAAGGACTGTCCCCTTGTCCAAACAAACTGCCTCGGGCGACAAAACTGTTTTCTTCTTCCCGCGAGGGCATCTCTTCAACGTATTTGGGAGGAGAAAAGGAAATCTCGGGATCAACCGTATGGGCATTACATCCGCTAAGCAACAATGACGCAGAAAGTATCGATAAGTAGAGTGGTATGCGCATTATTCCATCCGGATCATATTTAGCTATAATAAGCAAAAATAGTTCCAAGGGATCAGGTATGAGTTTAAAAGAACAAATCAGTAATGATATCAAAACAGCCATGAAAGAGAAAAACGGACCGTTGCGTGATGCTTTGCGTCTTCTTAGTAGCGCCATGAAACAAATTGAAGTGGATGAACGCAAAGAACTGAGTGATGATGACATCATTAAAATTATCCAAAAACAGGTGAAACAGCGTCAGGATGCCATGTCTCAATACCGTGATGCAGGACGTGAAGATTTGTATGAAAAAGAGGCGTCCGAAGCGGCTATCTTCGAAACGTACCTGCCGGCGCAATTGAGCAACGAAGAGTTAGAGTCTGCCATTCGTGCGATTATTGCAGAAACAGGTGCGCAGACGATGAAAGATATCGGACGGGTAATGGGTGCCGCTTCCAAATCACTCGGCGCTCAGGCTGACGGAAAACGGATCAACGAGTGCGCTAAAGCGCTTTTGAGCTAAACTTTAGCCAGCTGGTGCGGGCGACCGAAATGGAACCCCTGTGCATAATCGACACCGATCTCTTTTAGGATTTCGAGTGTCTCTTCATCTTCAACATACTCTGCGATTGTCTCTTTACCAAACTCTTTGGCTATTTGATGAATATGTTTCACAAAGATACGGTCTTTCTCATTCACAACAATATTTTTGACAAACTCCCCGTCAATTTTGACAAAATCGACGGCAAAATATTTAAGATAGACAAACGAGGAAAATCCTGAACCGAAATCATCCAATGCAAAGCTGATCCCTCTTTGCTTCAGCTCTTCAATAATATCCATTAGTCCGTTAACATTATGAATCGCTTCTCGCTCTAAAATTTCGATGGTGACACCCGTATTTTTTTCCGGATGTGGGTTTCGCTTGTAATGTTCTTCAATAACGTCAACATAATTCCCGCCGAATAAGCTTTTGGTTGAGAGATTAAAGAAAAAACGTTTATCCCACAATCCCATCTCTTCACGCGCACTCAACCCTTTTGTCAGAATTATCTGATCGATTTTAGGGGCAAATCCGAGACTTTCAGCGACTTCGATAAATTGCCCTGCCGCCATATAGCGCTGACCGTCACGAATACGTGCCAAAACTTCATAGCCGAATATATCTCCGCTTTGTACATTGTATATCGGCTGAACAAAAGGTTCAACCCGATCTTCATCGATAGCACGGCGTAGGAACTCCCCTTTTTTCTGAATTTCGCTCGCCATTTCCTGATCACTTTGATCGGCACGTGCAATTGTATTTTTTCCGGCACGCTTAGCTTTGTACATTGCCAAATCTGACCCTGTAAGGAGTGATTCGATATTTTCTCCCTGTTCAGGATATTCCGCGATTCCGAAACTGGCCGTTAAGGAAACCTGATCAAACATCAACGAAATCGGGGTCGCTTCAAGACTTGAACGGAGTTTCTCAACTACGACATATCCGTTTTCATACGGTGTTTCGGGTAATATGACCGCAAATTCATCTCCTCCGATACGGGCTAAAACATCGGCATTACGGAGGTTGGCGCTAAAAATATTGGTTACCTCTTTGAGTACCAAATCTCCGGAAGCATGCCCGTAAGTATCGTTAATATATTTAAAATTATCCAAATCAATCATCAAGACCGTAAATTTATGGCTGTTACGTACGGAACGTTTAACTTCATAACTCAAAAATTCTTCAAACTTTCGGCGGTTATAAAGTCCGGTAAGATAGTCACGGTCAGAGAGTTCTTGGAGTTTTTCATAGTAATCTTGAATCGAATCAAGCATTTTATTGAAATAGTTTTCAATATTTTTGACTTCCAAAATTTTCGTTTTGAGACTGACTCGCTTTGCCATATCGTTATTGCTGATAATATCCTGTATCATCAAAATAAACTGCTTGATCGGTTGGACAAGCAATGTGTTTAGCTTGTAATACAAAAAAGCGAAAATTACAACCGTAAAGAGGATAAAAAAGATGATAAATGAGTTGATCATCATCGTCAATGAAATCTTGAGATTTGCGACCGGAAAACGGACATCGATAACGCCGTTGATATCTCCTATTTTTGCATTGGTATGACATGCGATACATTTTTGCTTAACGACAATCGGATAAAGGTAACGGATCTCTTCATCTCCCGTCAATATCTCTTCGCCCCGCATGGCATCAGCCACCATCGGGTCGTGCTCACGGATCTGCTTATCATTGATACGATCGCCGAATAGTTCTGCAACAATAGGGCTGCGATAGGCATTGATCCGCATTTGAGGCTCTACATCGTTAAGCCGCACGATAATAGCGTCAAGCTCTTCTTTGCTCCACCCTTTTTCCATGGCAGAATAGAGAGCTTCAAATGCCAATCGACTGGTTTTACGGGCATCTACGCGGGCAAGATCGTCAATTGCCTGCTTTTTAATATACAAACCGTACAAAAATGCGACTGCCAAACTGGTCAATAACGAGATAATAACCGTCTTCGCAATAAGGCGCTTGTACGTTGTATAAGATTCCATTAAAATTCCTGACGATAAATTAAATTATTATAACATTAAACTTGTGAATTAAATAGTTTGTATTCATTTATCGTTCCAGATTGACGACTAAAACTTTTTCATTTTGACATCACTTAGAACACGATCCGCCATTACAAATACCTCATTCGCTATAGCATCGGTATTTTTGGCAATATCCGCATTATTATTTGTTTCCTCTTCAAATCCGGAGACAATTTTATTAATTTCATTGATCCCTTTGGCTTGTCCCTCAATAGCATCACCGATATCGGTAATGGACTGGATCAAAATTCCGACATTGGCATTGATTTCCGAAAGCGATTTTTGGGTACGTTCAGCCAGTTTGCGAACTTCATCCGCAACTACGGCGAAACCTCTTCCGTGTTCTCCCGCACGTGCCGCTTCGATTGCGGCATTAAGGGCAAGAAGATTGGTTTGATCGGCAATATCCCCGATAATGGTGATAATCATTTTGATATCATCGGACTGGCGTATTACCTCTTGTGTTTTTTGGAGAACATCCCCGACGCTTTGTGTCATTCGATCAACTTCGTGTGACGTTTTTTGAATTTCTGTAGCTTGTTTTTGAGACGAATTATCCAACTCTTCTACATTCTTTTTAAGACGATGAGCATTCTCTTCCATCGATGTTCCGTTATTTAAACTCGTGCGGAGCATCGCGGAAATATCATCCCCCAACTTGTTCACCAGCTGCTCAATTTTCCCGCTGCTTTGATGAATACGCTGCGTAAAATCAAGTTTTCCGTACGATTCGACAACACGGGTAATCTCCTGAAGATCCTGTCCCACCATTTGACGCAATGAGCTAATCATGCTGTTAAATACTTCACGAAGCTCTTTGAGTTGCGGATTAGAAGGATTGGCGCTCAATGTACGCTCAATTGAGCCTTTAGAAACTTCAGCAGCGATTGTAACGGCTTCATTCACCATCATTGCATCTTCCCGTATTCCCGCTTCGAGCATTTTGACATTGTTATCCGCTTGAAGTTGTAGCTGGCTGCTTTGGATAAACTGATGAGCTTTTGTCACAATAATATAAGCAAGTCCGACAACCTGTGTTGCAAACAAAACGATGTGGGTCAATAAAATCCAAATATCACAGCCGCTTGAAAATACAATAATATCCAAACCGAACATACTCGCATGGTTCAACTGAAGGATAAAAAAGACAATGTGGTGAAAGGCTACCGCTACCGTAGCTAGGACAATTGGGAGAATATCTTTGTAGATCGCCAAGAATGCCGCGATAACAAATAATCCAAAGTGCATTTCGATCATTCCGAGCTGTTGTTGGATCATAATCATCGGAAAGATTGAAAGGGCGACCCCGATGATACTGCGTCCGAGTGTTGTTCCCCGAAATCCCAAATAAGCAATAACAATGAAGGCAAGAGCTATCGCTCCGTTGATTATTCCAAACTGATAGGTTGAATAACGGACAGAGGTAATAAAGGCGACCGTAACAAAAGCAAGGACTCCGATAAGAACCATAAACTTGTCGGCTTTGATAAAATCGGCTTTCAATCTCTCCTTTATTTCAGGGCTTAAAGAGGGATCCTGTGCCGGAAAAAGAAAATGCAAATTCATTGTAACACTCCTATGTCTTCTAGAATTAACGATCGGTTGTAAGGCGAAGAGGTATAAATGTAGACCAATTCATAGTTAACCCCTTTTTTACGGAGTAAATACGTATAGGGCATATGTTCCGCTTCTATACCCATCTTGGTATAGACCAGATTGAGCGTATGCACCATATCGCTAAGCTCCCTTTCTGTAGGAGCATACGATTTGAATCGTTTGTCAAAATGCGCCGCCCAGCTTTGCACCGATGATGGGTCCATCTCAGGAGTCATATTGACAAACCATACAGAGGGGATATGCTTAAACTCTTTGGTTTGTATCACCTCGTAAATGTCGGCCAAATCATTCAATGCAGGGGTACAAACACGGGTACATCCTACATACCCGAAATAGACCAATACAAGCTCTGAAGTCTCCCCTTTTAAAAAAGGGAAATCGACACTCCTGCGATCTTCGCTTCGTCCGGCATGTTTTGGGTCACTCAATGCGGGAAATGCCAAACTTAGGATTATTCCAAAAGCGGCAAGGATCAAAAATATTCCAAAAAATGTTTTGACCCTCTGCTTCATCCGAATGACCCTAATTAGTGTTATTTGTTGCCATTGTATGATTACTTTTACAGCAATCGTTGCTTGGTACCGTCTAAATATACCATTTTTTGGTCATTAAAAAATCACATTTAATAAAATTTTATCCGTTTTTTAAAGTTTTTAGTGCAGATTCTACATCATCCTGACGCATGAGAGACTCTCCGACCAAAAAGGCATCGACACCCGCTTTGCTCAAATCTTCCAATTGACCGTGTTCATAGATACCGCTTTCGGCAACAATGATTTTACCGTTAGGGATAAGGGGGATTAAATCGTAACTGAGATTCATATTCATATCAAACGTCTGAAGGTTGCGGTGATTGATTCCGATAATATCGGCACCCGCCGTAATCGCTTTGGTCAATTCCGATTTATCGTGAATTTCAACCAATGCTTCCATTCCCAAATGACGGGTATAGTTTAGCAGCTCTTTGAGCTCGCTCGTAGAAAGAGCGGCCGCGATGAGGAGGACGAAATCGGCTCCATAGACGAGGGCTTCAAGGAGCTGATATTTAGAGACGATAAAATCCTTACGAAGAAGAGGGATACTGACGTAACGGCGAATTTCTGCCAAATAATCAAGATTTCCTTGAAAGAAATGGGGTTCGGTGAGGATCGAAATGGCGTTGGCGCCGCCGCGTTCATACGCTTGAGCGATCGCTACGGGATCGAAATCTTCACGGATCACCCCTTTGGACGGAGAGGCTTTTTTCACTTCCGAAATAATGCGGTACGGCTCTTGGGGAGTCGAAGTCAAGAAAGGGCGGACATCACGAGGAGCACGTGCATTAAACGCCAACGAGCGTCCAAGCCACTCCATACTGAATTTGGCTTCCCGCTCTTTTAAATCTTCTTTGGTTTTTTTGATGATATCGTCTAAAATCATTAGTTTTTCTCCTTGGTTTTACATTTTTCAATCGCTTTGAGATGATCTTTTACCTCATCTTCATCTGTACCGATCATCGATTCAACCTGCTTTATCAGACGTAATGCTTCGACACACTCACCCATTTTATACTTTCCCCACGCCAGAGAATCAAGATAAAAGGGTGAATCGGGCTGTTTTTCGAGGGCTCGTTGGACATACCCCATCCCCTCGGTTACGTTCACATCGTGATCAATCATCAAATAGCCCAAATAGTTTAGATACAGCGGCTCTTCCAAATCTGTATTGGCTTTTTTCAACCCTTCGATAACGCTCGTAAGCAAAGCCGGATCTTTACGATTTTCTGCCCCCTCGTATTTAAACACAGAGCTTTGTGCAAGATACAGCGGATTGTCTTCTCGTTCATACAGCGTTTGTGCAAGAGCAGAGGCTTTATCAAAAGCTTTGACTTTGACATAAATATCAAGCAAAAGAGAATCATTGGTATGGGATTTCTCTAACAATGCCGTCATTTTAGAAAAGTTTTGTTGATAGAGATAAATTTTGAGAGCCGCTTCGGCAGATGCGGGATCTTGATACGCTTCATACGCCTGCTCATACATCACAGCCGCATCGTCCAATGCCCCTCCATCAGCGTATAGACTTCCCAATCTCTTACCGAGGATTTGAGAGTTTCCGTGCGTTCCGATATGCTCTTTTAAAAAATGGATGGCCTCATTTTTTTCTCCCAATTGCGTGTATTGGATCAAAGCTATCCTCTCCGCCGTCGTTTCATCGTAATTCAGGGCATACGCTTTTTTGAGAGTTGCTACCGCATCGGCATACTCGCCCAGTTTCAAACGTGCTTCGGCATACAAAAGATAATTAGCGGCCTGATTGCTTTTTTCGCTGAGAATAAGGGCTTTTTGTGATGCTTCAGCAAAATTTCCCCCTTTGAGCAAAACAATAATTTCAAACCGTTTTAACGTCTCATCTTCGGGCAATGCTATAAGCGCCGCTGCAAGCTGTTTTGAGAGCGTTTTGATATCGTTGGCTTGTTCCAGCATCTGCAACGACTGATAAAGATACTCTTTTTTGGAGGTTTGCTTGTAGAGTTCCGCAAAAAAACCGGAAGATTGGTGATATTTTTGACGCATTTGCGCATCGAGGGCGTAAAGGGAAAAGGTATCTTCCAACAAATTGGTATTTTGCACACTCTTAGGTGCGCCACTGACGATACAGCTCGTTACAATGACAGCCAACAGATATTTAATCATGGATTATCCCCGGACACTCAGCTTTTAGTTCATCGATGCGATGGCGAAAATAATCCCAAAACGGAAACGTTCGGCACTGCAGCGGTCTGGCTTCGTATATAGCGCACCCGTTGCGTGAACGGTCAAAAAATACACAGTCGTACGAACCCTTTATGATCTTCTCTTTGAGCGAAAAACGAAACCCCTCTTTCCGCAAGAAGGTACGCCGAAATTCTCCCTCTTCCATCTCCAAAAGTTTTGCGATTGAGGCGATTTCAGTGACAGATACGAAAATATTACCGCTCTCTCCCGTACAACAGTTTCCGCCGCACGAAGCACACGCGGAGGGATCGAATGCGTAAGTGAAGCCTTCTTGTGTCATGTAATCGGACATTTGATACTGTGCGCCTTTGCTTTATCGTAAATGGCCTGCACGGCCGAAGTATACTTACCCTCTTCCTCAAACGTTATAAGCGGAGGCAAGACGGTAAGCGCCGATTTACTGTTTTTCTTAATATGGATCATCACCAGTATACTGGGACGATCCGCTTTAGAGTGTACGAATTGTACCTCAACGACTCTTAATCCTCTACTCTCAAAAGCACTGCAAAGTTCAGCGAACTGACGTGCATCGTAACAGATTACCGCTTCGCCGGAGGATTTCAAAAGTTTCGATATTTTGGTGACAAACGGTTCAATCGGAAGATGAACGTTGTAGCGAGCCTGATGGAGGATCGGGTTTTCGGAGCGGGCTGAGCCTTCATGGTAAAAGGGGGGATTAGAGACAATGCAGTCGTACGTTCCGTGACCGCCAAGTTCCAAAAAATCTCCTTCATGAAGAGTATAGCCGATGTTATTGATCACGGCATTACGACGGGCAAATTCCGCATAAAGGCTCTGTTTTTCGGACCCTTCTAGTGTTACTTCGGGAAAATCGCGCGCCACCAGCAATCCGACGATTCCGCATCCCGTTCCGACATCGAGCATTTTTCCCCGCGGGGAAAAACGGGAAATAAACCCGTACAGCAAGATAGAATCGCTGTTGTAACAGTAGCCGCCGTCGGGTTGATAAAGGAGCATTTACGACTCTTTGCGTTATTATTTGGGTAATTATATCTCTCAATAGGTTTAACTATGATTATCATCCCTGCCCGTCTCGCATCAACCCGCTTCCCCGAAAAAGTACTCGCCGACATCGGCGGTTTACCGATGGTGATCCGTACCGCCAAGCGGGTAGCATCCATCGATCGCGTAGTGGTCGCGTGCGACGATGAAAAAATCCTCGAAATCTGTACTGCACACGGTATCGAAGCACGCCTCACCTCGACCACGCATAAAAGCGGAACCGACCGGATCAATGAATGCGCTCAGATCATCGACGTAAGCGATGATGAACTCATCATCAACGTCCAAGCCGATGAGCCGTTTATCGAGACGGAAGTGCTTGAGCTCCTGATCGAGCGTCTCAATGCCCTCAAAGCGCAAAATGCTCCGTTCATAATGGGAAGCTGCTACAACGCGATCAATACCGAATAGGCGCAAGACCCCAATTTGGTCAAAGTTATCACCGATGTCGATCACAACGCCATCTATTTTTCCCGTTCACCGATCCCGTTTAACCGCAGCGGAGAGGCGAACTATTTCGGCCATATCGGGATTTACGGATTTACGAAAAAATCGCTCCATGATTTCTGCGCCCTCGGCGAAGCACCGCTGGAGGACATCGAAAAACTCGAACAACTCCGCGCTCTCTACCACGGCAAAAAAATCTCGATGGTCAAAGTGGCGAGTGCAGGATTCGGAATCGACACGGTGGAAGATTTGGAGCGGGCAAAGAAGATTTTCGGGGTTTGATATAAAGATTTTTCACTGCTATACTGTTGCTATACTTAAAGCGTAAAATTATCAAAACGAATAAAGGAGTATAAATGTCACTCATAGAAACTTTTACCGATTACGTCCTCAATCGTAAAAATTTGAAAGAGTATGTCGAAATTCGCAAAACGATCAACGAGCGGGGCGAATTTAATGATGCCAAACTGATTCAAGCCGAAGAGAATCTCAAACGTCTCAAAACCGAGGAACCTGAAGTTTATGAGGGGATGTACGAAACACTGGCTAAGATTTATGCCCGGAATGCAGGTCTCTCAATCGAATATCCTATCGATTTTATACGACAAATTTTAAAAATGTATAAAACCTCTCTGACCCCTCAACAGGTCTATGAAGAGTACAAACGGATGCTGGAGCATTATCACCACGACGTTTAATATTTGGCAGCCTTACGTTGTGCTTCTTGCGCTTTTGCCAACTCTCCCGCACTAATGTAAATAGCGGATGCCTTTAAAAGTGAATCGGGATCATCTCCCGCTTCGCTATCGAGGATACGTACCGCAGTAGTAAACTCTTTCTTGTTTGCGAAACACTCCGCTATTCCGATAACGTGAGCCTCTTTCGCATGGGAATAAAAACTGTAGTAAAGCCCTCTTTTTTCTATATCGTGACGGGTCACTTTTGCCTGATCGTATTCTAAGACGGCTTGAGTACAGTTTCCGTCACTCAAATATTTTTCAATATTTTTTATCTCCGAATGGTACCTATTTTGCGTTTCATTGCTCTCTTTGTCTTCAAACTTTGAATAGATGAGAAGAGCGATGAAAGCTAGCACGGCGAAAACGGCTAGAATAATTAAGGATATCGATGTAAGATTTTTAGAGTGTTTCTCTTCCATTGCTCTTTCTCCTTTTTAATTTATTATCCAATGGAGTTTATTGTATACCTTATTCAGCAACGGTTGCAAGGTTTGAGCGGAGTTAAATCATTTGTTTCAGTTTTAGGGGCTTGAAAAGAATTTTAGATGTATGAATGAGGAAAAAGAGGTTTTCCCCGCAGGGGGAAATATCGAAGAAAACTTAGATGTTGTCGCGGATTCCGAGATCAGTAACTAATTTGTTGTAGCTTTCGCGGTTTGTACGTTTCAAATAACGCATCAAACGACGACGCTGACCAACCAATTTCAAAAGACCAAGACGTGATGAATGGTCTTTTTTGAATGTTTTCAAATGCTCAGTAAGAGCAGCGATACGCGTTGAGAGAAGTGCGATTTGTACTTCGCTTGAACCGGTATCACCTTCAGTTCTTTGGTATTGTTTGATAATTTGCGTTTTGTTCGCCGTATCTAAAGCCATAATAGCCTCCTGATGGGTAGTTAATTTACTCGAAAAACAGTTTTTTCAAGCAGGGTCGGAATTATAGCGGAATTTTTTCAGTTTTACGCTAAATTTATCCGCAAGTGCCCTCTTATGATTTTTGGCTATAATAACCTTTTGATTACCGGAGGATGTTTTTAGATGCTAATGACGAAAGCGAGTGAATACGCATTGTTGTCGCTGATCGTTTTAGCCAAAGCGGGACATCCTCTCGATGCGGATACCCTCTCTAAAGAACTTGATATTTCTAAAAGTTTTTTAGCTAAAATCCTCCAATCTTTGGCACGACAAGGGATTCTTAACTCCTATAAAGGGGTCAACGGAGGCTTTGAGCTTGCCCGTCATTCTCGTGATATTACCGTATTGGAGGTGATGGAAGCCGCTGAGGGAAAAAGCCCTGCGGTATTTAGCTGTTCTCCCTCACAAGAAGACTGCCCCTCTAACAAAGCAATGAGTTGCGGTTTATGGCCGTTTTTGAACCGATTGCAAGGGAAAGTGGATGCTTTTTTAGGCATCCTGACCCTCGAAGCTATTTTAGAAGAGTAATTTTTGGCAAAAGCAAAGAACAAAACGCCCGACATCAAAACGGTATTATCGGCCATTTTCGCCTCACGCGACATTAGTGTCGTCTTTTTTGTCATGGCGA
>NZ_JAHFAQ010000126.1 GCF_023250475.1 Sulfuricurvum sp. | reverse complement strand
GTGTTCGATCTCTTTACGGCTGAGATAGAGCAACGCATCAAAACGTTGGCTTGCCATTAACGAGTTCGCGGTAATAAAGATATGGTGAATCTCCGGCAATGAGGCAAGAGCCTGCTCTCCGAGAGCATTCGTATCGATAGGGACAACACGATCCAAAACAACCTTAAGATCATTGGCAGTACAAATTTGTTCAAAGCGCACCAATGCAGACGGATCACGGGTAAAAACCACGGCAACCGCATACATTTCAGGAAGCTCAACTCCCGCATCCTGTGCGGCTGAGCGCATAAACTCATGCGGAAGGGAGAGGAGCAAACCGCTTCCGTCCCCTGTTTTACCGTCAGCGGCTACCGCTCCGCGGTGCATCATACGCTCTAACGCGGTAATAGCGTTTTCCAGATTTTCATGCGAAGGACGGTTTTTAATATTTGCAATCAAACCGAATCCGCAGTTATCTTTAAATGATCGTAATAGGTCTTGGTATTCCACTCTAATCGTCACCTTTCACCAAAAATTTCGGCAAATTGATATTTTTTAATCTCTTTTTAAACATAAGTAGTTTAAAGGAAGATGAAATTTCCTTATTTTAACAACACTCAGGTTAAAAAAGGTTAAAATGACGGGAAGTAACGAATATTTTAAAAAGAAACGTGTAAAGTAGAATCAGAAATGCAGGGCTTTATTATCAAACTCAACCGTGCCCGCGAAGAAGATATGATTGTCAGTATCATAGCCGAGGAAAGCTTACAGACCCTTTATCGCTTCTACGGAGCACGCCACAGTCCTATCAATATGGGATTCAAAATTGATTACGAAGCAGAGCACTCGGTAAAGTCTTCGATCCCGCGAATGAAAGACGTCATCCATTTAGGATTTCCATGGATGGCTCAATACGAACGGCTTCGTCTGTGGCAGCAGTTTATCACCCTCTTTCACCCTCATCTCAAAGACTCGGAATCAATCGGAACTTTTTATTTCGAGCTTCTCAACGATGCATCGCTACGCTGGAGAGATCAAAATCCAAAACGCGTTGCCATCGAAGCATACGTTCGCATCCTCGATCACGAGGGGAGGCTTCACCGAGAACTCAACTGTTTTTTCTGTGACCACCCTATCGAGAATGAGATATCGCTCATACGGGCTTTTTTACCCGCTCATCAGAACTGTTCCCATACCCTCTCGATCAACCCTAAAGGTCTTGAATGGCTATATACCCACGCTTCAACCCTTTTTTTAGACGACAAAGAGGTGGATCGGTTGTGGTATGTCCTCAACGAAGGATTTTAAGCGACCGTATAAAATTTAATCCCCTCTTTATAATGCTCGATTAAAGAAGGAGGTGTTTTGATGAAATCGGCATGTCCGAAAAAGAGTAACGATTCTTTATCGCGCGCAAGTCGTCCTAATCGCTCAATAGCTCGGATAACGGTCGATTCATCAAAATAGATCAGCATATTACGTGAAAAAATCGTATCGAATACCCCCAGCTCAAAAAGTCGATCATCAAAAAGATTGAGGGTACGAAAACTCACTAGTTGCTTGATCTCATCACTGATTTTAAAACTGCTCTGTGCTTTGGTAAAATATTTTTCTTGCAATGACAACGGCGTTTTATGCAAAGATCGTGCATTGTAGAGCCCCTCTTTGGCCAAAACGGTAACATCACTGTTTATATCCAAAGAAACGATCTCAATTCGGTTTGCTTGAACACCGGCGTCCACTAACGCCATTGCAATCGAGTAGGGTTCTTCTCCGGTAGAACCGGGAGCACATAAAATACGTACTTTATCGTTGTTCAACACTACTTTCTCGATTAAAAAATAGATTTGGCGGGATTCTCTGAAAAAATAGGTTTCATTAACAGTAAGAAGATTGATCAACGCTTCGAGGATATCCGGGTCGCTTTCGAGACACGAATATAACTCATCAAAAGAGGTGATATGATGATTCCGACAAAAATGGATCAGCTTTGACGTCGTAATCGACTCTTTATGATTAAAGTGGATACCGGTAACATTGGTAAATTTAGTCAATACGGCTTTCGGATTCACAAAATTTTCCACGTTCTGAATCATCTTTTCTTGCGGGGCAGACATTTTTTTTGCTCTTAGCCACCTAAACATGAACGCCTCCGAAGTCTTTGATCCGCTCAATAATCTCATCAATCGATCCGATATCACCGCTAGGTACAAGCTCTTTCGCACGGCGCGGCATCCCATAAACAATAGCGCTCTCTTCACTCTCAAAAAGACATTTGCCCCCTGATTCGTAAAGCGATAACGATCCAAACGCTCCGTCATCGCCGATCCCGGTCAATATTACCCCCAGCCGTTTCAGTACAGCGGGTAAAAATGATGCGGAGGCAAACAGGCGATCGATTTGGGGGTTATAGGGATAATCTCCCTCTTCCATCGGTTCAAGCCATATCTCTCCGCTTCTTTGAACAAGCTCGGAGGTAACGGAGCAGACATAAATATGCCCCTGCTCTATCTTTTGAGGTTCGTCAACAGAGCGTATCGGAAGCGATGTGATCGATTGGAGCTGGTGGATAAAACTCGGGACAAACGGGGCGCTCATATGTTGAGCAATGATAACCGCTCCGGGAAAAGGGTTCTCCAGCGCCGAGAGAATCGAGTAAATCCTCCCCGGCCCGCCGGTAGAAGCACCGATAAGAATTAAAGATGAAATAGTCATAGAGGTATTTTACCCGATAAATGACGGATGTTGCCACTCGTCAAATTAGGCACGCTATTTGCTTGTATGAAATCATCTAAACAAATGAGAAGATTATGCGCATCAACAAAGCAAGCGAAGCGGTTTTAGCCAAATACGCCCCGAAAGAAAAACTCCGGGTCGAACCTTTTTACAAAACGAATACGGGGAGTAAAAAAGGGTCAACATTACAGGATTTTTATCAAGAAGTTTATGAGAAAAGCAATCTATTGGTTGAACAGGTCTATAACGGAAAAAATGCTCATGAAATCGAAGTCATGATGATGGAAAAACGAAAACTTATTGAATCAAAACGGACGTATTAATACTTAATACGTCTTAAATTTCATAGTAATGAGGCTGGTACGCTTGATCGACTTCGGAGAGCTTCATTCCAAAAAGGGAGCGCATCTTCTCTTCGATGTCTCCCCAGAAATATTGCAAGATCAGACTAGATCCAATATTCCCTTCAATTTTATAAAACGGCCCCTCTAATGCTTCAATAATTTCAATTACCTCTATTTCATGTGCGGCCCTAGAGAGTTTATACCCCCCTGAGGCTCCGCGGAAACTGCTGACGAGATTATTTCTCCGCAAAATAGAAAGAAGCTGTTCCAGATAGCCGTGAGATATCTTGGTCATCGCCGAAATTTCTCTCACCTGCATTGCTCGAGCATGCGGAGCATGCGCAAGTACATGCATTGCGGCAAGCCCGTAGATCGCTTTGGATGAGAGAGCTGCCATTATTCAAACCCTCTCGGATAGATTTTTTTGGCGATGTAGTAAATCTTACAGGCAATGCAGTAACCGAAAAATAGCTCTAAAGACGCACAAAATAGAAATATCCCTGCAATAATTGTAATAACGGGTTGCAGGTTAAGTACCGAAGCTATCGCTAAAACGATACTGAATACGAGCCCGAAAAACGCTGCTAAACGCTTTGCTCCCGCATCTTCCATTTTAATGCTAAGCGATAATTTTCGCTGAATGAATACAGAGAGTCTGTTAATGGGACTAAACTGTTTGTATCCGTATAAACGGAGGAAAAAATCGATAATCAAAAAAATCAAAACTAGTATATTGTCCATCAACAAAAATCCGATAATACTAAGTATTACAAATAGTGTATTGATCCGTGTAACCGTCGCATCGACTTGACGAAAAATCAAAGGGCATTGTTGAGCCATAGTTTCCTCCTAAATTTTCCACCATTTTAATAGACTATTTTCCTATTGTCAAGTATTCATACTAAGTTACTAAGGTATAAAATTTGATTATAAAAAAAAAGGGAGATGAATCTCCCTTTAAAATAGTTATGAACGCGGTTTTACAAGTTCACGAATTTTTTTCTCTACACTTGCGAGAGAATCAAACGGTTTGAGCAAATAGTGGTCCGCCCCGACTTTATGACTTTGCAAAACTTTGTCCAATGTCGAATAGGCAGTCATCATCACTACAACGCATTCCGAATCTTTGGCTTTGATCTCTTCCAGGACACTCAACCCGTCTTTTTGAGGCATCATAATGTCAAGCAACACCCCATCGTACTCTCCGGTGCGAAAACGGCTAAGCGCATTGATCGGATTGTCTATGTAGGTGATTTTAAAATCACCCGAACGCCCCAATGCTTTTTCCAACATTGTTCCGATAGACGGCTCATCATCGACTATTAACAAACGTATCATTTTAACCCTCCAAACAATTGATTAATCGCACTTCCCATCAAATCTTCCGATTTCTCGGCGACCAAGATATCCAGCGCTTCAAAAACACCGTGACTCGCCTCTTCAATCGTTTTGATACGCTGCTCGATTTGAGTACGCGAGCATAATTTTTTCCCCTCTCCGCAATCGGCGATCAAGGCGTTGGCTTGTGCATGGACGGAGGCATGCGGTTTTTCCAGCAATCCGTACGATTTAAGATGACCGAATTGCTCTTTTCCGATACCGGCATCGTACCATTTGCCTAATCGGCAGTTATGGTGATCTACCGGTTTAAACTCGTTTGCTTGACCGAACAAGAACGCATAGACGTTATTTTTGAAAATAACATGGTCGATCTTTGCCAAGTTGCTGAAAATATAGTTGCTGATATCCATGATCTCATAGACACTGCGCGATGAGTTACGCTGGAAAACGGCCATACGGCTGCTGAGTTGCGATACTTCCTCTTTTGTGCTTGCAACAATGCCGGAGAGTTCTTCGGTTGCGGATTCAATCTCGTTGGTATCTTGCTGCATCGTCTGAATAACGATTTCAATCTCTTTCGTCGCTTTTTGGGTTCTCTCAGCGAGTTTGCGTACCTCATCGGCGACAACGGCGAACCCTCGTCCGTGCTCGCCCGCACGCGCCGCTTCAATAGCCGCATTAAGCGCAAGAAGATTGGTTTGATCGGCAATATCTTTGATCAGGGCAATGACATTGGAAACTTCGTTTGAGCGCGAGACAAGACTTGCCGTCGTCGAGAGGGTCCCCTCCATCAGTTCCGCCAGTTTATTCATATACTCATCAACACGATTCGCAATTTTCAGCCCCTCGACAGAGCCTTCCGCCGTTTCACGAGACTGTTGAACCATATCTTTCAGTTTTTCAAGAATATCCATAAAAACTTTTTGGGTTGCATTCAATGCCCCTTTAATACTCTGCTGATGCATATCCAGCAATCCGTTATCTTCGCCGCCGACAACCGATGATTTGTGTAAAATGAACCCCTTCATCCCTTGGCTCAAACTTTTACTTTTTACCGAAGCTTCACACTCGCCGACAATAATTTCGGACAGCCCTTTAGAAAGTTCCCGTATAACAGCCTCTTTATTCGTAATATCTTGAGCTTGTGTATTGAAAAAAATCGGTTCGCCCTGAGCATTGACTACGACGACAGCCTCTTTATCGCTGAGTGCGGCAATCTCTTTATAAAGCTCTAATTCTGCTTTGAGCCCGTCGCATTGTTCTTGAAGAAGACGTTTCTCTTCCCTTAGCTTTACCGTTTCTCCATCAAACCACATCTATGTTCTCCTCATATGTTTTCAAACTGATTTTAAATGCCGCACCCTGATCTTCATTTCGTACTTTTATGGTTCCGCCATGTTTCTCTATGATCGCTTTGGCCACATTCAATCCGATTCCCATGCTCTTTTTCTTATCTCCGCTTATTGCAAAATCGAAGATACCGTCGAGCATTGATTCGGGTATCCCCCCGGCATTGTCGTTGAGTGTAATAACAATCTGTTCTTTATTACATTCAAAACGGATATCGATTCGGCGATTTTCGTACGCAATTATACCCTTTTCAAACTCATCTAATGCGTTATTTAATATTATAATCCAAACTTGTTCCAGTCGGTTGGAAATTCCCATCGTTATGCAGGACAATGCATCATACGTGCTAGCACTCGAAAAAAGCTCATCATTAATCCAAATTTGGGTGATATGTTTGGAACGGTTCAAGATAATCCGAAGGGCGTAAACCAATGTCATATGAATACTGCACGGCTTCATCTCCTCTTTGCCCGTACCGGCAAACTCATACATAGAGCTGACAATC
>NZ_JAHFAQ010000125.1 GCF_023250475.1 Sulfuricurvum sp. | reverse complement strand
GCAACATAAACGATATTTTCTTGGGCATCAAGGATGGACTGGATATAAAGTGCCTGTTCGGCGAGTTTCTCTTCATGCTTTTTTTGACGGCTGATATCGTGCTGAACTCCGATGAAATATTTGAGTTTTCCGTTAGTGTCGAACATGGGGGTGATATTGAGAAGATTGTGAAACAATTTCCCCTCTTTGGTATAGTTACGAAGTTCTACTTCACACGATTGGACATTTTTAAGTGCTTCGTATACGGCAGGAAGTCCCGATTGTTTCGGTTCCGGATCACGTAAAAAACGACAATTGCGTCCGACGGCTTCCTCAAAACTGTAGCCTGTTATTTCCGTGAACGCCCGGTTAACGTAGATCAGAGGATTATCGGGAAGGGAGGGATCGGTAATCGTTATCCCCGTATCGACGACATCAACAAGATGTTTGAACAATGCCGCTTCATCATAGGCATTTTTTCGATCGGTCACATCGCTTAAAAATAGCAATGCGATTTGCTCATCATCCTCTTCTATGACCAGTGAGCCGTTTACATCGCACCATTTCAATGTTCCGTCACTTTGGTAGATACCGATAAGTTGATGGAGAATATTTTGATTGGAAGCAATAAGACGCTTAGCCGGATGGTTTTCGTGTTTCAGCGGCTCAGATTTTTCATCGATAAGATGCCATATCGGATCGTTAGCAGTTTTTCCGATGAGCTGATCAATACTAAGACCGAGAAGATCGGATGCGGCCTTATTGGCATAAAGAATAGCCGTATCGCTTCGATGGATAATAACTCCCTCATTCAGGTGATCGAGGAGTGATAAAAAAGGCTCACCGTAGTGATTTACGAGTTTTTGAATCATAAACTTATTATAAACGGTTATTCATAAAAAAATTCCCAATAATTTGAAAAAAAGTGGTCTGGAAGGGGGAATAAGCTATAGTTACAGCTTTTAATACTACACGAAAGTCCTCAAAAGAATGAATAAATTAATTTCCCTGTTAGTGCTATTTTTCTTTATTGTTTCCGCTTCCGCTAAAGAGAATATCCGGTTCGGTGTCTTCGCGTATATGGGGGTCGAAAAGACCCGTGCCAAATACCAGCCACTTGTCGATTATCTGAATACAAAATTGGACAATCGGGTTATTTTAGACGTTTTGACCCAAGAGGCGATGGATGCAAAAATCGCCAAAGGGGAGTTGGATATCGTGACGACCAATCCCACCCATTTTCTGGTTATCCGGCATCAATACGCTCTTAGCGGCGCTCTGGCAACGCTGATAAGTGTCAGTGATGAGGGGAAACCTACCAGCAGACTCGGCGGTGTGATTATCGTTCGTCCTGAGAGCAGTGTTGAAAATCTTTCCGATCTTAAAGACAAGACGATCGAAACTCCGAGTTTAAAACACATGGGGGGATTTCGGGCTCAAGCATACGAACTTCATAAAAACGGTATTTATCTCCCCAATGAGAGCAAACAAATTATCGAGAACCACGGTTCTCATCAAGATGTGGTGCATGATGTACTGCTGCGAAAAGCTGATGTCGGATTTGTCCGAGACGGCATTTTGGAAGAGATGATTGCACACGGTGAGATTCGTTCAGATGATGTTCGAGTAATTAACGAGCAGCATAATATCAATCACCCTTTTAGGGTTTCAACACAGCTGTATCCCGAATGGCCTGTTTTTTCTCTGCCACATACCAAAGAAGCGGATGCAAAAGCATTTGTAGCGGCTCTCTTTTCCCTCCCGCCGACGTTAAGTGCAACGAAACAAGCGGGTATCTATGGCTATACCCTCCCTGCTGATTATTTGAAAGTCGAAGAGCTTGCACGTCATTTACGTCTCCCTCCGTTTGATCAAACGCCCGAAATTACTTTTTCGGATATCTGGGTACATTACCAAAACGTGATAATCGTTTCAGTGGCGGCATTGTTGCTCGTTTTGCTTTACTATACACGTGAGCAGAGAAGAAAGAAACTGTTCGAATCGCTCCTCTTTAACATCGGAGACGGCGTCTACGGTGTCAATAAAGAGGGGAAATGCACATGGATCAACACGCAAGCGTTGAAAATGACCGGTTTTACTGAAAAAGAGATTTTACAAAAAGATCAACACACCCTTTTTTATCATCATAAAACGACTCATGAAGTGTATGACGAGTCAGAATGTCCTATTTATCTTACCCTCAGTGATCGTCGAACGCGTATGAGCGAAGAGTATTTGATACGGAATGACGGCACCTTTTTCCCCGTCAGTCTGACCGTGGCCTCGGCAGATGAAGGGGCGATCGTCGTATTTAGGGATATAACGGAACAAAAAAGACTTCAAGAGACCCTTCAAAAAAATGAATCAAGTCTAAAAAAAGCTCAAGCGATAGCCCATATCGGAAGCTGGGAACTCGATCTTATTACCAATGTCCTGCTTTGGTCGGATGAGATATACCGTATTTTCGAGATTGACCATCTCCGATTCAGAGCTTCGTACGAAGCCTTTTTACATGCAATCCATCCCGAGGATCGTGAGAGTGTCAACCGTGCCTATTTGCATTCATTACAAAATCGACAAAAGTATACAATCGATCACCGTCTTTTGATGGAGGACGGGCGGATCAAATGGGTTCGGGAAGTGGGCGATACCGAATACGATTCGGAAGGAAACGGGATTCTTTCCAGAGGAACGGTTCAAGATATCACCGAACAGGTGTTAATCACTCACGAACTTCATGAGACGAAATCAAAACTTGAAACCGTTAATACTGCCTTGAAACTGAAAAATGATCAGCTTAAAGAGTTGGCGATGATAGACGGCCTAACCCATATCGCCAATCGCCGCTTTTTTGATCAAATGTATGAAAAGAGTTATAAAGAGATTTCTCGAGATAAAAAATCTCTGTCGATACTCATGATAGACGTCGATCATTTTAAGCGTTATAACGATAATTACGGGCATGCCCAAGGAGATGCGTGTTTGATCGCCATAGGCAAAGCTCTCAAAAAATCGCTGAAACGTCCGAGTGATATTATCGCCCGTTACGGAGGCGAAGAGTTTGTTGTTTTGCTTAAAGATATCGATTTCGAGGGGGCAAAAAAAGTCTCAGCAAGTTTGGTAAAAGCGATCGAAGCGCTCAAGATTGTTCATGAATACTCATCGGCAAGCGATCACGTCACTATTAGTGTCGGAATGGCATTCAAAGATATAGGGGATGACGTGACGAAAGAATCTCTTCTGAAAAAAGCCGACGATGCTCTTTATAAGGCTAAATCTGAGGGTAGAAACAGGGTCAGTGTGCTTTAAGAATATCGGCGTTATGATTTACTCAATTCATGTGAAGATCAGAGGAATATGCAAGCTCAAGAACTCAAGGCAAGTTTTACAAAACGTTACGTTATTGCGATTTCTCTCATCGCATTTCTATCAACTGGTGCCTTTTATTTTCTACATTTAGGGTTGCAAACCAGTGACTCTACCGCATTAATCGTTAATATGTCGGGAAAGCAGAGGATGCTTTCCCAGCGGGTCGCTTCTCTTTCACAACAATATTATTTTCATATCTACAGTGACAATAAACATATTCGTCCTGAGATTCTTCAAGCCGAGTTGCTTGGGGCTATTGAAGAAATGGATAGAGCCAGTGCCGCTTTGTCCTCAGGCAAATTAAAAGAGGGGGTTCATGTTGGGCTTTCACCCGAAATGTATGAAATATATTATGGAGAAATTGCACTTAAAAAGAAGGTAGATGGGTATCTGGAACGCGCAAAACGTTTAAGTGAAGCACCCTCGCAAACTGAGTCGGCTAATCTTTTACATGAGATTATTCTTATCTCTAATCCCTTATTGAACGATTTGAACGGCGCTGTTTTGCAGTATCAAAAAGAGGGTGAAAAAAATTTAGCTGAAGTTAAACAGCTTGAGACTCTCGTATGGATAGTTACCTTGATCACGCTTCTTCTTGAAGTCATTTTTATCTTTCAGCCGATGGCACATAAAATTCGTGAATTGTTTCAAGAGGTAATCTGGAATCAGGAAAATCTTGAGCAGCAAATTTCAATGAGGACGATGAGTTTGGAACATGCCAACTCAAAATTGCTTCAGATGGCATCGCATGATCCCCTTACCGGGCTTAAAAATCGTTTGAATATGGAGCGTGATCTCGAAGATTTGATTATTCAATACGACAAGCATCATCTCCCTTATGCGGTATTGATGCTTGACATCGATTGGTTCAAAAAGATCAATGATAGTTACGGTCATGATGCGGGTGATTTTGTTTTATGTGAAATTTCAAAGATTATGCTGGAAAATGTGCGGATTCAAGACAGTGTTTATCGTGCCGGAGGGGAAGAGTTTGTTATAATATTTAACCGTATTAGCCGAGAGCAGGCTGTTGAAAAAGCTGAAGCCATTCGGATAAATATTCAAGAATATCGGTTTCTATTTGATGAACAAGTGCTGCAATGTACTATTAGCGGCGGTATTTACCACCCCGATATTCGGAAGTCTACCAATGTTCAGGGAGTACTCAAACTCGCTGATAATGCTCTTTATGAGGCTAAACACTCAGGGCGTAACAGGATTGTCGAAGCGATGCACGAAAAATTTAGTCAAATAGATTAAATAGGGTATGATTTTGCTGAATTTACAAGGAAAGAGTTGAATGATAAATAAAACGATAATCGAACGTATTTTATTGGTGGATGATAGTAAAACGTTATCAAAGTTGATCAGTTTAAAAGTAAAAAGTGAATTAAATTTAGAGATAGATATTGCTCATTCGCTTGCAGAAGCAGAGCTTTTTACCAAGAAGTACACCTACACATTGGCGATTCTTGATCTTAATCTCCCCGATGCACCTAATGGTGAAATCGTCGATACGATGCTTAAAAAGAATATTCCATCCATCGTTTTGACGGGGAGTGTCGATAAAGAATTCCGCAAGGTGATGCTTAAAAAAGATATTATCGATTATATTCACAAAGGGGGAATCCATGATATCGATTACGTGATCGATATCATTAAGAGACTTCTTAAAAACCGTCACCATAAAGTCATGGTTGTTGATGATTCATCGGTGTTTCGAAATCAGATGAAAAAAATGGTGGGAAATCTTTTTTTCCAAGTCTTTGCCTTGGCTCACGGGGAAGAGGCTCTGTTGATTTTGGAAGAGAACCCTGATATTAAAATTATTATTACCGATTACAATATGCCGGTCATGGACGGATTGGAACTGACAAAAGCGGTTCGACAAAAATACACGAAAAGTCAGCTTTCGATTTTTGTCCTCTCTTCCAGCGAAGATTCCGACGTATCGGCGATGTTTCTCAAACGGGGTGCGAATGATTTTATCAACAAGCCTTTCAGTAAAGAGGAGTTTTCGTGCCGTTTGAACAATGCGATTGAAGCCCTTGAAAACATTGATACGATAACCAATTATGCCAGTCGCGATTTTTTGACAGGGTTGTATAACCGTCGTCATTTTTTCACGGTAATGGAACCGTATTTTATTGACGCGGTCAGTCGGGACGAAGAGTTTATTCTTTCCTTGATCGATATCGATAATTTCAAGACGATCAATGATACGTACGGACATGATATTGGGGATCAGGTGATTATCCAAGTCTCTGAAATCCTTCGCTCAAACGTACAGTATCAGGATGTTATTTCACGTTTTACGGGAGAAGAGTTCTGTTTGGTCTTAAAAGATACCACCCGTGAAAAAGCACTTGAAATTTTAGAGCGGATACGCCAAAAGATAGCATTGACCCCTTTGATAATAGAAGGGGATCAGGAGATTTTTGTGAGTGTCTCTATCGGTGCGGCATTGGAGCATGACAATTCATTGAATGATACGATTAATGAAGCCGATTCTCAATTGCTTCATGCAAAACACAGCGGAAAAAATAGGATTTGTGCAAAATAAATCACTAAAATCTTCCGTGCGAGAGATTTTAGTGTACGACAGCTAGCCCTTCGGCTTTCCATGCCGTTATTCCCCCTTTGACGTTTAGAGGGGTAAATCCGTTTTTGACCAGGATACGTGAAGCGCGTATGCTTCGGTTTCCGCTGTGGCAATAGACGATGATTTTTTGATTTTTGACCTGAGCGATCAGAGCAAGGTTATTGCTGAGAGTCTGTACGGGAACGAGAATGGCCCCATCAATATGCTCTTGCGAAAACTCATCGGGCGTACGGACGTCCAAAATAGCAATTTTTTCTCCGCTTTTCATAAGCGTGTAGGCCTCTTTGGGTGAAATGGATTCGAAATCGGTGAGAATC
>NZ_JAHFAQ010000124.1 GCF_023250475.1 Sulfuricurvum sp. | reverse complement strand
TTGAGCTATCTGGTCAAAAAAGATCAGATCGATTATCCCAAGCGTCCTATCGATATGGGGGAATACGTCGCAAAACGGCTTGAATTTTTTGATGAGGTTGCCCACTTTTCCAATCTGACATTTGAGTATCTTCCGCCGGAATTTCCTGCATGGATTCGGTTTAACGAAACCAAACTCCAAAGGGTGATCGATAACAACATTACCAATGCGATCAAATACACTAAAATCGGTGAAATAATTCGTGTCGGGGTGGAATGTGATACGGAAAAGAGCCTGTTTTGGGTTGAAAGCCATTCCCAAAAGATTCATGACGCCCAAAAGATTTTTGAGGCATACTATCGGGAACGTAAAAAAACAGACGGTTTTGGCTTGGGGCTGAGTTTGGTCAAATCGATTTGTGATGAAGACGGAGTAGAGATTAAAATTAGTTCGAACAATGAACTGACCCGTTTCGAGTATCACTTTAAAAAGGGCAATGGTGAAAATACTTCTTCTTGAAGATGAGCAAATGCTCAGCGAAGCGATCCATGAGTACCTATTGTCGCTTGGGCATAGTGTCACTCTCTTTTTTGACGGATCGGAAGCCCTTGCAGCGCTTAAAAACGAGACCTTTGATCTTCTTGTCTTGGATATCAATGTCCCCGGAATCGATGGATTGGATCTGCTTGAGCAGCTTCATGAACTGAAAATCCGTCCTCCCTCTATCTACATCAGTGCACTGGTCGATATCGAAGGGATCAGCCGAGCGTATGATCTTGGGTGTTACGATTATCTGAAAAAACCGTTTCATCTAAAAGAGCTCGCTCTTCGGATCGATAAAGTAATGCAAAGCTGTACCATTCCCCAAAATCATCTTCGTCTTTCAAAAAGTTACGCCTATGATGCATCCACCTCGACATTGATGTGTGATAACGTAACACAAACCCTTACCAAACGGCAACTTCAGATTATTGATCTTTTGGCACGCAATCGCGGCAGGGTCGTCGATTTTGATCAGTTTCGCAGCTATGTATGGGACGAAGAATACGTGGATAACGCAACTATAAGGGCTGAAGTAAGCCGTTTGAAGAAGTCTCTTAAAGAAGATTTCATCCAAAACATCCGTGCATTAGGTTACATGATCGATATTCCCCGCACCCATTAAGTTACTTTTTTACACATTCGTACCCTTTTTTCTCTCTTTACGACGATAATTTTTTCTAATTTAACGATTGCTACGTTCATGCTACGTTTCGTTTTCATAATGACACTGATAAAAAACTTAAGTTCAAGGAGTGAGTATGAGAGGTACAGTATCTCTATCGCTTTTAGCGTCGGCTTTGATAGTCAACGCTTTTGGGGCAGATGATTTGACGGGAATGTTTAGCGAAGGGAAAGTGAGCGGGCAGTTCCGTGAGTTTTCAATTAGTCGTGAAGTAGACGACACTCGTACATTTGGTGGAGCGGCTCGTCTAGGCGAAGATTATACCCGCAGAGCCAACACTATCGGCGGTTATCTTAAATATGATACCGGCGCATGGAACGGATTAAGCCTCGGGGCTGCCGTATACGGAACCGTCGGAGTCCATTTGGGCAATCGTACCGATGTAAACGATGTTGATCCGACCTTGCTCAGTAAAGATAACCGAAACGATTTTTATTTAGGTGAAGCGTATCTTCAATATAAAAACGGCAACACTGCGTTTAAAGCGGGACGTCAAAAACTCGATACTCCGATGGCGGGGAGCGATGATGCACGTATGCTTCCGAATCTTTTCGAAGCGTATGTTTTGAGCAACACGGATGTCAAAGATACGACATTGATCGCGGCGCATGTAACAAAGTTTTCACAAGGAACGTTTGGTCGTGCGTACACTAGCGGAGTCTTAAGTGCAACTGCAGGATACTCTTTGGTAGATGCTCGCGGACAGACCGGGGATTTTACCAATATGGGCGATTACGCTATCGGTGAAAAAACAGACGGTGTCAGCGTTGCTGCAGCGATCTATTCCGGCATTCCTGGATTGAAACTTCAACTTTGGGATTATTACGCACATGACATTTTGAATGCTGTGTATGCGGAAGCCAACTACGGTTTCTCTATGGCCAACGGTGTAGCACCGTATGTCGCGGCACAGTGGATCAATGAAAGAGATGTCGGTTCAAACAATGTAGCGGCTGTCAAAAAAGTTGAGAGTGACTTTATCGCAACCAAAGTGGGTGTGAAAGTGGCTAACTTTGATATCTACGGTGCAGTTTCTCATAACAGCAAAGATACAGATGCCGATAACGGAACACACGGCGGAACTATTTCACCATGGGGCGGTATGCCGGCATATACACAAGGTATGGTTACACGTCACCAGTTTATGGGTGGAACCGATGCATGGAAAGTGGCTGGAAACTATGACTGGAAAAATTTCGGAATTAACTTGAATACAAGTGTATATCATACCGAATTTGATATGGACACATTGAATGGATACTCAGCCGGCGAATCTTGGACAGCTAAAGAATCCGGATTTGACATTATTTTTGTACCGGAATCCGTTAAAAAACTTCAGCTTCGTTTGCGTGCAAACTATACGGATGACTTCTATGCGCGTACAGTCGATGCGACAGCAAGTAAAAACGGTACAGTAAGCTGGAACGAATATCGATTTATCGCAAACTACAACTTTTAAAGGAGGTTTATTATGAAACAAGAGATGGTTGATCGTATTAAAAACGATCCGGATTTTATTCATCTTGTCAAAACGCGCAGTAAATTCGCATGGACATTAACGATCGTTATGTTGGTGATTTATTTCGGTTTTGTATTGACAATCGCGTTTGATCCCTCAATTTTGGGGACGCCGTTATCGGCTGGATCGGTAACGACTGTCGGAATTCCTGTAGGTGTGGCGGTTATCGTCAGTGCTTTTATTTTGACGGGAATTTATGTCCGTCGTGCAAACGGTGAATTCGATGAACTCACCGCTCGAATCAAATCTAAAGCAAAGGGAGAGTGATGAAAGCGTTATTTTTAGCTCTTTTTTCGGTTGCTGCGTTTGCCGGTGAGGCACTCAGCGGTGCGGTAGAAAAACAGCCGCTTAATATGTCGGCCATTATTATGTTCTTGATCTTCGTAGGGGCGACTCTCGGGATCACCTATTGGGCGGCAAAACGTACCAAAACGGCAAAAGATTTTTATACTGCCGGCGGAGGGATCACAGGATTCCAAAACGGTATGGCGATTGCGGGAGACTACATGTCGGCTGCTTCGTTTTTGGGGATTTCAGCCCTTGTTTATGCGAAAGGGTATGATGGTCTGATCTACTCTATCGGATTCTTGGTCGGTTGGCCGATTATTTTGTTTATGGTGGCAGAACAGCTCCGTAATCTCGGTAAATATACTTTTGCAGACGTTGCGTCGTATCGTTTGCGTCAAACACCTATCCGTACATTGGCGGCATTTGGTTCAATCTTGACGGTTATTTTGTATCTGATCGCGCAAATGGTAGGGGCAGGTAAACTGATCCAACTTCTTTTCGGTCTTGATTATGAGATTGCGGTTGTCCTTGTCGGTGTGTTGATGATCCTTTACGTAACGTTCGGGGGAATGCTCGCAACAACATGGGTTCAAATCATTAAAGCATTCTTGCTTCTCTCAGGTGCGACATTTATGGCGATTGCGGTTATGGCACACTATAACTTCAACTTCGAAACCTTGTTTGCTACTGCGGTGCAAATGAAAGAAACAACTTCAATCATGGCTCCGGGTAAACTGGTCAGTGATCCGATCTCGGCAATTTCTTTGGGCATTGCATTGATGTTCGGTACGGCGGGTCTTCCGCATATCCTTATGCGCTTTTTCACCGTTAGCGATGCAAAAGAGGCACGTAAATCGGTTTTCTATGCGACAGGATTTATCGGGTATTTCTATATCTTGACCTTCATCATCGGTTTCGGTGCGATCGTTATGGTATACCAAAATCCGCAATATCTTGACCTTGCAAAACAAGCGATTGACGGCGGTTCTCCGATCCTCGGCGGTGACAATATGGCAGCGATTCACCTGAGCCATGCGGTTGGCGGAGATTTCTTCCTCGGATTTATCTCAGCGGTAGCGTTTGCAACGATCCTTGCGGTTGTTTCAGGTCTTACCCTTGCCGGTGCGTCAGCGATTTCACACGACTTGTATGCGAGTGTTATTCGTAAAGGTAAAGCGGACGGATTGATGGAGATGAAAGTTTCTAAAATTTCAACGGTTATTTTGGGTATCGTAGCCATTTATCTCGGGATTGCGTTTGAAGAGCAAAATATCGCGTTAATGGTCGGATTAGCGTTTGCGATTGCGGCAAGTGCAAACTTCCCGATTTTGTTCCTCTCTATGTATTGGTCAAAATTGACAACACGCGGTGCATTGTTCGGCGGATCAATCGGATTGCTCACTGCAGCGGTTCTTGTGGTACTTGGACCGACCGTATGGGTTGACTTCCTTAAACACGAAGAGGCGATTTTCCCATACAAATATCCGGCATTGTTCTCGGTAACAGCCGCTTTTGTAAGTATCTGGTTCTTCTCGATCACCGATCGAAGTGAAAATTCACGCAAAGAAGAAGAGGCATACGAAGCACAATATATTCGCAGCCAAACGGGTATCGGTGCAGAAGGTGCTGTTGAGCACTAATTGGAACGTCCAAGGAATGAAATTCCTTGGACTACGCTTGCCGCTAAGGCACTGAAGCTTGCCTCGGTTGAGGCAGATTTCTTTCTATGAATTATTAGGAGTCAGCTTTGAGTCTGTTTGACCAAAAAGCACTATTGATGTCGATTCATCCTTTTGACCTTTTGGGTGAGAGGATGATCGAAAAACTGATGACCCAGATGGATATCGCCTATTACCCCAAAGAGACGGTTCTGATCGCTCCGAGGGTACGGGGGGAATCTCTCTACATCATTATCAAAGGTATTGTCAACGAAACCATCGAGGGTGAACTCCAAAACGTATACGGGGAGCGCGACAGCTTTGACGCCAACTCCCTTATCTATGGAAATACCCAAAGTACGTTTAGTGTCGCCGAAGATCTTATTTGCTACGAACTCCCCAAAGAATCTTTTCTTAACCTTCTCCAAGATGTCGAACCGTTCCAAAATTACTTTATGCAAGATTTCATCACCAAACACCAAAACCTCAAAGAGCGTCAGCACCAAAATGAGTTGACCCCTTTTATGGTTTCACGTGTCGATGAGATCTATCTGCACGCACCGTGCATGGTCGAAGCGTCTCTTTCGATTAAGGATGCTTTGCGGAAAATGGTCGATCAGGATGCACCGGTTATTTTGGTTCGTCAGGGCGAAGAGATGGGGATTGTAACGGACACCAATCTGCGGGAAAAAGTGCTTTTAACGGGAAAAAGTACGGATGAGCCTATCGGCGATATTGCCACGTACGGCCTTTTTACGATTGAACAGAGCGATTTTTTATTCAACGCATTGCTCCTTTTTACCAAACACGGGGTAAAAAGACTTGTGGTTACGGCGGGAAATCAGATTGTCGGGATTTTGGAGCAGCTTGATTTGTTGAGCCACTTTGCCAACCACACCCATCTCATCGCCGCATCCATTGACCGCTCAACTAGTATCGGTGAACTTCAAAGTGCTCAGCGCTCTTTGACCCATTTGGTACGCTCATTGACAACCAAAGGGGTACGGGTTCGGTACGTTTCGAAACTGGTCAGCGAACTCAATGCCAAGGTGTATCGCAAAGTGTTTGAAATGGTAGTCCCTGCCGCTCTTCAACACAAATGTGCTTTGATTGTTATGGGTTCGGAAGGGCGCGGAGAGCAGATTCTTCGTACCGATCAGGACAATGCGCTGATTATTCGTGACGGCGAAGATGAAGCTTCCTATGAACATTATATGATGCAGCTGAACGAGCATCTTCTTCAGTTGGGTTTTCCTAAATGCAACGGGAATGTTATGGTCTCTAACCCTTACTGGCGTCGCAGTGTTTCGGGATATCAGAAGATGATTTTCGAATGGATTAATACGTTTAACGAAGAGGCTTTGATGGGCTTGTCCATCTTTTTGGATGCCCATTGTGTTGCCGGAGACGAGAATCTTTTAAACGAATGCAGAACTACCTTGTATGAGCAGTTTGAGGGGCGAAGTGATATTTTGGCCCATTTAGCCAAATCGGCTTTGGCGTTTGAAACACCGCTGAGTTTGTTTTCGGGATTTGTTTTAGGACGTGCCGAACACGAAAGCGAGTTTGATATCAAAAAAGGGGGAATTTTTGCGATTGTCCACGGTATCCGTATTTTGGCAC
>NZ_JAHFAQ010000023.1 GCF_023250475.1 Sulfuricurvum sp. | reverse complement strand
TTCATGATTCTTCTTTATACAGATGAGAATACGTTCGTTCCAATCAGTTTTTAGATACTCTTCATACTTATTTACCTCCAGTTACATAATCCTTTTATAAATAAATTTTCATTGCTAACGTATGACAATTCAAAAGAAAAATGGTTTTTTATAGCTATGATTATTTATTAAACATTTACAACCGATGTTTTCAGCAATTATACGTTCGTTAAAAGAGGATCAAAGATGTCAGATATCGAAATAGCGCAAAAAGCCAAAATGAAACCTATTATAAATTTGGCATATGAAAGCTATGGAATACCTTCCGAACATCTGGACCCTTACGGTCATTATAAAGCCAAGCTCTCTTTAGAATACGTCGATACCCTTTCGCATCAAAAAAATGATGGGAAATTGATTCTCGTCTCAGCCATCAGTCCGACTCCTGCGGGTGAGGGGAAAACGACAACGACGGTTGGGCTTGGCGATGCAATGAACCGTTTGGGCAAAAAAACGATTATATGTTTGCGTGAGCCATCATTGGGCCCCTGTTTCGGTTTGAAAGGGGGAGCTGCGGGAGGCGGGTATTCTCAAGTGGTTCCGATGGAAGATATCAACTTGCATTTTACGGGTGATTTTCATGCCATAGGTGTCGCGCATAATCTATTGGCTGCAATGATTGATAACCATATCCATCACGGTAATGCCTTGGGGATAGATTCACGTCGTATCAAGTGGAAGCGTGTTATGGATATGAATGATCGTTCCTTGCGCGAAATTACGATAGGACAGGGAGGCTCTTCAAACGGTTTCTTGCGAGAAGACGGTTTTGATATAGTCGTCGCATCCGAAGTGATGGCTATATTGTGTCTGGCGATCAATCGGGCGGATTTAAAAGAACGTTTGGGGCGTATCATCGTTGCTTACAAATCGGATAAGGTCACCCCGATATACGCAAGCGATTTAAGAGCACACGGAGCTATGGCAGCTGTTTTAAAAGATGCCATTAAGCCCAATTTAGTACAAACACTGGAAAATAACATAGCTATCATACATGGCGGTCCTTTTGCCAATATTGCGCATGGCTGCAACTCTGTAATTGCGACGGATACCGCCCTGAAATTGGCCGATTATGTGGTAACGGAAGCAGGGTTTGGTGCAGATTTGGGGGCAGAGAAATTTTTGAATATCAAGTGCCGAAGTTCAAAACTAGCTCCTTCCGCTGTCGTATTGGTGGCTACAATCCGTGCATTGAAGTTTCATGGCGGTATTGAAAAAGATCATCTGAATCAAGAAAATTTAGAGGCGCTGGAAGCCGGATTCGAAAATCTGGAACGCCATCTTAATAATATTAATGTTCATTATGGATTGCCGGCTGTTGTATGTGTTAATCACTTCACCTTTGATTCGGATGCAGAAACCGATTTATTAAAAAAGAAGTGCGAAGCGCTAGGGGTAAAATGCATTGTTTCCAAACACTGGGCACAGGGTGGCAAAGGGGCTGAAGAACTGGCGGAAGAGGTTTTGAGTATCGTAGATAACCGTAAAGCGGGATTCAATTATCTATATGAGAATAAATTGCCGTTGTGGGAGAAAATTAAAACCGTAGCTACTAAAATATATGGGGCGGACGGGATAACGGCCGGTGCAAAAATTCGCGCTGAAATCGCTCAACTTCAGTAACACTACGGAGAACTTCCGATTTGTATGGCAAAAACCCAAATGTCTTTTTCAACCGACCCGAATGTAAGAGGGGCTCCGACGTCTCATACCACTGAAATTAGCGGGATAAAGCTCGAGAACGGAGCCGGATTTATTGTTGTCATTGCCGGAAATATGATGACGATGCCCGGCTTGCCTAAAGTTCCGACAGCGGAGCGTATTGATATCGATGATACCGGAGTAATCAGCGGTCTTTTTTGATCCTAAAATTTATATTACCCTCTGAGCCTATTCCATAGAATCCCCAAATACTCATGAAATGCTGATTCGGAACGGGACAATCCTCCAGCGGAGGGAAATTGCCACAATGTGTCCTCTTTTTTTATTTGAAAATCGGTTGGTGCTTCTATGACGGTAACACCGCTTTTACGAAAAAGAGCCGATGCCCGTACCATGTGCGATGCAGAAGTAACCAGTATAAGCGGCTCGTTACCAACGATCTTTTTGGCAGCTATCGCTTCTTCTTCTGTATCTTTCGGTGCTTCCAATAGAATAATATCGTTTGGATTGACCCCTAGAGAGATCGCCATTTTTTGATTCATTCGTGCATTGCTTATCGGATCATCTCCGCCGTAGCCGCTAAATATCAATATCATATTCGGATAACTTTTGTAAATACTGACTCCCTCATTAAGCCGTATCAGCGAATTACACCCTAATTCAGAGGAGAGAGGAAGTTTTTTGTTCGAGGTATGGCCGCTTCCTAGTACATGAATGTACTTTGGCAAAGGTGTATTCAGGTTGATTTTGGGATAGGTACTTTCCAGGGGTTTTAACAGCAATGCTGAAAATGGGGGATAAGAGAGGAGCGTGATCCAAACGAGAGCAAAAAAGAATATTTTTTTTGCAAATTGTTCATAACCTTTACGCCAAAGTAATATGCCGATTCCGATCAACATCAGGAAAATAGGAAAGGGCATAAGGAAAAAAGAGATAAATTTTTTAACTAAAAACATAATCGCTTTGGATAATTACCCTTTATTTTTTCGTGCGGTAATCTCGCCCAAAAAGCTTTCCAAATCATATTTGACACGGTATTGCGGTGTGAGGATATGGACGAGGATATCGCCTAAATCGATAGCGACCCAGTCTCCGCTCTCATCAACGTATAAAAAATGCTCTTCAGGTTTAAGCCCTTTTTTGAGGTGATCGAGCAACGCAATAGTATGACGTTCTCCCAATGATGATGCGATAACAACGTAATCGGCAAAGTAATCACCGCCTATGAGATCGAAGACTTCGATGGCCTCGGCTTTGTTTTGATCGAGGATAGCGCTGATTTTTTCAATTCGTGGATTCACGGGTGTTCCTTATAGTAGGGGGTAATTTTTTTTTCGATATCCGAATCCAGCCCCAAAAAGGTAGCGGAAGATCGGATATCGGTTGAGCTGATCGGTACATGAACCTTCAGCCGAAGCATGTTTTCCGGAATCGGAATCTCATCACGTGTAGCGACGACCCAACGCACCATAGCATTGAGGAGGTCAAAATCGTGCCACTGGGATAGTGTCTCAAGATTATCGGCTCCGATGATGAGGTAAAGCTCATCACACTGCTGCGCGTAATGCTTGACCGTCTCAATCGTGTAGACGCTGCGATTTTGTTTGATTTCAAAATCGCTCACAACCACTTTGTCATAGGGCTTGAAAATCTCTTGAAGCCATCCGAAGCGAACCGTTCCGCTTGCAACGACGGAGTTCTTGAACGGATTCCGTGAGGCGGGGACGATAATCAGACTGTCGATCGGTAAAACGTGTAAAGCTTCCTTCACAACAGCAACGTGTCCGGCATGCGGCGGATCGAAACTTCCGCCGTAGAGTGCAAGCTTCATGCGCCTCAACTTCTTTTAATCGAAATTATAACCGATTTTTGGTAAAATCACCCCCTATTTTGTGTTTGTAGGATTATGGTAATGGCGTTGAAGATTGCACTTAACGGATTCGGTCGCATAGGTCGCTGTGTTACCCGTCTTATCGCCATGCGCAGTGACGTTGAACTTGTCGCGATTAATGATATGGCGTCGATTGACATGATGCTTTACTTGTTGCAAAATGATTCAGTTCACGGGCAGTTTGGAATCGATGTGGCGGTCATAGGGGAGGATTATCTTCAAATCGGCGGCCGAAAGGTACGTATTTTTTCCGAAAAGAATCCCGAAAATCTTGATTTCGCTTCACTTGGGGCAGAGGTTGTTTTTGAATGCAGCGGTCTTTTTTTGACCGGCGCGCTAACGCGTCATCATCTCGATAAAGGGATCAAGAAAGTTATTTTATCGGCTCCGACGCAAGATAGCGCTATTGCGACATTTGTACTCGGGGTCAATGAACATCTCTATAACGGCGAAGAGATTATCTCGAATGCATCGTGCACCACCAATTGTTTAGGACCTATTGCTAAAATCATTGATGAAACTTTCGGGATTGAAAAAGGGTTGATGACCACAATTCATGCCTATACCAATGGTCAAGCGATTATTGATTCGGCACACGGAAGTGATATGCGCCGTTCCCGCGCAGCAGCGCTCAACATGATTCCGACCACGACCGGTGCGGCGAAAGCGATCAGCTTGGTATTGCCATCTTTAGAGGGGAAATTGCACGGACAAAGTGTACGTGTCCCTACGGCGGATGTTTCGATGGTCGATTTGAATGTTCTTACGAGCCGTTCTACCTCGAAAGAAGAGCTTAGTAATCTTTTTAAATCGTACGCAAACGGGAGTTTGAAGGGGATTTTAGAAGTGGATGAGCGCTATCGTGTTTCGCAGGATTTTGTCGGATCACCCTACAGTGCCACAGTGGCGGATGACTTGATACAAGTCATCGATGGGAATATGATCAAAATCATGGCGTGGTATGATAACGAATGGGGTTATTCCAACCGTCTGATCGAAATGGCATTGTTTATGATGTCTTATACGCCATCGGAGCAATATCCAAAGGGCACGTGAGCCCCGGCTATGCTAATACTGAGTTTCCCTCGGCGGGAAGCCCACTTAAATTATTGAATAACAATTTATTAATCTTACAGTAAGAGGAAAAAATGGAATTATTGAACATCAAAGAGTGTGACCTTCACGGCAAAAAAGTATTTATTCGATGTGATTTTAACGTTCCGATGGATGATTACGGCAATATCACCGACGACCGACGCATCCGCTCAGCTTTATCGACGATCAACTATTGTCTCGATCAAAAATGCGCGATTATTTTGGCATCCCATTTCGGACGGCCGAAGGGGGAGCGGGATGAGAAATATTCGCTTGCACCTATTGCTCGACGACTGCATCAATTGCTAAAGATTGATGTTCAGATGGCCGAGGATGTTGTCGGAGAGAGTGCCGTAAAACTTTCTTCCGAGCTTAAAAGCGGAGAAGTGTTACTGTTGGAGAATCTCCGTTTTGAAAAAGGGGAGACAAAGAATGATCCTGAATTGAGTGCAGCATTGGCGCATATGGCGGAAATCTATATTAATGATGCCTTCGGAGTCAGTCACCGTGCCCATGCTTCGGTTGAGGGGATAACAGCGCATTTCGATAAAGCGCATAAAGCTGCGGGCTTTTTGCTCCAAAAAGAGATTCAGTTTTTCGGAACTCTTTTGGATAATCCGGTAAGACCGTTTGCAGCAATTGTCGGAGGTTCTAAAGTTTCGGGAAAACTTGAGGCTTTGATCAATTTGTTACCGAAAGTCGATAAAGTATTGATTGGCGGAGGGATGGCGTTTACGTTTCTCAAAGCGTTAGGTCATGACGTCGGAAATTCACTGGTTGAAGATGATCTATTGGAAGAAGCGATGAATATCATGAATGAAGCCAAGAGTCTTGGCGTAAAATTTTATCTTCCGGTGGATGTCGTTGCGGCTGAAAAATTTGCTCCCGATGCTGCCAGTCGGCTTTGCAGCGTACAGGAAATTCCTTCGGGATGGATGGGCTTGGACATTGGGCCAGCGACTGTGAGACTCTACCGTCAGGTTTTAGGTGACGTGCAGACGATTCTATGGAATGGGCCGATGGGGGTTTATGAGATGGATCGATACGCCCGCGGATCCAATAAAATCGCCCATTTCGTTGCCGATTCGTATGCAACTACAGTTGTCGGTGGCGGGGATACTGCCGATTTGGTTCAACGTGTGGGGCTGGACGAAGAGATTACGTTCATCTCTACCGGAGGGGGAGCATCATTAGAGCTACTCGAAGGGAAAATTCTTCCCGGTGTTAAACCATTATTGAAATAATAAGGAGATCGTGATGATATTGTGTGCCAACTTTAAAGCGAACAAAACACGCCAAGAGACGCGTGCCTATATGGCCGTGGTAGAGTCATTTGTAAGTGCAAACGATATCACGGATACGATCATCGTATTTCCTCCGTTTACGGCATTGGAACATGATCCCCGTAACGTTTTGATCGGTGTTCAAAACGGCTATCCTGTCAGAAACGGTGCCTATACGGGAGAGATCGCCTTGGAGCAGCTCGAAGAGTTCGGAATTAAAACGATTCTTATCGGTCATTCTGAACGCCGTCATATTTTGGGTGAGACACAAGAGCAGATAGCGGCAAAATTCCAGTTTTTCGCAGAGCAGGGATTTTTGATTGTCTACTGTGTCGGAGAACCTTTGGACGTAAGAGAGCAGGGCAATGAGGCTTTAATGGCCTATATCGAAAAGCAGTTTGAGGGGATTGATCTGAACTATTCCGATCTGATTGTCGCGTATGAGCCGGTATGGGCTATCGGTACGGGGCTGACTCCTTCAAACGGTGACATTGAACTTCTGCACGGAGCATTGAGAGCGAAGAGCTCTGCTCCTCTTTTGTACGGAGGGAGTGTTAAAGTGGAAAATGCAGGTGAAATTATGGCTCTGGAAAATGTTGACGGTGTTTTGGTCGGCTCAGCAGCACTCAGTGCCAATGATTTTTGTGACATGATCGCTCAGGCGGCGGAATTAAACTTAGAAAAAGGAGAATAATAGATGTTAATGCAAGGAAAAAAGGGGTTGATCGTTGGATTGGCCAATGATAAATCGATCGCATACGGTATTGCGCAGGCGCTTCACAAACAAGGGGCCCAAATGGCCTTTACCTATCTCAATGAAGCGTTGCAAAAACGGGTAGAACCGATTGCGGCAAGTTTTGATAACTCTCCGGTATACAAATTGGATGTATCCGATGAATCGGATATGGAAGCGATTGCGGCAAAAGTGGCGGCCGATTTCGGTCAAATCGACTTTTTGGTTCACTCGGTCGCATTCGCACCCAAAGAGGCATTGACCGAAGGATTTATGAAAACCTCTAAAAGTGCATTTCAAATCGCGATGGATGTTTCCGTTTATTCTTTGATTGATTTGACCAACCGTTTGGAAAGTGTTTTAGCCCCGGGCGCATCGATTATTACCCTCAGCTATCTCGGCGGACCGAAATACATCCCGAACTACAATGTCATGGGTGTAGCCAAAGCGGCATTGGAATCGACCGTCCGTTATATGGCGGTAGAATTGGGTGCTCTCAAAGGTCAGCGTGTGAACGCTATCAGTGCGGGACCAATCAAAACATTGGCGGCGAGCGGTATCGGCGATTTCAAACAAATCCTCAATTGGAATGAGTCCAATGCGCCGTTACGTAAAAACGTGACGATCGAAGAGGTCGGAAATTCGGCAATGTATCTCCTCAGTGATCTCTCCAGCGGTGTCAGCGGTGAAGTTCATTATGTTGATGCGGGCTATAACATTATGGGTATGGCTGCGGTTGAGAAAAACGATGAAGGCAAAAGTGTTTTTTGCTGGGATGAGAGAAAATAAATATCGTGTGTCATCCCGAATCTGATTCGGGATCTCTTTTTAGATTCCGTACCATAGTACGGAATGACGGAAGAATGTTACGAAACGTTACTTCCCGATTCCCGGAAGTTTTTGTAATTTTTCCCAATTTGCCGGTTCTTGCGGCTGTCCCTCTTTCATCTTTGCTTTATTCTTATTATACACATTCCACTTATCAACATATTTTTGCAGTGTAAACGGCGTATTATCCTCATCCAGCGGGACGATTTCGGTTGTAGTAGTCACCGTACCGTCGGGAGTTTTGGTCGTGGTAGTGATCTGAGTGGCATTCGTCATTTTTTGCACCGTTTGACCGTCGGAAGTCTGGGTACTGACGCTCATTTTGGTCGGTTCTGTTTTGGTGGTTACGATCGTACCGTTGCTTTGTTTTTTGGTATTTTCAGTAGGTTCGTTTGCCATAATAGGGTTCCACTCTTCTTTAAGCCATTCATCCAAAGAGCGCTGCATTGCACCCCCCTTTGCGTTAGCATTGCTACTTGGGGCAAAAGCATTTAGGGTTGTGTTTTGAGAGGGGGTTACCCCCATGTTATTGGCGGCACAGCCGCTGAGTATCAAGAGGGCGATGGAGAGAGCAAGAGAGTGACGCATGGTATTTCCTCTATTAGGGTTGAATTTTTCAGATTAGTTCGTACTATAACATAGAATTCGTAGGATATCGACTAAAAGAGGTGAACGATGAAAGTTACAAAATTGTCACAATCCCCATTATAGGGATTTTATTTAAGTTAACCGATAGAAAACAAAATTATTTTTTTACAGCTATGTTTAAGAATAGGGGGGTTACAATTAACTCCGACGAAACAAAAACATAGGTCAAGCTTAACTTAAGGAGAATCAATGAAGTTAGTAAAAATGAGTCTTGCAGCAGCAGTGTTGCTAGGAGCGAGCGCGTTCGCAATCGATAATGTAAAAGTAAGCGGTGACGCTAAACTTTATTACAATACAAATGATAAAGATTCATTTACAGCTGGAATGGCAGAAACTGCGGCAAACCGCACGGGAAATAATGATCTTTTCGATAAAGGTGCTAGTGCAGCCGATGCGGCTCTTCGTCTTGGTGTAACCGGCGATTTGACAAAAGGTATTTCTTTCGGTGTAACTGGTATCGCAGTTAGTACACTCGGTTTGGAAAACAATCTTGTAAGTAACACATGGACTGGTGCTCATGATGCGCGCCCAAGTGGTTCAAGCTTTGGTGCATCTGCTGGTACTGCGGGTCTTCAAGTTGATGACCAAGCATGGATCAGTGAAATGTGGGTTGCAGCTACTGTCGGTAAAACAACAGCTAAATTGGGACGTATGGAACTAGATACTCCATTAGCATTCTCTGAAAAATGGTCTGTTGCTACAAACACATTTGATGCAGCGGTTGTTATCAACCAAGATATCCCGGATACAACTGTTGTAGCGGCATGGGTAGGCAAAGGAAATGGAGTAAATGTACTTGGTGACTATTCATTGAATAATGTTCCATCAAATACTCCAGCTGTAGGTATTGATGGTATCGTAGGTGCTGGTGCTAATTTTGGAACGTTTGCAAGTGATGGTGCATATGCTGCAGCATTGGTTAATAACTCATTCAAACCTCTTACAGCTCAAGCATGGTACTACAACGTTGTTGACGTTGCAAATGCTTATTGGTTACAAGCAGACATCAATTGCCAACTTGTTAAAGGTTTGACAATCGGTGCTCAATATGCAGATATTTCACCAACTGGTGCAGTTCAAACATTCCTAGATGGCGTTGGTTCAAATGATGATTCTACTGCATATGCATTCAAACTTGGATACAACGGTGTTGAAAACTTAAAAGTTTCTGCTGCGTATTCAAAAGCAGATTCAGATGGTGTATTGAAAATTGCTAACGTTGCAACAAACAATCTTGCAGCTGCACAATCTAAATTGTACACAGAAGCATTTTGGAACTACGGATATGTAGGTGCTCCGGATGCTCGTTCTTGGAACGTAACGGCTGAGTATGATGCAGGTCTTGCTAAACTTGGTGCTTACTATACAAACGTATCAATCGGTGATACAAATGTAGTAAACAATGCTGTCGGCGGAAAAGATAATGTTGATATGAAAGAAGTTGCAGTTACCGCAACTAAATCTTTCGGACCGTTGGATGCAACTTTGGCATATGTTTCTACAGATGCTGATGACCAAAATGCTGGTGATCGCTACAACACTGTACAAGCATACTTAACTCTTAACTTCTAAGAGTTTTTCTGCTTCTCATTCCCCAAGGGGATAAGAACCTCTTATGAGGTTCCCTTGGGGATGAACCCTTCTTTTATTTTTCTCCCCTACTTTCGCTATAATCATTGTATGAAATATTTTTTCCGTTCATTGCTCTATACGCTGTTAATGCTATTTTTGATCTCTGTTCTCTCCTTCGGGGCGATTCATATGGCTCCCAACAGTTTTATGGGTGGAGAACTCAATCCGAACATGACTCCCGAAGCGATAGCGCAATTACAAACCATTTACGGACTTAATAAACCGTTGTTGCAGCAATACTTTGATTGGGTTTTCAATCTTCTAACGCTCAATTTCGGGATATCTTTCGTCAGCGGTGCGCAGGTGTCGGAAGTGGTAGCCGATCGCCTTCCTGTGACGTTGTGGATGAATATCGTAGCGATGGTCGTGACATTTGCTTTATCCTTGTGGATGGGGATTAAAGCGGCATTGGCACACGGTCAAAAAACCGATACACTGTTGAGCCAATTTTCACTTCTTAGTTTTGCAATGCCCTCTTATTATCTGGCGCTGGTTCTTATGATGATCCTCAGTGTGACATTGGGGTGGTTTCCGATTGCCGGAATGCATTCGTTAGAGCCTCCGGCGGGGGTTGGGTATTATGTGGATATGGCGTGGCACTTAACATTGCCGATTGCGGTGATGGTTTTTGTCGGTGTGGGGAGTTTGGCTCTTTATATCCGTTCCCTAACCATGGAAATTCTCAAAAGCGATTACATCTACTTTGCCCGCTCGCGGGGAATTACGGAGAGTAAAATTATCCGTTACTATATTCTCCCCAATCTATTGCCCCCTATTGTGACGATGCTAGGGCTATCATTGCCGGGGTTGATCGGCGGATCGGTGATACTCGAATCGATTTTTGGGATTGAAGGGATGGGACAATTGTTTTATCTCAGTGCGATGAGTCGTGATTATCCGGTGATAATGGGGATTTTGATGATGTCTGCATTTTTGACGTTGATCGGGAATCAGATTGCGGATGCAATACTATTAAAACTAAATCCGTTTGTAAAAAGGTGATAAACCTGTCCTAAAAACATACATAGAGAGTAACTGCTGGCAGAAGTGCCAAAGCGGTTGCAAGCGTTTTGTTTTTGGGACGATTTTCTTTTGCTACTTTTCTTATGAAAAAGAAAAGTATGCGAATCTATTAATTCCCGAAAAGCGCTTCGAGTGAGCTGAGGCCCTCTTTTTTCTCTTCCTGAGCTTTTTCGCCCATTTGAACACTTCCGCCCACTTCGTTGAGTTCGATCGTGTATCCGGTCAACATCGATGCAAGACGGATATTAATACCGCTTTTACCGATGGCTTTGGATTTTTGATCGCTTGGAAGGGTGACGACCGCTTTTTTCTCTTCCCCTTCACTGTCAGTGATGACGACGGCACTGATAATGGCCGGAGACATAGCACGGGAGATGAAAAGCTCAGGGGATGAGCTGTACTCGACACAGTCGATATTTTCGCCGCACAACTCTTCACTGACCGCATTGATACGGACACCGCGTACTCCGACGGTAGCACCGATCGGATCGATCTGAGGGCGATTGGTGTAGAGGGCGATTTTCGCACGCTCTCCCGGAATACGGGCACATTTTTCGATTACGACGATGCCGTCTTTGATCTCTGGGACTTCGAGTGCCAAAAGCTCTTCGAGGAATTTCGGAGCGGTACGGGAGAGTTCCATGGAGATTCCATTGGCTTTATCGACGTGGACACGTCGGACGATAGCGCTGACAACATCGCCCACTTTGAATTTCTCACCCTTGATACGGCTCTTCATAGGGAGGATAGCTCGGATCTCATCGATCTCGATGGTGGTGTTTTGGTCGCCGTCAACACGTGTAACACGGCCGGAGACGATTTGGTTGATTTTGCTTTTGTATTTGTCGTAGAGCTCGTTTTCAACAAGACGCTGAATATGAAACTCAATTTCTCGGTGCAAAGTGGCAAATGCACTTCGTCCGTAGCTTTCGATATCGTGTTCCATTTGGAGTTGATCGCCGATTTCCGCTTCCTCATCAATTTCTAAAGCAGCCGTAATCCCCATATAAGCACCGGACTCTTCCCCTTCGATTTCGGGCGCATCATCAGCAACAACGGTGATGATTTGGCGAAGTTTTACCGTTTTGGTACGATCATCGATATCGGCTTCGAAAGCAAAAGTCGGATTGATAATACGTTTGGCAGTTTGGATAAACGAGGTTTTGATCGCCTCTTGAACACGATCGGCACTAAGCCCTTTTTCGTTGGCGATAGAGTCAATAATATCTAATATATTTTCCATAGGACTATCCTCTTAATTGTTGGTAACTCATAAAAAATTGGGTTGGTTGGGAAAGCTTTTTTATGAAGGAAAGATATTATACATAAATTTCTCTTAATAGGATATTTATCATATCACCGCTATAATCCCCCTAATATCAAGAACTCTTAAAAGGGAAAAGCAATGGAACTCAAACTCGCCCGTAGCGAACACGACACAAAGCCAAAGAAAATCGATCTCAAAAAAATCACCGAAATGGTAGAGAAAAGCAACTCGTCTATCCTCTATTTCGATCGTGAAAATTCACACAAAGATCTCCTTGCATTGCAAGATCACTTCGAGGGTGAAGGGAAAAGTTTTTACATGCGCGAAGTGAAATACGGACTTTCCGCCAATGAATACATGTATGAGGTTCATATCCTCTAATGTCTAAAAAACTCTTTATCGAGACGCTCGGATGTGCCATGAATGTGCGCGATTCCGAGCACATGATCGCGGAGTTGAGTGCCCTTGAGGGGTATGAACTCACCGATGATGCGAGCACTGCCGATTTAATCCTCATCAATACCTGCTCGGTACGCGAAAAACCGGTTCATAAGCTTTTTTCTGAACTCGGTGTCTTTAACAAACTCAAAAAATCGGATGCCAAAATCGGGGTGTGCGGCTGTACGGCATCCCATTTGGGCAAAGAGATTATCAAACGGGCACCTTATGTCAATTTCGTCCTCGGTGCACGCAATGTCTCTAAAATTTCCGATGTCCTTCACCGTGACAAAGCGGTCGAAATAGAGATTGACTATGATGAATCTCTGTTCGCCTTTAAAGATTTCCGAAGCAGCCCTTATAAAGCGTATATCAATATCTCTATCGGATGCGACAAACAGTGCACGTTTTGTATCGTCCCGAAAACGCGTGGCGATGAGATTTCTATTCCCGCAGATTTGATCGTTGCCGAAGCACAAAAAGCGGTTGAATGCGGGGCTAAAGAAGTTTTCCTTTTGGGGCAAAACGTCAACAATTACGGCCGCCGTTTTTCGGGGGAAAACGATAAGATGAACTTTACCGAATTGCTCCGCCGTGTCAGCAGGGTAGAGGGGCTGGAGCGGATCCGTTTTACCTCTCCCCATCAGCTTCACATGGATGATGAGTTTATCGAAGAGTTTGCCCGTAATCCAAAAATTTGTAAATCGATGCATATGCCCCTTCAGAGCGGATCGAGCGAGATTCTCAAAGCGATGAAGCGCGGATATACCAAAGAATGGTTTTTAAACCGTGCACGTAAACTGCGCGAACTCGTCCCCGACGTGAGCATCAGCACCGATATTATCGTTGCGTTTCCGGGTGAAAGCGATGCCGATTTTCAAGATACCCTAGAGGTGATGGAGCAGGTGAAGTTTGAACAGGTATTTAGTTTTAAATACTCTCCGCGACCGCTGACTGAAGCGGAAAGCTTTACCAATGTTGTGGACTCTGAACTCGGCTCCTTTAGATTAAGTACCCTGCAAGCCTACCAAGACACGATTCTCGATTCCATCAGTGCAGCATTGCTGGGCAAAGAGATGGAAGTCTATTTTGAAGAGCTTCGCTCGGATGGCTACATTGCCGGACGGAGTGACAATAATATCATGGTCAAGGTCAAAGGGAGCGAAGAATTGCTCGGCAAAATTGCTCGTGTGAAAATCACGGAGACCTCTCGCTCCGTTCAATACGGAGAGATCATTGCGTAAACGTTTTTTACGTGCCCTGGCTTTATTGCTGATTCCCCCCATAGGGACAGCTCTTATCCGTCTCATCTATCTTACCAATACTAAACGGTTTCATCTCCCTCAAACGATCCCCGCTGAACCCGTTATTTTTGCTTTTTGGCACGGTGATTTGCTGATGCAGCCTTATCTCTACTATCAATTTCGTAAAACTCCCAAAGCCAATGTCTTGATATCCGATCATTTTGACGGGCAGATTATTGCCGGTATTATGCGCTATTTTAAGCTCGGAACCATTCACGGTTCTACGACGCGCGGCGGTGCAAAAGTACTCATTCAAGGGCTTAAATCGCTTTCGGAGGGGTACGACATCGGAATTACCCCTGATGGTCCGAAAGGACCTCGCCATCAGATGAGTGAGGGGGCCGTGATTATGGCGCAAAAGCGCAATGCCAAAGTCATTGTATACAGTTGTGTCCCCTCGAAGTTTTGGCAGCTTCCGAGTTGGGATCGCTTTACGGTTCCTAAACCGTTCGGAACACTCGATTTTTACGCATCGGAGCCGATTGATCTTAAGGGGCTGGAGATGGAAGAAGCTAAAGCGCTCATCAAAACGAAACTTATGGAACATGCTCTATAAAGGGGTATTCGGATGAAGCAACTCTATCGTGAAAAAGAGGAATTTTTAAAATACCTCGATTCGATACGGGGGTATTCACCGCTTACGCTACGCAGCTATCACGATGCTGTAGATGAGATGATAGTGTGTGCTGAGATTGCCCAGCAGGAGGGTGAACTCTCCATAAATTTGATGCCGCTTCGTCTTAAAATCGCCCATTTAAAAGCCAAAACAATTGCACTTAAGCTGAGTGCCATACGAAGTTTTATTAAATATCTCCGTGATAACGGGAAGCGAATTGAACTCAGAGGGGATGAGAGTATCAAAATCCCCAAAACACTTCCCAAACCGATTACGCATGAGCAGATTACCCATACACTGCAGCATGCCGAGCCTCAGGCGGCATTGGCGATTACCCTCCTTTATACGATGGGACTTCGAATCTCAGAGCTATCTCATTTGCGTCTTAGCGACGTCAGTGAGGGGTGGTCGCGTATTTACGGAAAAGGGTCTAAAGAGCGTGATGTCCCTATGATAGAGAGTATCCGCCTAATGGTGCAAGAATACCAACGGATCAACCCCTCTGTCGAGTACATTTTTGAGTCCAAAGGTGAAAAATTAAGCGAAAATAGTCTAAGATATACCATTATTAAGGCATTCGCAAAGGTTGGACTTAAAGTGACTCCTCATCAATTACGTCATACGTATGCGACCGAATTGTTAAACAATGGGGCGAGAATTGCCGATGTTAGCGAATTATTGGGCCATGCAAGCATGGCGACAACACAGATATATACCAAATTGGGCAATGCTCTGAAAATGGAGCATTATCTGCAATCGCATCCACTATGCCAAACTCATGAGGACTCTAAGTGATAGAGCGGTTTTACCGAAAAATTTTCGTCGCTATTGTTCAAGATGCCGGTGTATATGACGTCCGCGTGGTTGCCCAAAAACAAAAAAAACTTCTCTACAAAGAGAGCAGAACGTTTGAGGGGACATCGGCGTATGAAGATATTCGCTTGTATCTTCGAAAATACCTTGATGAATCTCCGCTGCATTATGTCGCGGTATTGAATCCGGCTGTCAAACAAGGAGCATTGGCAGGATGCAAACACTCCAGTGACGAGGAGATAGAAGAGATCATCGGTACAAAAACTCTTTGCCGAAATGAAAAATGGCTTTTGTACAGTTCGCTGCGAGAACTCGATACCCTTCAACAGCAGTATAAAACCATCGGACTTGATTTTGTTTTTTCCCCTTTTTCTCTTTTGGAGCATTTTTTCAAAGATAAAATCAAAGGGGGCTTTGCCCTCTATGCTCTGGCGCAAAAAGACTCTTTTAGTGTCGTGCTGTTTGAAGACGGAAAGCTTGAATACGCTCACCACTATCCGAAGCAAGAAAAAAGTACCTTAGCGCTTGAAGATGAAAGTATCACAGGCGGATTTGCTGTCGGGATTAGAGACGAGGATGAAGCTGAAAAAGGGATAAGTCTTGATGATATAGAGTCTTTGGATGATTTGGATATTCTTGAAGAACTGGATGATTTGAGCGACATAGAAGACTTAGACAGTCTCGAAGAGATTGCGGAGTTTAGTGAGGATGAACCGACATTTGAAGAGAAACGTATCGTTTTCCCTCGCGGCAGTGAGATTAAACAGGAGATGGATAAGTTTAATAACGATTATTATCGATTTGAGTTGATCCAACGGACATTGATCCGTTTTTACGGTGAGGAGAAGTGTGATAACCGCTTTGTCGAGACGGTGTATATCGCCGATGCCTATGGAAGCGGCGAAGAACTGAAGCGATACCTTGAAGAAGAACTTTTCCTGAACGTACATATTCGGCACATTGATGCAGCCGACGAAGTGATAGCGTTGGCTATATCGGAAGAGGAGGATCTGTGAACCACAGTTTTATCACTCCCCGCCCGAAACGTTTGATCAGCGGTGATTTACGGCTTGTCCTTTTCTTCTTTACGGTTACGATTGCAATGGTGGTGGGAACCTATGCCTTTTTGGAATATAAAATGTATGATTTCGTCCATGAGCGTAAAACGCTAGCCTTGAGAGAGAAGACGCTAAAACATTCAATTGAACAGATGGAAGAGCAGATTAAAACAATAGAGAAGGAAGCAAAAATAGTTGAGCAGGTGACCACGGGCAATACCGTCATGAAAGAGAGCATACGCAATCTTTTTGATCTTGTACCGGAAGATATAACTCTCTCACGTGCGGAACTGGAAGAAAAATCGTTGATTTTGTACGGCACAACACCGAATAAAGATACTTATGAGTATATGCTTCATGCGCCTTTGCGGTCGATCTTTAATCGCACCTATACCAGCTTCTACCCTATTGAAAACGGCTGGTATCGGTTTGTATCCTCCAACTACCTTGATGATGAGACCGTAGAGGAGATCAAATGAAGCGTCAAACGTTGTTTGTAGTGATACTTTCGCTCCTGTTACTGATCGGGGTCGTTGCTTTTTCATTTTTATTTTTGATCCCGAAAGGGAAAGAGTACCGATCTCTTCGGCTGGAGAGCAAAAAAGAGTTTCAGCAGTTGGAGTTGGCTCAAAACCGTTATGACAATACCCGCAACCGTCTTAAAGATCTTGAAGAGCAAAATCGGCATACCATCGGCGCATTTGATAAAGTTTTTGATCCCGGTCGATTTGAACGACTTTATAAAAAAGAGTTTACGGATTTATATCTGACGGAAGTGACGACGTTTGACAGTAACGGAACGTTTAAAGTGTATGAAGTAAATGCAACTTCCAAAATTACATCACCGCAAAGTTTTTATAACTTTTTGGAAAATATCAATAAAAGCGATTGGGTAATCGGGGTTAATTTCCCGATCCATTTTGAGAGAGACGGTGATCAAATACGTTCCAGCTTTACGATGAAAGTTCACAGCAATGAGGCTAAAAAAGAGAAGGAATAATTCTCTAGAGTTTCTTTGCCCGTTCATACGCAGCGCGTATCGCTTCCATGCACCCTTCGCGTACTTTCCCTTTTTCAAGTGCTCCGTATCCGGCTGCCGTGGTTCCTCCGGGACTCATAACGTTATCTTTTAAGAGTGCGGGATGTGTCGTTTGGATCAGTTGTCCGAAACCTTCAAACAATCCCCTCATCAAGACCATCGCATCATCCCGCTTTAGCCCTTCGCGTACCGCACCGTCACAAAGCGCTTCGGCAATAAGTGCCAAATAAGCAGGACCGCTTCCTGCGAGCGCCGTAGCAATATCGAGTTCTTTTTCATTGCTGAGCCAAAGGACGCTTCCGATGGTGCTGAAGAGTTCCATTGCCAAAGTTTTGAGTTCGATGTCTCCGACCAAAGAGGTCATTGAAGCACCCGCTTCGGCGGCAAGATTCGGCATAGCGCGGCAGTACTTGAGTGCTTCTATCGCTTTGAGCGATTCCAATGAGGTTCCGGCTAAAACGGAATACAGAACGTCGGCTTTTCCTTTCAGAAGCGGTGCAACTTCATTCAGGTTCGCAGGCTTGACGCAGAGAATAATATTTTTATCTTTGATCGTTGCATCGGCGTAGAGAGTTTTTTGGATGGGGCTATTCAGTGTTTTTTCGAATTGCTCCATGGCCGCCATACTGCGGCCGATCACCTCGATCGAGTGGGTCTTGCACAACCCTTTAGCCAGAGCAAGCGCCATTTTGCCGTTTCCGACAAAGGTGACCTTTTTAGACATCGCTTGAGCCTTTGAGGTAGTTTTTGATCGGCTCGGCAATACCGAAATCGGAACGGTTATCGACAATGATTTGAGCCATAGTTTGGTTGTCGGTGTTGAAAATCAAAGGGGCGACAAAATTGATCGTTGATTTCTCGATCGGAGTTTGCAAAATCATAATGTTATAGATCAAAAGATTGCTCTCAGGGGTGATTCCCATTAAGCCCTGGAGAGAAGAGGGGATATCAAAAGAGTATTCGCGAAGGGAAAACGGATTAATAAGGGTAAAAGAAGGGCCTTCTCCTATGCTTTCAAGACGTAAAAAGATTTCATCGATTTTTTGGAGTTCCATTTTTGAAACTGCTTCGAAGCCGAGCAGGGGAAGCTTTAAGTCAAACTGCATAAGTACCTTCTTCTATCTATTGATTGTCAGATTTTAACACATCAATCTAAAAAGTTTTACTTAATGCAGGGGTGTTTAATCTCTTTACGGTAAAATAGCTCACAATTTCAATAAAGAGCGTAGGTTTTATCAATGATTAGAACATGGTTAATCGCAATGACGGCACTTATTCTTCTAGCCGGATGCAGCAGCAAAGATCTCGAAGAGTTTAACAAACCTGCCGAATATTGGTATGAAAAGATGGTAACAGCCGTTTCTAACGGCAATTTGGAAAAAGCCGACAGCTATTTCAGCTCACTCCAAAGTGAGCATATCAGTTCACCTTTTTTATCCGAAGCGACGATGATTATGGCACAGGCGCACATGGCACATGAAGAGTATTTGTTAAGTGAACATTTTTTAGATGAGTATATCCGTCGTTACGCTACCCCAGAGGGGCGTGAATACGCCGAATTTTTAAAGATTAAAGCCAAATTTTTGGCTCTTCCTAATCCGGGACGCGATCAAGGACTTATTGATGATACGCTGCGCGGTGTTGATGCATTTAAAAAGAACTACCCTTCTTCCACCTATATGCCGTTGGTTCATTCGATGGAAACACAACTGCAATTGGCTCGCGGAGTGTTAAACGAACAGATCGCGCAACTGTATGAGCGTCTGGATAAACCCAAAGGGGCACTTGCTTACCGTGCGATTGCTCCGGTGACATGGATCGATTCCAAAGATATTGTCTATGCTGAGGTTCCTTGGTACAGAGAGATGTTTGAAGGCGACGGTAGCAGCAGCTGGTATGCTTTCATGATTCCGAAAACACGAAGTGTTATTTCGATGGACGACAACGTAAGTAAATAAAAATAGGATTTTTTTCAATGCAACTCAGTAATTACAGCTCATTTCCGACAAACTTACCGGTTATCGCCGAGGATGAGCTTTTTTTATACCCTTTTATGATTTCTCCCCTTTTCTTGAATGACGAAAAAAATATTGCGGCCGCCGCCGAAGCGATCGAAAACAATTCACTGGTGATTGTTTGTCCGGTGAAACCCGAACATGAAGGGGAACGGGAAGGGGACGCGATTTACGATGCGGGCGTTATCGGCTCGATTATGCGTAAAGTGGTTTTGCCTGATGGGCGGATCAAAGTCCTGTTTCAAGGTTTGGCACGCGGACATATTACCGAGATGGTACACGACAATCCTTTGCGGGCTCATGTTGATTTGATCTCTTCGCTTGCGGTGAATGAACTGAAAATGGATGCCATTTTGGAAGTATTGCGTGAAAAAGTGCGTGCCCTCTCGCAAGTCAGCAACTATTTCCCCCCTGATCTTCTCCGTACGATTGAAGAGAATCATGAATATAACCGTATCGTCGATCTTATTTGCAGCTCGATCAAAATCAAAAAAGAGAATGCGTATAAACTCTTTATCGAGCGTGACCCTGAAAAGCGCTTTTTGATGCTGATCGATGAACTGATCGAAGAGACGGAAGCCAATAAACTCCAAAAAGAGATTCGCTCTAAAGTTCATTCCCGTATTGAGAAGGTCAACAAAGAGTATTTCCTCAAAGAACAGCTCAAACAGATTCAAAAAGAGCTCGGAACCGATACC
>NZ_JAHFAQ010000123.1 GCF_023250475.1 Sulfuricurvum sp. | reverse complement strand
TTTATCAAAAACAACTCCCGATTTAAACTCATCTTTAAACGGTTTTTTCCAAATGGATTCCCCCCCGGCACCGGTGCCGGTAGGATCTCCGCCTTGGATCATAAAGTTTTTGATGATTCGATGGAATGTCAATCCGGTGTAGTAGCCGTTTTTGACATGCGTTGTAAAGTTCTCAACGGCTAGCGGAGCAACATCTTCATACAGTTCCAGGGTGATATCCCCCTGCGTCGTTTGGAGAAGAACTTTGGGGTGAGAAGCGGCAAATGATAATGATGCAGCCAACAATAAGGTGAATAGTAATCGCATTAAAACTCCTGTTTAAGTGGTGTAAAGGTGAGGGTGACAGAATTGATGCAATAGCGCAAACCGGTTGTTTCGGGGCCGTCTGGAAAAACATGTCCCAAATGGGCATCGCATACGGCGCATAAGACTTCGATCCGGATCATTCCGTGACTAATATCCTGTTTTTCTTCCAGTGCTTCAGAGTGAATAGGGCGATCAAAACTCGGCCATCCGGTACCGGAATCAAATTTTGAAGAAGAGTCAAAAAGCTCGGCACCGCAGCAGACACATTTATAGGTACCTTCTCCTTTAAAGGCTGCGTATTCTCCGCTAAATGCCCTCTCTGTCCCATGTCCTCGGGCAACACGATACGCTTCGCTTGAGAGGAGGGTTTTCCACTCTTCGTCACTTTTAACTATTTTGGTCATGATCTGCCCCTTTCGGATTTGAAGAAGAGATTATAGTCGCACTTTCTGATGCACGGCTTAGCGCATAGGTGTAATACTCTTTTTCATCGGATCCAACCAGAAAGACGTGAGGCGTATGGAGTCCGTGGGTATTTTCTGCTGTGGTAATGACAAGATCATCCAGATTTTGGTATTGCAAACTAAATTCAGGGCTCAAGACTCGAGCGTTGATATTAAAGTACTCATCAATCGCCTCTTTGTATTCGGTTATTCTGTCATCGTTATGAAGGATTACCATTGTTCTATCCGCAGAAGATACGTGAAGGTGCATTCGAAGCTCCAACAACAACGTGAGGAGAGCTTTATCAGACGGTGTGGGAATTTTGGAGAAAGGGATGTTTTTTTGATAGTTATTGTGCAGGAATACCGTCGAGTCACTGATCGGAATATAGTCGTTGTGCAGAGAGAAGAGAATCCACCTCTGCTCTCTATGTGCTATTAATGAATCAATAAAAGCTTTCTCCATCGTATGGGCGTCATCGCACATCACAACAGAAGCAGATTGGAAACTTTCATATTCGGTAATGGTCGGGGTGCTTTTAGGGGTAGAAAAATTTAGATTGGAAAGTTCAATTTTAAGGGCACCGTATTCCGTTAAAGAGATCAGCTCATTACGGAGAATCTCACCTCCGATAAGGGTCGGCGTAATGATAAGAATTTTTTCCTGGGGATTGGTGAGGAGTAAAAGGAGTGCTTTTCGAATGATAATGGTACTTTTACCGCTATTGTGTTCACCAAAAAGAGTCGTAATCGTATCTTTATAATCAGTTTCGAGAAATACTTTTTGTTCATCTGAAAGAAAAGTTCCATATCCGCTTTCTTCTTTGGGGAAGAGAAGGGTATGCGATTGGAGTGATCCCATAATTTTTTCTGTCGAGTAAGGTGTAAGCAGTTTTGGTGTCAATGTCTCTAACTTCTCGAGGATCGATTCTTTGGTTGTGTCAGAAAATATGAGTCGATTCTTGGGGAGAAGTTCATGAAACGATGAATCTAATAGGTCGAATTCGTCCTCCCTGAGGCAACTCAGCCAAAAAAAACGTTCACATACGGTCGAATCAAAGGAGAGGATATCTTCAAGTTTTTGACGGATGAGAGATTCGGTAGTTTCTAAATGGGTTGAAGAGACTTTTTTATTTTTTTTGGATGAGCGTTCAACGGTAGTCCCCTGAAGAGCGTCTGCATTCCACATCAGTTTTTCTCCGAATAAAAGCCCTCTATCGGGGATAAAAAGCAATAAATCGACGGAGATACGAGCGTCTTGATAAAAAAGGGGAAAGTTTTCATAAAAATGACCGTTTTCTTCTTTTGCAACAGAGCGGAAGATATCTATTTGTCCGGAATCATTGTCGTACGATACTGAATCAGAAAGAATAGGAGAATTTTTGGAGAATAAACGTTTATATAAAGAGAAAAACACTTAGCCCTCTAATGATGTAGATAATGTATGGTTGCAATAACACGATTATTTTTTACGTAACAATTATAACTGAACTTTAGTGTAAAAAAGAAAATGAAAGAAAAAGGGGAATAAGCCGAGAATAAAATCCTCGGACATATTAAGGGGTGATTATTTGCCGGCTTCGACAGAGTCTTTAAGACTTTTGCCCGGTTTAAATTTAGGAACCATTTTATCTTTAGTGCTATATGTTTTGCTAGTTCCCGGAACTTTACCGCTTTTCCCTTTTTGAAGAGTAGACGTAAAGCTTCCAAATCCTACCAAAGAAACTTCTTCTTTTGCAACGAGAGCTGCAGTTACCGCTTCTGTGAATGCTTTGATAGCTGTTTCAGCTTCAACTTTTGTTTTGTAACTACCGCTTTTTTGAACCAACTCTACGAATTGTGCTTTATTCATTTATTGCCCTTAATTTAGATATGCGAATAACACTCAAATCCTCCGATGCACACGAGCAAACAGGGCGGAAAAGTGTTTTAGCCGCGAATACTTTAATATCTCTTACCTTAAATTTTTCTTCTTTTTTGCATTTTATTGAATAGTTTTGTTATTTTGTGGTTTTTTAGGCCATTTTTTAGCCATTTTTTAGAATTCTGAGCAAGGGTGAGCGGGGAAACAAGTTTTTTGGTATCGAAATCGATAGAGAAATTTTTATTCCAAATGGACCATTTTTGTACAAAATTTTGTGATGAAGAGATCGATAAAAATACCTCTTCCAATCCGATACGTTCTTGTTCACTCAAACTGCTCATGTTTTGCTTCCTAATTTATTAATTTTTCGTACCACACGGATAATCTCATCGTCTTCAAGCATTCCCAACATTTCAAGAACTGCTTTGGCGGCCTGTGGCTTGGCGTTTCCCAATCGCCAATCTTGATACGTTCGCATAGAAATACCCAGCTCTGAGGCCATATCCTTTTGGGATATCTTCTTCCCGTTTCGCCCAGCCTCTACGGCATTGTGAAGAAGATTAAAAAGATCACTCATTTCCATCGCTCCATTGTAATATTCTTTTCTTAAAATTAACATTAAACCGTATTAAACATAATTAAAATATCATATATATAGTATATATTGGTATATTAGTAACACTAAATATGTCATAGCATAAACTATACCAACATTAATACATGTTATATGGTATTAAATATACAGAAAACAGTATGTTAATTCGTGTAAATTTTTAATTGGCGTATAGAAACGTAGAAAAAATAATGATGATGTGTATGTTGAAGTATTAATGTACAGTAGGGGGAAAAAAATAAATGGGGTGTGTCCGCAAAAAGCGGCAGAGGGGATTGTTACCCCTTAGGAGAGAAAATCGGTGTAATCGTATTTGGAGAGATCGACATAAAATTCCCCCTCTTTTTGAATGACGCGGATATCACTGCCGTATGCGAGTTCAAAACGTCGTTTTACCGCTTTTCGCTCATTCGAACCCATACCGATAAACTTGAGGTAACGTTTAAGCTCAATAGTTCCGTTGGACAGAGACGCTGCGGCAGGTTGCGGTGTGGAAGTGATATCAACATCGTGAATGTCATTGTCGCGTGAAAGGAGAAGTTTGGTGTTGATAACCTCTAGGAGATTTTTAAGCTGTTCGTCTTTTGCGGTATAGATCTCTTCGATCCGTTCGCGTTCGGCAATCAGCATCTGCTCTTTGTCGTTTACCAGGCGGTCAATTTTGTTTTCAAGCTCTTTGATCTTGAGTTTGAGCTGCTGATTCTCTTTTTGATAGAGGGCAATAATCATCCCGACCGTTGTTTTTTGCGGAGCGGGTGCAGGTGATAAACCTTTACTTCGTTGAGAAAGCTCTTGGCGTTTTTCTTCGTCCAGTGAGCTTCTTGGAACGATGATATAGGTAACTCCCCCTTCGATAATATAATTAAGACGTTTAGTCCGGAGTTTATTTTGGATCATCTCTTTGGACATTTTAAAGGTTTTGGCATATTCATCAACGGTGAAACGCATACATCCTCCTTAAGGATAGTGTGGATGTTATATTACCCAAAAAATATTTGTATCGATTAACGTTTTTTAGAAGGAATCAGCCATGAGGGTTTTGGCGGAGGGATAATTCCCCCTTTTCTCATCCATATAAGATAGCCGCGGTGGGTAATATTATGTTTGTCTTGAAAGGTATGGAGGGAACTGTGGCGAAGTTCACATTTTTCCAAAAGGGAATTAAAATCTTTATGATTGAGCAAAAATTCTTGCAGTGATTCATAGGCTTTATCCGAGATGATGACGGTACTGACGACAAGATTTTTAATTTCGACATACCGTGCACACTCATTCAACCCGTCGCCGATGAAATTTTCATTTCCTAAAATATCTTCAAAACGGTGAATTTTTCCGGTATGAACCGCCACTCGGATTCCTTTGAAATAAGGGTATTCTTTGGCGATATAATCCGAAAAATGGATAAAGGAAAGGCCTAAAATCGGCCCGAATCCCCGCAGTGAAGGATGAAGAATGCAGTAAAACCCATCACCCGTGGGAATAAACCCCTGCAGCATCTTATCCATCGGTATACCCGATTCTTTGATCATTTTTAGGATCATTTTTTTATAAGTCAGAGAGAGGTAGGAGATGATTTCGAGTTGATCATCCATCCGAAGGCGAGAGAAATCGATAATATCGACGAGGACAATGTCGGTAATTATCGCTCTTTTGCTCATATTCAGAACCTATCAACCTGGAAGTGTTTTAATTGTATTCTAAAATTGCTGAGATTGCACATATCTTCATCGGGTCGGTTTGATGAATGTTTCCAAAGTGTGTTACTATTTCCGAAAATATCCAGTGAGGTTCTCCAATGCAAAAACGAACGAAAATTTTAGCTACTGTCGGTCCCGCTTCGGATAATGTAGAAACGCTTGCCGCTCTTATCAAAGCGGGTGTTAATGTCTTTCGTCTCAATTTTTCCCACGGCACCTATGAGTACCATGCCCAAGTTTTAGCCAACATACGGATCGCCATGCGAGAAACCGGACTGATCGTCGGGGTAATGCAAGATATCAGCGGCCCGAAAATCCGTGTCGGAAAACTGAAGGAAGAATTTTATCTAGAAAGCGGCGATCGTCTTGATTTTCACTATGAGACGTGTGAAGGGGAAAAAATCGGTGAGAATCATTACCGTCTCTCCATCAATCAAAGCGATATTCTCCGAATGCTTAAGGTCGGTGATTTTATCTATCTGTACGACGGTCTTATACGTGCCAAAATTGGAGAAATCAGTGAAAATTATGTTCAGGCATTGATCGAGAACAAAGGGAGACTTACGTCGAACAAAGGGATTAATTTTCCCAATACGAGACTTGGAATCGATGTTTTGACCGAAAAAGACAGACGTGATATGGAGTGGGGTGTTGCTAACGGAGTCGATTTTATGGCGATATCCTTTGTCCAAAACGCGCAAGATATGATCAATGCACGTGAAGTGGTCCGTTCGTACGGCGGAGAGGTGCAGCTTATTGCAAAGATTGAAAAATTTGATGCTGTGGAAAATATTGACGAAATTTTGCGCCATTCGGACGGATTGATGGTTGCACGCGGTGATCTGGGGATTGAAGTCCCCTATTACCGTGTTCCGACCATTCAAAAAATGTTGATCGATAAAGCGAATGAGCACTCCAAACCGGTCATTACGGCAACTCAGATGCTTTTGTCGATGACGGAAAAAGAGAGTGCTACCCGTGCCGAGATCAGTGACGTCGCTAATGCGGTGCTGGATGGAACCGATGCCGTGATGCTCTCGGAAGAGAGTGCAGTGGGACATAATCCGGTACTTGTTGTCGAGACGATGGTTAATACGATTCAGGCGATTGAAGAGATTTATCCGTATGAAAAATTCAATTTCGGATATGACGATGCTATGGATAGGGTCAATGAGTCGGCGGTACGTTTGGGTGACTCATTGAATGCTGAGGGGATTATAGCGATGAGCGCTTCGGGGGCATCGGCGAAAAAACTTTCTCGTTACCGCCCGAAAATGACAATATATGCAGCAACGCACGAAGAGAGAGTCGCACGTCTCTTGACGATTGTATGGGGTGTCGTGCCTGCGTATCTGATCAAAAAAGGGCGTATCGAAGATATGTTGGGCGATATCATTCAAAGCGGTTTAAAACGGGGTATTATTGATAA
>NZ_JAHFAQ010000122.1 GCF_023250475.1 Sulfuricurvum sp. | reverse complement strand
AAACAGCATATTTTGATGATCAAGCGCCTGATTTTTGAAAAGATTGTATTTGTACGCGATAGAGATCGTAAATAATACCTCTTCAACAGCAATCGCGACCAAAACGATATCGATATACCCTTTTTCAACGTACACCTGTTTAAGCTGAAAAACAAACAGTAAAATACAAAGCGATGACCATCCGATCACATAGACGATTGTCGGTTTAAATCCCAATCGCATGTTAAATACAACCGATAGAAATAAAATCGCATACACTACCGTGTAGGGGAGATACTCAAACAGTATATAGTGATAAAATGCAGTCAAAATCACAACATTCAGTAAAAGGGTATTGACGATCAACTCTTTAAAATTATGAATCTTCGGAAAAAATTTCCCCTCATGAAACGCAATAGCAAACACTACGGCACTTAATGTCGCCAATAAAAGAAAAAGTTCCTGAACAAAAGGCAATAAGGGGAAAAAATGACTGTACGCACCGATATAGCCGAGGGAAAAAATCTGCATAAAACAGTAGCTGATGTAAATGATCTCTTTAGAATAAATATACCGAACCAACGTGTAGACAATACTCATCAGTAAAATACCGAAAGTGATCCCATAGGCTAAGGGGATATAAATATCAGCACTCAATTTTATACCCCATGCCCGAGAGATTGACGATTAAATTGGGCGGAAGTTTGGCTTTGAGATTTTTTATCAGAGTTTTGAGGGCATCATTGCTCATAACGCTCCCCTTCCAAAGATGATATTCGATTTCGTTGTAAGTAACATAGCGGTTTTTATGTTTGAGCAGCAAACTCAGCATCTGTAACTCTTTCGTTCGCAGAACAATAACCTCGCCATCATGGAGAAGGGTCTGGTTGTAACTATCGAAAAAAGTGTTCTTAGAGAGTTCGATGATATTGGAATTTTTATTGCGAATGCTTTCGATACATAGCCTCAAGGCTTCTTTGAATGCACTCTCCTGAACCGGTTTGATCAGATACTTGATAAGGTGCAGTTCTATCGCCTGAAGAAGATATGCCGTGTCGCTGTGCGCCGTCATAACAATAATCTGAGTCTCTTTATTCTCTTTGCGAATCTGTTTGACAAATTCCAAGCCGCTCAGTTTAGGCATCTGAATGTCGGTGATAATAATATCGGGGAGATATTCCCGATAGAGTTTCAACGCTTCAAAAGCATCGGAGGCTGAATGGATATGATTAAAATAATTTTCTAGATACTCAATACCGTTTTCACGCGCCACATCATCATCTTCGACGTACAGGATGTGAAGATTTTTCGTCGATGATTTATCCATCCGTCATGGCTTCACGATCTCTCCGTAGCACTCCGGTCGACGATCACGAATAAGCCCCCAGTAGTGGCGATGTTCCCGTATGGAAGCGGGATCGAGCTCGCCGTAGAGGATCTCCTCGCAATCGCGAGAGGCTTCGGCCACTTTAGCACCCGTATGGTCGGTGATAAACGAAGAGCCGTAAAACGTAAGGGTACAACTCTCGCCGACTTCCTCACCGATCCGGTTCGCCGCAATAACGGGGATAATATTTGCGGCAGAGTGACCCATCTGTACCCGTTGCCAATGGGATGCCGAATCGACACCGATCTCAGGCTCGCTTCCGATCGCCGTAGGATAGAAAATCATATCGGCACCCATCAAAGTAAGGCTGCGCGCCGTTTCGGGAAACCACTGATCCCAGCAGATACCGACACCGACATTCCCGTAACGGGTTTTCCACACTTTAAACCCCGTATCTCCCGGCTCAAAGTAAAACTTTTCTTCATATCCTGGACCATCGGGAATATGAGTTTTACGGTAATTTTCCATCACCGTCCCATCCGCATCAATCATCACCAAAGAGTTAAAATAACGCTCTGCCGCACGTTCAAAATAGCTGATGGGCAATACAACACCCAGCTCTTTGGCCAATGCGCTAAAGTGTTTGATCAAAGGATTATTTTCAAGCTCACGTGCCCATTCAAAATATTTTTGATCCATATCTTTACAAAAATAGTACCCCTCAAAGAGTTCAGGGATGAGAATAATGTTCGCTCCATTGGCTGCCGCATCACGAACCATAGCTTCAGCTTTTACGACATTGGAATTTTTATCTTCGCTCATCCGCATCTGTATTGCTGCGACTTTTACCATTCCAAGCTCCTCATTTGCTTTCAATAGCGAAATTATAGCATTGCTGTGTCTCACCGCATACCGTATTTAGCAGAAAAATATTATCCTATTTTAATCTGTTCGATGCTATTCTAAATTAATTAGAGAAAGAAGGAGTATATTATGCAGTTAAATACCCAATTTAGCCCGCTGCCCCAGATGAATGCCGAGGTATCGAAAAGAGATAAAACCCTTGATAAAATTGCGGCTTCCGTTGAGCTTAAAATGGAAGACAGTTCATCACGTACAATCGCTGATATGCTGCAAAATCAGATTTCATCCATGTCGCAAGGGCTAATGAATGCCAATGACGGCATCTCCATGATGCAGATTGCTGATGGAACATTAACTTCATTGAGCAATCAAACCCAAAAGCTAAATGATCTCAGCGTCCGTTACAATAACGGTGCACTCAACGCATCTCAAAAAGAGGGTCTTCAAAACGAATTCAGCCGTACCGTTGAATCAATGCAGCAAAGTATCGAGGGGAGCAGTTTCAACGGAAAATCTCTTTTGGGAAGTACTCCGACTTTCTCCTTGGGAGATAGCAGTATCTCAGCTTCTATCCCGTCGCTTTCCCCCTCATCGCTCTCCATCGATCATCAAGACGCTATTCAAGCTTACCGTGACGCATTGAATCAAACCCGTTCGGATATCGGTTCTACGACAAACGCTCTGGTCAGTGCAACCGATAGACTCTTAAATCAAATTAGTGAGACCTCGGCGGCCAAAAGCCAAATGGCCGATACCGATATAGCTAACGCGGTTAAGGATTTTCAACAAAGCAATCAAAAGCTCGATATGAGTCAAATTACTATCGCGCATCAAAGTGATATGCTTCGACAAAATGTTACGCGGCTTTTGGGATAAAGGGGAAGAAAAACCGGAATTACATCCGGTCTTTGGCTTGAATTCCGAGTAAAGAGAGTCCCGTTTTAATCGAGAGGGCAACAACAAGGAGGAGTTTTAGCAATTTTGCTTCATCTTCCGTCCCGATAATACGGGTATCGTAATAAAATTTATGTAAACGTCCTGCTAATACTTTGAGATAGTCAGGGAGTTTTTGCGCTTGGCGCGATTCGAATGCATCCTCAATGATCTCAGGCAATAACAACGCTTCAAATAACAATCCGTCCGCATCCGCACTCAGAGCATGCAAATGAGCACCCATAATTTCATCGATACTTTTTTCGCTTTTCCCGATGAGCGTTTGGATACGGGCATGCGCGTATTGAATATAATAAATCGGGTTGGAACTGTCTTGGCGTTTGAGCTCTTCGATATCAAATTCGAGTGCGGTATCGCACTTTTTGGAGGCAAACATAAAACGCAAGGCTTCCGCACCGATCTCTTCGACGACATCGCTCATAAGAATGACGGTTCCGGCACGTTTGGACATTTTAAACGGCTCACCGTCTTTCAACAAACTGACCATTTGAGAAAGGAGAACTTCAAGTTTCTCCGAGTCGTATCCCAAAAAGTTCACCGCCGCTTTTACACGGGCGATATAGCCATGGTGATCCGCACCCCAGATATTGATATAATCCTCGAAGCCTCGTTCAAACTTTTGGTTGTGATAAATGATATCTCCCGCAAGGTACGTCGGACGACCGTCTTCACGAACGACTACACGGTCATGATCATCTCCGAACTCTGAAGATCGGATAAATGTTTTACCTTCATTACGGTAAACACCCTCACCCATTTTCGCCATAACACGATCCCATTCATTGTACAAGGAAGCTTCACCGACAAAAGTATCAAAATGGACGTTAATCGCACCCAAATCTTCAACGATAAGGGCTAAGATTTTATCTTTTGCCCACAATGCCAACTCTTTTTGACGACTCTCGTCGCGAAGAGCTTCTTCACCGAAAAGGGAAACAACTTCGCGGGCCAAGTCACTGAGATACTCGCCGCGATAGTATTTTTCAGGCCACTCTACACTCTCACCGAGTAAGCTGCTGCGACCTTCGAGTTGAAGTGAAACACCCAGTAAATCAATTTGGTTTCCCGCATCGTTGACATAATACTCCGCCGTAATGTCATAGCCCAAATGGCGACCCAATCGTAAAATCGTGTCACCATACACCGCGCCGCGTGCATGTCCGATATGAAGAGGACCTGTAGGATTGGCACTTACAAATTCAAGAAGAATTGAGCCTTTTTTATCATTACTTCCGAAAGCTTTGCCATGGCTCAATGCCCATGAAGCATACTCGTCCAAAAACTGTTCTGAAAGGCGAAAATTGATATACCCCTGAACCGATTCAACGGCACTGAACATCGACTCATCGCCGAATGATCCTGCAATCTCTTCAGCAATCACCATCGGAGACTTTCGAAGTTCTTTGGCTAGAGAAAAAGCGATAGGGGTGGCAAAGTGACCGAAAGAGCGATCTTTCGGTTTTTCGAGGATAATATCAGAATTGAATTTATCGCGCAACAGCGCATTAACTCGCTGCTTCAAGATTACGCTTGAGTAGTAGTTTTAGTAGCTTCTACTGTTGTAGCTGCAGTCGTATCAACTTGCTTTGGAGCTTCAGGAGTTGCAGACGCCATTGGAGGCGAAGTATCATCTTCTTTCATCTCTTTTTTGAAATTACGGATCCCTTGACCCAAACCTTTTGCTAAATCCGGTATTTTTTTCGCACCGAAAAGTAAAATAACTATTCCGAAAATTAATAATAATTCTGATCCGCTTGGCATACTCATAGGTAGAGATCCTTCTGTAAAATTAGGTAGAGAAGTATAACGTATTTCGATTAATACATCAACGCGTTTATCAAGAGGCTTCCCATGATTGTACAAATTCGTTGATTTGCAATGTCGGGATTTTCATTCGTGCCGCTTTTGCGATCGAGATTAGTATCTCAGCCGCTTCTTCCAGATTATCATTGACCACTAAAAAATCGTATTCGCTAATCCGTTGAACTTCCCGCTTTGCCATTTCAATGCGGCCAGCAATCACGGCTTCACTATCCGTCGAACGGTTATGCAAACGCCGCTTTAGCTCCTCAAGGGAAGGGGTTGTGATAAAAACCGATGTCGTGATATCACTGAGCCGATTCTGTACGGCGTCATGCCCCTGTACATCGATGTCAAAAATAACGAGTTTCCCCTCTTTGAGAGCTTGTTTGACCGGCCCCAATGAAGTTCCGTAATAATTGCCGTGAACAACTGCATATTCTAAAAACATCTCTTGTTCGATATCGCATTTAAATTCTTCGACATCCACAAAATGATAATGGACACCGTCAATTTCCCCTTCGCGAATGGGGCGGGTTGTGGTCGAAATCGAAAAATAGGTAGGACCGATATGATCTTTGATTTCATTGATCAACGAACTTTTACCGGCACCGCTAGGTCCAGATAATACTAATATTGCTCCACTCGTTCGATTCACTTGTCATTCCCGAAATTTATATTGATGCTGATATTCATCCCTTTGAGAGATTTCGTAACATTTTCATTCGATAATGCTTTAAGAAGTGCTTGAAGCGCTTCAACCCCCTCGGCATGCGAAGCGGATCCACCCTCATCAATTTCCTCTGCAAAATCATTGAACATAGGGGCTTCATTCATCACTTCGTCCAATGTTTCAGCTGCGAGGGACGAAGCTCCCTCCGCCATAGAAATAGTAGGAATTTCCTCTTCTACCTCTTCGCCTACAGCCATTTTGAGTTCCCGTTCATCGAGCATATCCAGTTCATCAAAACTTTCTGAATTATCCATTGTTGCATCAGCACTCTCGTGTTCGGTTGTCATTAACTCTTCCATACTCTCATCATTCAAATCGAGGTCAAAATCATCGGATTCCAGCTCTCTCTCTAAGTCGTCCATCTCCAATCCGCTTACGGCATCTTCGATTTTAGACTCCAGATCGCCCAACTCGTCATCATCCATAAGCGAAGCGGTATCCATCTCTTCCAACCCTAATTCATCGAAAGTACTTTCATCGCTCATTGACAGAAGTTCATCCTCTTCTAATAGTCCCGTACTCTCTTCTAGCGGTTCGGAGAGGGCAAGATCATCAAATCCGTCTTCATCCAACAGCTCCTCCTTCGCTATTTCTTTATCACTGCTCAACGCATCCTCTTCACTCTCATCCGCTAAACCAAAAAGTGCATCATCTTCTTTCTCTTCATCAGCGATAAGGGCATCCTCGAAAGCAAAATCA
>NZ_JAHFAQ010000022.1:13330-20387 GCF_023250475.1 Sulfuricurvum sp. | reverse complement strand
TAGAAGCCGAGCGGATCCCTTTGAACGCTTGGCGGAGAATACTGACCAGTTCATCGAGTTTATGGCTCATACGCGCAAGTTCATCGTTGCCGTTGATCCGGACAGAACGGGTAAAATCACGGTTTTGGGAAACCGTGTCGATGGATTCTTCGAGTCGGGCAATTGAGTTTGCGATTGAACGGATTATAAAAGCAAACATTCCCAATATCACAAGGGCGCTGATAAATGTTATTACTTCCGATTTTGCCGCATTGGCATCGAGTGTTTTAAGATTATTCTTTTTCATTTTAGTGCTTAGTTCACGCTGTTCGAGATTAAGCTTTTGAAAAAGTTCTTCTGACTTTTCAGTGATCTCTTTGAGTTTTTTTCCATTCGATGTCTCGGCAAAATCTCGTGAGTGGACATCATGTCTGTACTCTTTGATCATTTCAATACGGGGTTTGTTCAGTTCTTCCCACTCTTTATGGTCGTTCAAAATTTTGGACAAGCGGTCTTTATTCTCTTGCGAACGGGTAATAGCTATCAATTTATTGATGGCATCCTCAAGTTTGGCATTACGCTCTTCATAATTTTTAAGATCCTCTTCTTTGTAAAAGAGTTGGTATCCGCGTAACTCGCTCATCGATCCGTTGATATTGGCACGCATGTCTCCGATCAAAATCATCCGCTCTGTCGTGTTGTGGGCATCATTGTTATTGGAATAAGCCATATAGCCCAATATCCCATACGAAACTGATGCTAGCACTGCCAACCCGATCAGTTTCCCTTTAATTGTCGATAAATCAATCACATAGATCCTTATTGTTGCAAATTAGTTGCAATTTTATCACAAACAAGATTAGAGTGAGTTGTTTTGAAAGGATTTAAAATAGGCCAATGCCTCTTTGGAACTGTTTTTATGATTCACAATCGGGGCCGGATATTCAATTAAAGAGAGTGCGGATAACGTCTCTTCGTGAGAGAAGGTCTTAGGGAGTTGGGAAGCTAATTGCGGAATCCATTGACGGATATAAACGCCGTTAGCATCAAATTTTGATGTTTGGGTATAGGGGTTGAAAATCCTAAAATAGGGTTGGGGATCGACCCCTGTGCCTGCACTCCACTGCCATGAGAGAATATTGGATGAAGCATCGTAGTCCATTAAGTGTTCAGCAAAAAAAGTTTCACCCCACTGCCAAGGTAAAAGGAGGTTTTTGGTAAAAAAGGAGGCGCAAATCATCCGTACGCGATTATGCATATCTCCGTTTTCCAAAAGTTGCCGTATCCCTGCATCAACGATCGGTACACCCGTTTGTGCCGTACAAAAAGCTTTGAAAAAAGTTTGGTTGGGGATACCTTTAAACGGATAACGGAAATTACGTTCGCTCAGATGGGGGAAATGGAATAAGAGCATGGCGTAAAAATCACGAAAGATCAGCTGCCTAAAAAAGGGTTCGGTAACCTTGCCCAGTTTTTTTTGGGTTAGTAGCCATCGTATTACTTTGCGTATCGATATGGTTCCGAATCGCAGGTCGATGCTTAATCCGGATGTCCCGTCTAACGCCATATAATCACGATCTTCTGAGTAGTTTTCGATCTTTGTTGCAAAAAGTTCCAGTTTTGCTTCAGGTGAACGTTGTTGATGCTGGGTTAGGGGTTGGGGTATGAATCCGATCGATTCGAGTGTTGTAGCCTTGGTAGAATGGATTGTATCGTGTATACAGTGCAGGTGTTCATAATCAAAACGCATGAGCTGTTGGTTGACTGGCTGAAACTCGTCAAAATGTCCGGGATGAAAGAGCGCTTTTGCACGGTTATAAAAAGGGGTAAAAACCATATACGGGGTTCCGTCATTTTTAAGTACTTCATCAGGCCGGAAAATATAAGTGTCGTGCAGGTAGTTAAAATTTATGAGATGCGAGATGTCACGATCACGTTCAAGTGCATAGCGCTCATAGTCCCCGGAAGCACATACCTCGTCATAATGGTGATCGGAAAGAAGCCATTTGAAAATATCCGTCGGTCTGCCATAAAAGATCGCCAAATCAAGATTTTGTTTTTGTAGAGATGATTTGAGATTGAGAAGTGCATTGTAAATGAAAGTAATACGCCGATCATCGGCACGCAAAGCAGAGAGAATATCGGTATCAAAAATAAAAATGGGGAGAACCTCTCCCTCTAGTGAAAGGAGAGGATTATCTTCCGTTCGCAGATCACGGCGAAACCATAAAATCCGCTTCATCTCTATTTTCCCGCATCGATATGCGAGCGTAACGCCAGTGTTTTAGGATAGGGATTTAGAAATGTTTGATCCAAAAGATACGTAATGTGGTATTTTTGAGCGTACAGTGCAATCGTTGAAACAGGAACAATGAGGGGGACTATTTTATCCGCAAAATCATTAATGTGGCTTTGTACGATTTTCTTTTCGTCTTTTGTAAGTTCATTTTTGAAAAACCCGGCTAAATGTTCTAGGACATTACGTGTTTTTTTGATCGAACTTTTGCGGGATATGGCCGTTTTGAATCCAAGCTCATACATAGCTAAAACTATATCGAAAGTGAGATTATCACGGTTAGCTACGATATTGCCAAGTTCTCGATAGAGTTTTTCATCTTTGGACTGGAGGATGAATTTATTGACGGTATGAAAACGGACAAGCTCATTGATGGCCGGATTGCAAACTTTAAACTGCTCGAAAGCATCATAGGCAAAAAGCTGCATGATAAAATTTTCTCTCAGCCATGTATCTTGGAGCCGCCCCTCTTCCTCCATGGGGAGAAGAGGATAGCGCTCACGGCACATTGCTGCGAAAACTCCGTCCTCTTTCCCTTCACAAAAACCGTTTTCCAGATACACTTTGGCACTTCCCATGCCGCAGCTGGGTGATTTGGATTTGAAAATAATTCCGCACAGCGGCTCTTTTGAAATCTTGGAGAGCTCTTCTTTGCTCGTTTCCATCAGTCGTAGTGTGAGATCACTCTGATCTTTGTTGGACTGGACGAACAGCGTATCGTCATGGCGAAGGAGCCGTATGGAAGGTCTCGGGGTACCGAAGGCCAAGTGCTCAGGACAAAAAGGGATAAATTCGGCAAATTTCCCTAACTCGTCGGTAACGAAATGTTCATGCTTGTGACCTCCGTCAAAGCGAATTTTTTCTCCCAACAAACATGCGGAAACAGCTATTTTCATGTGTACCCTTTATTAATGGTATGTTCGATCGACTATTGTATAAACTTGAGTGTTATTTTTGTTGTTCAGGAGGGCGATTGAGTTGGCTCTCTTTATACGCTTTGGATAGTTTCTGGAGTTCGGAATTCATTGTCTTCGGGGGAACTTTCGGAGGGTTGATCGGGAGGATGAATGCAAGGAGAATAAATACTAGGCTAAAAATAATACCGCTGAGAACGGCCAATACGATTTTAAGCTTTTCGTCATTCATAAAAACCTCCGAATCTCTATTCGAAGTATTATAGCTTAAAAATTATGACAGCTTTCCGGAAGAGACGAGGTGATTGACTAAATCTTTATTTTTCATGACGCGGTTATAATAGGTATGATTGATCGTTCCGCCGTTATAGCCGCTAATAGCGTAAAAGCTGTCTAGACGTTGATTTTGTAATAAGACAAGATAATGGGTTGCCACTTTGGCCGAAAGCCTTATATCTCCTAATAATCGACCTGCCAGCTGTACATCGCTGAGATCATTGAGCCAGCGGAGCTTTTTGACATTCTGAGAGACGTGTCGAGCGGTAGCGACTTGAATCTGCATAGCCCCAAGAGAAGCTTTGGTAAACGATTTTTTGTGTTTAAAGTCACCGATGGTATTTTTACCGGCACTGCTTTCGGTTAAACAAATCGCGCTTACGGTGTCTTCATAGGTTTTACCGTTTTTATCAGGAATTGATCTGGCTACATCGCGAACCGTTTGTAATACGTGAAGTTGTTTTGGAGTCATTGCGTCAGCTAAAAGTGACAGAGAAAATAGTAGTATTAGTGAAAGAAATCTCAAAAGTTATACCTCGTAAATTGGAATGTGAAATTTTAGGGTACTACGGAAGATATAACAATGGTGTGGCCTTTCTAAATGAATCAGTTAAGAAAAAGTAATAGAAAAAGGGTGTACGCTACCAACCTGACGGAAACGAGTGATTAAGATTGGGCGAAAATACAGTTTATATGTGTTAAATAATATTGTAAATGTTGATGTTAGTTTAAGTTTCAGAGTAAAAAGTTTTCTAAAACTATCAAAAAAAAGGTTAAAAAAGTAGCTCATGAGTAAAAATGAAACAATTTTTGTCCGATTACTCGGTATACTGATTTTTATGACACCGTTATACGGAGAAATTACCATTGGATTACTGACATCGATTGACAATAATTCAAAGCTCTCTTTATTGCACAACAATGTTGCCGTTTCGTGTGAACCTTTTGGGGTTATACCTTTGGAAAAAATGGTTGTTAACGGCGTCAATCCTCAAGAGTGTAAAAATTCCGTTGAGCGCTATTATAAAGATCATCCTCATGACAAACAATTTGCCCGTGAACATTTGCATCTTCAACAATCCTACCATTATGAAACGATTAAAGGGGGGTGTGTCCTTTATGGAAACGGACCGGAAAGTTACAGTGAAATGTTGCTGCGTCGGGGATTAGCGGTGATTGATCCGGCGTTTGATAATACCGAGTGGAATGCAAAACTAAAACGTTCTGTGCAAGGTGCCGTGATCCAAAAAACGGGAATGCACGACACGCTGATACAGAAGTTTTGTATTAAAGAAGAAAAATAGCGCTAACGCTGTTCATCGTTTGATGTCAGGTAAATCCAGTATTCTTTATGGCTTTTACCCTGATCGAGAAAATAGAGCTGCAAAATGGTTACTCGATAGAGCGTAATGACCATTTTAGCATAGGGGACAGCTAATGAGATGGCGAGCCACCACGGCTGCTCACGATTTCCCTTTGAGAGCATCATCTCTTCGACTCCGATATTTTTGCTTAAGTAGACACCAAACGCAATCGAGAAGACAAAATTCAATATTAATCCGAATATTGCGTAGGAAAAAACATCATTTGAGCCGAAATCGATCATCTTTAATTACTCTTTGTAATTTTTGATAGCATCTTCAAGGATTTTAGCAGCGGATGCTTTATTTTCAAATCCTTTGACTTTTACCCATTTGCCCGGCTCGAGCATTTTGTAGGTTTCGAAGAAATTTTTGATTTTTGCCAAGGTATGTTTTGGAATATCTTCAAGGTCTTGGATCTCTTCGAAGGTAGGGTCGATTTTTGATGTCGGAACGGCAAGCAATTTTTCATCGATACCGCTTTCGTCTTCCATGATTAAAACACCTACCAAGCGGCAGTTAGTCACACATCCCTCTACCATTGGGTATTCGGTCAAGATTAGGATATCTGCCGGATCACCGTCTTGGGAAAGAGTTTTATTGACAAAACCGTAGTTAGCCGGATAATACATTGCTGAGTGCATAACACGATCAAGGACAAGCGCACCGCTCTCTTTTTCAACTTCATATTTGATGTTCGATCCGCAGGCAATTTCAATAATTGCTTTGACTTTATCGGGATTTTCGCCGTAGCCGATTTTGCTTAGATCCATAAGGCACCTCTGTGTATAAAATAATGAGGCGGATTGTAACGAAAGAAACTAAAAGGTTCATTGAAATAGGCCGCAGTAAATCTTTTTTAATGAACTTTATACTAGAATCACGCATCGTGTAAAGATTACGCGTGCAAATTTAAATAGGGGATAGCGAATGGAATTACTAAATAAAGTAATGAAATATTTTACAATGTTTCAATCCAAGAATGCCCCGGAATCTCAAAACTTTGCAGGTGAGGTTGCCCAAGGTGCCAAAGTAGCGGCGATTGCAGCAGCATTACACCACCATGATTTGGAAAACAGTGATGTACGAGCGAAAGTAGCTGCTATTGCAGTTGCTCTTCACCATCATGAAATGGAAAATTCTCAAAATGGCGGTTTATTAGGAATTGCAGCTCTGGCAGCAGTGATTCACCACCATAATAATCTAAAGAAGTAGGGATTACGTAAATGGCAAAAAAATACATCGATGTGATGGACACCACGTTCCGTGACGGATTTCAGTCCGTATTCGGCGGACGGGTGTTGATGGAAGATTTCTTCCCTGCCCTCGAAGCGGCCAAAGAGGCGGGAATCCGACATTTCGAATTTGGAGGCGGTGCCCGCTTTCAAAGCCTTTTTTTCTATCTAAATGAAAATGCATTTGATATGATGGATCGTTTCCGTGCTATCGTCGGTCCTGATGCAAACCTTCAAACCCTTGCGCGAGGGGTAAATACGGTAATGCTCGATACGGGCAGCCGTGAGATGGTCGATCTGCATGCCAAAATGTTTAAAAAACACGGAACGACAACGATTCGAAATTTTGATGCGTTGAATGATGTCGAAAATTTGAAATACTCCGGTGAACGTATCGCTCATCACGGATTAAAGCATGAAGTCGTCGTTACGATGATGGATTTGCCTCCGGGATGTGTCGGCGCGCATGATGTCGCATTCTATGAAAAAACGCTTCGTGAAATTTTGGATTCGGGTATTCCGTATGATTCAATCTGTTTTAAAGATGCCAGCGGAACGTCGAGCCCTCATAAAATCCATGAAACGATTAAAATGGCGCGTCGCCTTGTTCCTGAGGGTACCCATTTACGTCTGCATACCCATGAAACTGCGGGTGTGAGCGTTGCGGCTTATCTCGCGGCACTTGACGCGGGAGTAGACGGTATTGATATGGCGGCAGCTCCTGTGAGCGGCGGTACGTCACAACCGGATATCTTGACGATGCTTCATGCGACCAAGGGGATGAATTACGATCTCGGCGGACTTGAACTCGAAAAAATCCTGAAATATGAAGATGTTTTGGGTGATTGTCTGAGCGATTATTTTATGCCTCCGGAAGCGACACAGGTTTCACCGTTGATTCCGTTTTCTCCGATGCCGGGGGGTGCGCTTACCGCCAATACTCAAATGATGCGTGACAACAATATGTTGGACCGCTATCCGGAAGTTATCCGTGCA
>NZ_JAHFAQ010000022.1:1968-13320 GCF_023250475.1 Sulfuricurvum sp. | reverse complement strand
CGTGAAGTCGTTGAGAAAGGGGGATACGGCACATCAGTGACTCCGGTATCCCAGTTTTACTTTCAACAAGCGCTTAACAATGCTCTGATGGGACCATGGAAAAAAATCGCTCCGGGTTATGGAAAAATGGTATTGGGTTACTTCGGTAAAACTCCTACCGCACCTGATCCTGAGGTCGTACGTATTGCTCACGAGCAATTAAAACTTGAACCAACCACAGATAATGCAATTGACATTGCCGATCGTGATGAAACAAAGTCGATAGCGTATTGGACTAAAAAACTGAGCGACGAGGGAATTGAAGCGACGGATGAAAATATTTTTATCGCCGCTTCATGTGATGTCAAAGGGATTGCCTTCCTCAAAGGGGAAGCAACCGTTAATGTTCGAAAAATTAGCCCGAAAACGGCAACAGAAACAATTCAATCAACACTACAGGAGAATCTTATTATGGCAAATGGTACTTATACAGTAATCGTGGACGGACAACAATACAATGTACAAATCGTAGGTGGCAATGCAACCGTTCAAAGTGCAGCACCGGTCGCAGCGGCTCCGGTTGCAGTGGCGGCTCCGGTTGCACCGGCGGCTCCTGCTGTCAATGCAAACGCAATTTGTGCAGAACTTCCGGGTTCAGTCTTTAAACTTGTTGCTGCTGTCGGTGACAGTGTCAATGCAGGCGATAAAATTATGATTCTTGAAGCGATGAAAATGGAGATCGACGTTGTTGCTCCACGCAACGGAAAAGTAACATCAATCAATGTAAACGTCAATGATAAAATCGAAGCAGGTCAAGTTTTGGCGGTTGTCGAATAATTCGCTTTCTTCTTTCTCCCTCCCTTATCTAGGGAGAAGTTTTGTACTTGCCTCTCCCATTTTTTCTATAATCAATGATAAGATATTTTGACTTTTTGTTTTATCAATAAAACCATCTGCTCCCAAACTAGCCGCTTCACGCTTATTGTTTTCCCCCGTCATAGAACTGTTGACGATGATCGGAATCCCTTTGGTTTCTGCATTGGCTTTGAGAAGTTGAAGAACGGTAAATCCTGACATCTCCGGCATTTCAATATCGGTGATAATAGCCGGGATAGAGGCAGGATTCGGATGTCTTGAAACAAATTCAACTAAATCTTTTCCATTGTTAAACATTTGATATCCGATGTGTGCATGCTCGAAAATTTGTCGCAAATGGCGCTGCGCGGTTTTGGAATCTTCGGCAATCAAAACGACACCGTTTTTGAGTTTATCGGGAACGGTAATATTTTGGAGCGCTTTGGTTGCATTCTCTACATTCACCATTGCTTGAGGGATGACATCGGCTAAAAGTTTTTCGTAGTCAAGAATTAAACATAAACTTCCGTCATCAAGCCTTGTATCATTAATAATAAGGCCATCTTCTCCTAATCGGTAACTATCCGGAGAGTGCATCTCATTCCAGTTCTTTTTGATGACACGGTAAGCGAACATAATCCGAATTCCTATAATAATTCCGTTGAAATCACAGATCAAGAGATTCGATGATTTTTTCTTACTCTCTTCCATTTCGAAACCAAGCCATTTCGGAAGATTCAAAATCGGTATTTGGAGTTCACGTAAAACGATTGTACCTTCTAAAAGCGGATGGGCTCCGGGAATCTGTGTCAGATGGTGACGTTTTGCTTCGACTACTTCACGGGTTTTGAAAACATTGATGGCGTAGTAGGGTGATTCTTCGGCTATATCAATTTTAAAAACTAAAAGCTGTACTTCGTTGTTTCTTGCTAAGTTGGTTGCTGAATCGACGTGTTCTAAAAGAGACATAGTGACCTCAAATTATTTATATTCTTTAATGATATCCTATTCGTGGGTTTTTTTTACTAAAATCTAAAGGGTCTCAAGTGTAAAATGCGATTATGATGTTAAAAAATCTTTGTATGTATATTAATTATGAGTAAAAAGCTGAGCTGATGAATCAGACAACTGCCTGTCCTCTGGATTGTTATGATGCCTGCCGTATTGTTGTTGATGAGTGCGGAAAGCTTAAAGGAGATAAGTCTCACCCTGTTACACGGGGTTATTTATGCCCGAATCTTAACCATTTTACAGAACAAGAACGGATACTCTCTCCGAAGCTTCGAGGTGAAGAGATATCCATGGAAAGAGCGATCGAAGTACTGATTGAGGCATTGAAAAACTCAAAAAACGAGGATATCCTCTATTACCGCGGAAGTGGCAACATAGCGCTTATGCAAAGAGTGTGTGAACATTTTTTTGCTTCTATCAAGGCGATCGGAACATCGGGATCATTGTGTGACGGCGCCGGAGAAGCGGGTGTTTTGTTAGGACGGGGATATAATGAAGTATTGTCACCGCAGATGATCAAGGAGAGTGAGGTCATAATATTTTGGGGGCGAAATCCCCATACGACCCATTCGCATCTTTTACCGTTTTTAGAGGGAAAAACCGTTATTGTCATTGACCCGATAAAAACAGCGATGGCACAAAAAGCGGATCTGCATATCCAAATCAAACCTCATTGCGATATCCATTTAGCATTGCTGCTAAGCCGCTTTGCGATTATCGAAGGGTTGCATGATGAGGAGTTTTTAGAAGAGCATGCGACTGAATACAACGATTTTTATGAACTGACCCAAACGGTGAGGATTAAAGCGACTCTCGATGCGATTGATGTCACTTTGGGACAGATCGGAACGATGCTGGAACTCATGAAGGGGAAAAAAAGTGCTATTCTCGTCGGTGTCGGTGTTCAAAAATATCGAAACGGCGCCGATGTGCTTCGTTCTATTGACGGCTTCGGGGCTGTTATGGGGTTGTTCGGAAAAAACGGATGCGGTGTGAGCTATTTGGGTGATTCTTTAAGAGGTATTACCTTGCCGTTTGCTTCAATATCTCATCGCGTTAGTAAGCCAACCGCTGATTTTTCGAAGTATAATTGTGTTTTCGTTCAAGGCGGCAATCCTTTGGCTCAGATGCCTAACTCCACGAGGGTGAAAAGGGGATTTGATTTAGCAGGTTTCAGCGTCTATTTCGGACTGTATGAGAATGAAACTTCGCAAGCAGCGGATCTGGTGATACCGGCAAAAACATTTTTGGAAAAAAATGACTTTCGCAGTTCGTACGGTGATTATACCTTGCAGGAGATGCCGCAAATAGTCGAAAACGAAATAGGTATTAGCGAATACGCACTGACGAGCCGTTTATCTGAAGCTTTTGGGGTGGAGTTGATGAGTGAATCGTATTATTTGGATTTTTTTCGAAAACGAATCGACGTTCGTGATGGGGTAGGATATCATCGGGATATCCCTGATGTTCCGTATAAAACCGGATTCTCAAACGGTGAGTTTGCGTTTGCGGATGAAATCGATTTAGAGATAGATCAGGAGGAGGGGTTTTATCTCATTACCTCAAAATATGCGAAAGGGCTCAATTCGCAGTTTAAAAGAGCTGAGGGGGTCTGTTTTCATCCCGAAGCAGGGTTTGCGGAGGATGAGATTGTCCAACTTGCATCACCCTCGGGAACCGTCGACATGAGAGTACGTTATGACGAGCGGCTAAGGCGTGATTGTCTTCTGATCTATTCAGGTACCCCTGATGTAAATGTATTAACACCGCCTCACCTCAGTTATGAGGGGGAGAGTGCCGTGTATCAAGAAACTAAAATAAAGGTAACTAAAAAATGACTAAAAATTTTGACAACTATGTATTGCCCACGTACGGGCGCCAAAATATCAATTTTACGGCAGGAAAAAATGCTGTTTTGATTGACAGTGAGGGGAAAGAGTATATCGATTTTGCCGCCGGTATCGCTGTTTGCAGTGTCGGACATGCGAATGAGCGCCTGAGCAAAGCGATATGTGATCAAGTGAACAAAGTGATCCATGTTTCCAATCTCTATTATATTCAACCCCAAGCCGAATGTGCCCGTCGAATTGTACAACTGAGCGGTTATGACATGAAATGTTTTTTCGGCAACAGCGGTGCGGAGGCGAATGAGGGGGCGATCAAAATTGCCCGAAAATACGGTGAAGTAGACGGACAGCCTAAGCGTTATAAAATCATTACTTTGGATCATTCGTTTCACGGACGTACGATTACTGCGTTAAAAGCGACAGGACAAGAGTCAATGCACAACTATTTCGGTCCGTTTCCGGACGGATTTGTGTATGCCAAGAATATCGATGAAATCGAATCGCTGATTGATGAACATACCATCGCGGTAATGATTGAATTGGTCCAAGGAGAGGGTGGAGTCCAACCGCAGGATCGTGCCAAAGTTCAAGCACTCTCAGCAATGCTCAAATCACGGGATGTTTTGCTGATGGTGGATGAAGTTCAGACGGGAATTTACCGAACGGGTGAGTTTTTAGCCTCCAATCTCTATGGAATCGAGCCGGATGTGATTACACTGGCTAAAGGACTCGGCGGAGGGGTTCCGATCGGAGTTGTGATGACCGGCAAAAAAGATATTTTCGCCCCCGGCGATCACGGTTCGACATTCGGAGGTAACTACCTTTCGACGGCAGCGGCAAACGAAGTTCTGGATATCCTTACCGAGATCAAAGAGAGCGGCGAGCTGGATGAACATCTTCTCTATTTTGAAACGGCTTTGGCGAAGTTTGCGAGTGCCCATCCGGCTATCTTTTTAGAGCATGTCGGTTTGGGGATGATGCGCGGACTTCGCGTGGTTGATGCAGATACTCTGGGTAAAATCATCAATGCCGCACGTGAAGCGGGGGTAATCGTCCTCAAAGCCGGCCGTAATACGCTCCGCTTTCTCCCGCCGCTTACGATTACCAAAGGGGACATTGACGAAGGATTTAATCGCCTTGAAAATGCTATGAAGGCACTGTAGCGTGCGATTTTGCGAGTATATGAGTGATTGGCTCTACGGTAAAGAGGGGTATTATTCCTCGTATCGTCCTATCGGAAAAAAAGGGGACTTTTATACGGCCGTAAGCACGTCGAAATTTTTCGGTGGAACGATTGCCAAACATATTATTGCACGTCTCGATGATGGTTTTTTACAAACCGATTCGCTGATTTGCGAGATCGGTGCCCATCACGGCTATCTCTTAGCCGATATCATCGAGTTTATCCATACGCTGCGCCCGGAGCTATTAGAGACGCTCAGATTCGGGATCGTTGAGCGGTTTGAAAATCTTCAGGAGGCACAAACCTCTTATTTCAATGAATCCTTCGGTGACGCGGTCACTTTAGAACACTATAGTGATTTGTCAGAGCTGAATGAGGAATCGATATTTTTTATTGCGAATGAAATTTTTGACGCTTTTGAGTGTGAACTTTTTTACAAAGGGAAAATCGCACGGGTAGAGAATCATGAGATACTCTTCGATATTGACGATCCTAAAATATCTGCATTGGCTGAAAAATATAAGCATGATCGCGGTGAGATAGCAGTAGGATACGAATCGTTTGCGAGAGCAATGAAGAAGTGCTCGAAGAGATTTGAGTTTATGAGTTTTGATTACGGGGAATTGCAGGCGCGGAGCGATTTTTCCATCCGTGTGTATCAGGAACATCAGACCTTTCCTCTTTTCGATGAAGCATTAAGACTCTCCGAAGCCTTCGGTAAAACCGATATCACCTATGATGTCAATTTTACCCATGTTAAAGATGCATACGCAGAGTCCGAGATAGCGTGTGCGGAGTATTCCACTCAACTGGTCGCTTTGATCAAAATGGGGATTTTGGATCTGCTTGCAATGCTTAAAGAGCATGCGGGGGATGAAATTTATGCTCAAGAACTTGAAAAAGTAAAAATTCTGATCACCCCCTCTCTCATGGGAGAGCGGTTTAAAATGATTCGGTTCGTCAAGGAGTAGCTGATGCGTTTATGGGTAGCTTTATCTCTAAGTGTAAGCATCGCTTTTGCCGGAGTGCTTCATGATGGTGCTTACGAGGGTGATATCGGAAAAATTCGAAATTATCTGAGTACCCATAAAACCGTTGATGAACAAAACAGTGCCGGACTTACCGCACTTCATGTCGCGATCAAAATGGGTGATTTGAAAATATCGCAGTTTTTACTCGATAACGGCGCTGATATAAATGCGCAGGATTTTCAGGGCAATACGCCGCTTATTTTGGCCGTCAAGAAAAAAGATTTGGAGCTTGTGACCTTTGTCGTAATGCACCGTGCCGATGTAAATCTAGCCAATAATGAGGGCATTACGCCGCTTCATCAGGCCGCTTTCAGCGGCAATGAACCTGTGGCTGATTTTTTACTTAAAGCGCATGCCGATCCCCATCTAAAAAATAACGACGGGGCGAGTGCATACGATTTTGCGATTGCCAAGAAAAACTTTCAAATCGCCCAACTTATCAAAATGTCAATGTAGGAGAGTGTATGCAAATCAAAGTAAACGGTGAAATACGGGAACTCAATGAGGGAACAACAATGTTTGATCTTATTCAATCTCTCGGTCTTCAAGAGAGGGTAATGGCGTCGGCGCTTAACATGGAGATCGTCAAACAGGATGCATGGGGCACTGCCGTTTTAAAAGAGGGTGATACGATCGAACTGCTCGATTTCGTCGGGGGCGGTTGAGACGGCGTTATTTCAATAAACAATTTTAAATCTATTAAGAATTATAATAGTAGAATAAAAATATATGAAAATTCAAAGCCAAACCTGCTGTGAGGCAGGGACGGAAAGCTACGGGTCTCACGGGAGATAGTCGGGTTGCCATTCGTTGTCTTTGCTTTTAATGTTTATGAAATTGGAAAACAATGCAAAGAATCATCTTTAATAAAATTGCTCTTCTTATAATTCTTTTCTCCATCGGATTTTTATTTCTAGAATTTGAATACAAAAAATCAATCTATTTTCAAGAAAAAATTGACGATTTACAACTTCAGTATAACGACAAAGTCAAGACTTTTTCGACCGGCGGTACGGTTGATGTCAATGTCATTATCCGGAAAATGAACGAAAGCTTTGATGCACAGTACAGCTGGTATGCAGCGAAAGATTTTAAGTCAGATACGTTCATTCCGTTTAAAAATGAGATAAAACCTCATTTGGCTCATGAAGAATCATTCGTTTTGTATCGAATGAACTCCATTTCAACAAATACCATACGTGTTTTTGCGGCGGTTAAAGATTCACAAAACAGACTTAGCGGATACGTCGTTTTAAAACGCCAAGAGAGCGATATCAATAGAATTTATATCGAGCAGTATCTAAAATTTTTCTCTGTCCTCATTGTTCTTTATATTATCGGAATCTTTTATCGTAAACATGTGCATTCAATCGCTTTGCTTGATCAGTACAAGTCGGTTGTCGATAAAACAACACTGTTATCCAAAACTGATACCAAAGGGCGTATCACGTATGCCAATGAAGCTTTTATCGCGCTAAGCGGATACTCTCTAGCCGAACTGATGGGTAAACATCATAATATCGTACGCCACCCGGATATGCCATCGTCTACATTTAAAGAGATGTGGAAGACCATTCAAGAGGGGAAAATTTGGCACGGAAAGATAAAAAATAGGAAAAAAGACGGCTCTGCTTATATCGTCGATGCGACAATCATTCCGCAGAAGAATGAAAAGAATGAAATCATTGAATACATAGCGATTCGACATGATATCACCGAGTTTGAAGAACTCAAAGAGCTCCTGGAAAAAGATTTACAAGACAGCTCTCAGACGTTAAATGAGAAAATATCGCTGCTGGCTCAGTATGAAAGAGCGATTGAACAGTCGTCCTCGTATATTCGTACCGATCCTAAAGGGGTCATTACCTATTTAAACAATACGCATGAGCACTTAACTGGCTATGCAAAAGATGAACTTATCGGCTCGACTCACAAACGGCTGCGTGATGCGGCCACTCCAAGTTCGACATACCGAGAGCTGTGGGATACCATTCGAGAGAAAAGAATATGGAAAGGGATTATTAAAAATCGTACAAAAACCGGAGAGTGTATTTTCTTGGATACGATTATTGTCCCGATTCTTGATAAAAACGAAGAGATTCGTGAATACATGGGTATTCAGTACGATGTGACGGAATTGCTTTTATTGCAAGAGGATATTGTCGATACGCAGCGCGAAGTAATCTATAAAATGGGTGAGATCGGAGAAACCCGCAGCAAAGAGACGGGCAATCATGTCAAACGCGTTGCCGAATATTCACGTTTGCTTGCCATAAAAGCGGGGATGAGCGAAGAAGATGCCGATTTGCTGTATGCGGCGTCTCCGATGCACGATATCGGCAAAGTGGGTATTCCCAATAGCATATTGACAAAGCCCGGCAAACTCGACGATGGAGAGTGGGAGGTCATGCGCAGTCACTGTGATATCGGATTTAATATTTTAAAAAAATCCGAGAGGCCGATTTTAAAAGCTGCGGCTATTATTTCATACGAGCATCATGAAAAATGGGACGGCTCCGGGTATCCCAGAAGGCTTAAAGAGAAAGAGATCAATGTATTCGGCCGTATTACTGCGATTGCCGACGTATTCGATGCCTTGGGGACAAAAAGGGTCTACAAAGAAGCATGGGAACTTGATACGGTATTAGAATATTTTCAAAACGAAAGCGGAAAACACTTCGATCCGGAACTCACCAAACTGTTTTTGGAGAATATTTCAGAATTTCTTCTCATTCGCGATAAGTTTAAAGATTAAAAGAAAGAGTGAACGACGTTACGATTGTCGTTCAAGCAGCTTTTCATATTTGGTTTTTAAAATCAAATACTCTTTGTGCAGCGCTTCATACTCTTTTTTATAGTCAATCTCAATACTCTCTTCCGAAGTAGTCTGAGTCGATGGAGTGAGGACGATATAGGTCACCTCTTTTCCGTTTTCTTCTTTAACAACGGTTGGAAGTTCTCCGTTCATCGTTTTTTTGATCACGTTGAAAATACTGATGTGATGTTTGGAAGCATATTTTTGGATACTGATAAGTTCGGGAGATTGCATTTTTGTCATACTCTTATTTTTTTAATTGTTCTAATGCCACAACGGCAATGGTAAATTCTCCATCATGTGTGATTGATACGGAGGCATCGGTAATACCGAAATACTCACGTACACGAGGGGAGAGGGAAAGTTTAGGGGCACCCTTAGGCGTCTTGGACAGGATAATATCGTGAAAACCGCATTCGCTTCCGATACCGCAACCTAAAGCTTTGGCACAAGCCTCTTTAGCCGCCCAAAGACCTGCAAAGTTTTGATTGCTTTTGTATAAATGAATATCGTTTTGAGAGAGGACTCTATGAATAGCACGATCGCCGAAACGTTCTATAGTACGTTTCAAGCGGTCGGTTTTGATGAGGTCGATGCCGATCATTGCACCACGAAGTCTGTGAAGTAGACATTTTTGACTTTTCCGTCTTTGAGACGCGAATTTAAATCACGCACAATCTCTTCTTTGAGTTTTTCTTTCCCTTTGACGGTTGAAATCTCTTCAAGCGATTTAGAACTCAGAATTCTGATAATAATATCGCGAAAAACCGCTTTTTTCTCTTCAAGTTCCGGAGAGAGTTCTTTTCCATCCATTTCTAAATTCATTTCGCATTTAAGATAACGGCGGCCGCTTTCGCTTAAAAGATTAACGGTAAAATTTTCGAGAGGGAACATAATGCCCACTTCTGTGCTTACTTCACCTCCGCCGGAATGTGCTTCAGCTCCGCTCTCTCCAGCTTGTCCCGCTTCTGCAGAGTGTGTTGCGGCTACTTCAGTTTTTGCGCCGTGAGCAGCTTCCGCTTCTGCACTATTGTTCCCCATCATTAAGAAAGCAACAATCCCTCCGATCACTAGAATAAGCACCAATACGCCTATAATAATAATCAAGAGCATATTCCCCGATTTTTTCTTTCCTTCTTCTTCTGTTGCGTGCTCGTCTTTCTCTTTTTCCGCCATCCAATAGCTCCTGGGTAAAGTTAATTCTTTATTGTAGCGAGAAACTTATGAAATTTGCCACGTCTCATAATCGAAATTTTGGTAAACTTAGCAGATGAAAAGAAGGAAATTTTGATGGTAGAGAGACTTTTAGGCTATATCGGTCGTCCTTTCGTCCAGATATTTGACACGATTGAGCGGTTCGGGCTGTTTATTTTATTTCAATCACAGCTTTTTAAACTCTATCCGCTAGCTTTCAAACGGTATAAGATCGTATTGACACAGATCGAAGTGATCGGATTGGGATGTATGGGGGTTGTTACCCTTACCGCGCTTTTTACGGGAATGGTTGAAGCGATACAGCTTTATGGCGGTTTTCATCAGTTTGGAGTGGAAACGTTTATCGGATATACGATCTTTTTGTCGATTACCAAAGAGTTAGGGCCTGTTTTTGCTTCGTTGATGTTGATTTCCCGCTCGATCAGTGCGATGGCGGCGGAGCTGGGGACGATGCGCGTATCAGAGCAGATTGATGCCATTGATATTTTGGGGGTTAATTCCAAAGAGTATCTTATTACGCCGCGTATCATTGCAACCGTTATTTCGTTGCCGCTGCTGGTTATTTGGTTTGATTTTATCGCGATCAGTTCGGCCTATTTTATTTCGACAGGGGTTTTGGGAATCAATCCGATTGCCTATCAAGAGACCCTTATGCGGTTGGGTGAATTTAATGACATTATGACGGGCGTCATTAAGGCGGCGGTATTTGGATTTATCGTCAGTTCTATCGGTAGCTACATCGGCTATCACACAAGCGGAGGGGCACGCGGAGTAGGGCAATCGACAATCTACGCCGTTGTCTATTCTGCGGTAGCGATTTTTATCACCAACTATTTTCTCTCATCGCTCTTTTTATATTTGGATTGGTAGGAGAGAAGCTTACTCTCCCAATTCACTTAGCGGGCGGAACTGATAGATATCGGGGTCATAATATTCGATGGCACCCGTCTCAATATCGTAATACCATCCGTGGATAAACAATTTTTCTTCCTCGACTAATCTTTTCACATACGGATACGTGAGGAGATTTTCGATTTGGGTAATAATAGAGAGGCGTTCGGTTGCACGAAGCAATTCTTCGCTCAAAGCATTCTCCCCCAATGCAAGCATGGCCATTGATTTGGCTTTTTCTCCGAGGGTAAGCCATTTGGCCGTATGAATCATTGAGGTATCACAGGATGATTTATACAATGCTTCGATAGCGCCGCAGTGAGAATGGCCGCAGATAATAATCTCGGATACTTCTAATACTAATACCGCATACTCTATCCCTGCCGCCGTGGAGTGAAAATCTTCATCCGGTTTATAGGGGGCGACGAAATTACCGACGTTGCGTACGACAAAAAGATCACCGGGACTGGATTGGACGATAAGATCGGGGATGACGCGCGAATCAGAACAGCCGATAAAGAGGGC
>NZ_JAHFAQ010000022.1:0-1958 GCF_023250475.1 Sulfuricurvum sp. | reverse complement strand
AACGAGATTGAGCAATTGGGTCTCATGCTTCTTAAAATAGGTTTGTTGGAACGTTTCGTTGCCATCGGCAAACTCTTTGAGACGTTGGACGCTTAGATCAGCAGCATTCTTGCTTAACGGCACTCTTCAATCCCCAAATATTTAATAATAGCTTCATACACTTTTCCCCCTTCTCGGTCACAATCATCATTGTATTCAACGGTGATCATTCTTTTTCCCTCAGTCACCGCGCCACCGTATACATTTGGTTGGATCGAGCATAACGGGGTACACTCTGCGATCGCTTTTTCGATCATTTGGCGCTCTTCTTCGGTTGAATACGCGAGGGAGAGTTTCGTGTATCGCTCTTCAGATTTGTGATCGGCAACAATAGAACATACTGGCATAAAATATCCTTGGTATATGATTCGTTTATTATACGAAATTTTAGGTTAAAACCACTCCAAAAGTTTACTTACTTCGTCAATTTCGTAACATTTGATCGCCGTTTTCTCAATCGGTTTTTTTGGAATAAGGGCTTTTGTGATCTGTTGGGAGGCCGCTTCTTTGAGTCTTTGATCGAGTTGATACACCTCTCGGATATCCCCGACAAGAGAGACTTCGCCGATAAATACCGTCTCTTTGGAGATGGCACGGTTTCGAAAACTGCTGATGATAGCGGCTAAAATCGCCAAATCGGCGGAGGTTTCGGTGATCTTGATCCCTCCGGTAATATTAATAAAGACATCGTAGCTGTTAAGCGGTATTTCGAGTTTCCGCTCTAAAAGGGCAAGAAGCATATTGAGGCGGTTGTTCTCGAACCCCGTCGCCTGACGTTTCGGATTAGGTGCATGGGTATCGCTCACAAGCGCTTGTACTTCGAGGACGATGGGGCGAGTCCCCTCCATGATAACGGTGAGGGCGGAACCGCTTTGGGATTTTGTGCGGTTGAAAAAGCGTGAGGAGAGGTCTTTCGCCGATACCAATCCGTCATGTCGCATCTCAAATACACCGATTTCACTGGTCGGGCCGAAACGGTTTTTAAAGCCTCGAAGGATACGGAGTTCATGTCCGCTGTCCCCCTCAAAATACAACACCACATCCACCATGTGCTCCAACACGCGCGGTCCGGCGATGGAACCCTCTTTGGTAATGTGTCCGATGATGAAGATGGCGATTCTGCGCTCTTTGGCGATCCGCATCAGATCGAACGTGATTTGGCGCACCTGCGTCACCGATCCGGGAGCCGAAGCGATGGTTTCGGAATAGAGGGTTTGGATCGAGTCGATGATGATACACTCATATGCTCTCTCATGCAGTTCGGAGAGCACCTGCTCCAGTCGTATCTCGGCGAGGAGATAGAGGTTATCGACATTGGCTCCTAACCGATTCGCTCGAAGTTTGATCTGTCCTTCGCTCTCCTCACCCGATACGTAGAGAACATTACGGTTTTGCTTTGCGAGGTTTGATCCGATTTTGAGCAGAAGCGTCGATTTCCCGACTCCCGGACTTCCGCCGATAAGGACAAGTGATCCGGGGACGACACCTCCGCCGAGAACCATATCGAGTTCGGCATCGTCACTGCTGAAGCGTTCCGTATGCTCTTCGACAATCTGGGTGATCTCTTTGGCTTTGTTATTTCCTGAGGGGGAGGAGGTCGAGGTGAGTTTAATGACCTCCTGCTGTTGTTCGCTGAGTTCGACAAAGCAATCCCACCCACCGCAGTTCGTACATTTTCCCATCCACTTCGGGGTGGTGAATCCGCAGTGCTGACACTCGAAGAGGACGTTTTTTTTCTTGGCCATTAGTGTGTCGATTCTTCCCCGAAAATTGCATCCAAAATTCCGTCCACAAATTCGTATTTGTCAAACGGTATCAGATGCTCCGGCTGTTCGCCGACCCCGATGTAGAGGATCGGGAGGGATAGGGCGTAAGCGATCGAGAATACCGATCCCCCTTTGGCGGTTCCGTCGAGTTTG
>NZ_JAHFAQ010000021.1 GCF_023250475.1 Sulfuricurvum sp. | reverse complement strand
AGTGCACTTCCTAGCCGTGAGCTGATTGCCGATTGTATCGAAACGGTGATGAATGCCCACAAGCTTGACGGGCTTATCTGTATCCCAAACTGCGACAAGATCGTTCCGGGGATGCTGATGGGTGCATTGCGTGTCAATGTGCCGACGATTTTTGTTTCGGGCGGGCCGATGAAGGCGGGGCACAAAAAAGACGGTACCCCTATCGATTTGGCAACGGCGTTCGAAGCGGTTGGACAGCATGCGGATGGAAAAATGTCCGATGAAGAGCTTTATGAGATCGAGTGTGAAGCGTGTCCGAGCGGAGGATCGTGTTCGGGGATGTTTACCGCAAACTCAATGAATACACTCTGTGAAGCGATGGGGGTAGCATTGCCGGGCAACGGTACGGTGCTTGCAATGACACCGGAGCGTATCGAGATGGTTAAGACGGCGGCACGCCGCATCGTTGAGATGGTCAAAGACGAAAACTCCCAAAAATGGAATATGCAGAATATTCTGAACGAAAAAGCGATTCACAATGCATTCGTTGTCGATATGGCAATGGGTGGATCATCCAATACCGTATTGCATATGTTGAGTATCGCCAAAGAGGCGGGAGTTGATTTCGACATTACCCAAATTAATAAAATCAGCGAAAATGTTGCTCATATCGCGAAAATCTCTCCATCGCTCTCGACCGTTCATATGGACGACATCAACCGTGCCGGAGGCGTTAATGCCGTGATGAAAGAGGTGAGCCGCCGCGGTGGAATCCTCCATACCGATGCGATGACGGTTACGGGTGAGACACTGGGTGAGCGGATCAAAGACGCAGAGATCAAAGACTCGAATATCATTCACACGAATGAAAATGCCTATTCTCCGGTCGGCGGGCTCTCGATACTTTTCGGTAATCTGGCCGAAGAGGGTGCCGTTGTTAAAACGGCAGGAATTACCCCGAATATGCGACAATTCAAAGGTTCAGCGGTTTGTTTTAACTCACAGCAAGAGGCAATCGCAGGGATCGTAGGGCACAAAGTCAAAGCGGGTGATGTCGTCGTTATTCGATACGAAGGGCCTAAAGGTGGGCCGGGGATGCAAGAAATGCTTGCTCCTACGGCACTTATCATGGGTATGGGCTTAGGAGAGAGCGTTGCTCTGATCACCGATGGCCGTTTTTCAGGTGCGACACGCGGAGCCTCTATCGGTCATGTCAGTCCCGAAGCCGCCGAGGGGGGATTGATCGCTTTGATCGAAAACGGCGATGAGATCGAGCTTGATGTCGATAGCCATCTTTTACAGCTTAATGTGAGCTATGAAGTTTTAGAACAGCGACGTCTGCATTGGAAACCAATTAAGAAAGAGATCCATTCCAAATGGCTTAAGCGCTATAGTCTACTTGTCTCAAATGCCTCTAACGGTGCCGCTTTAAAAACAGAGTTATAATCCTCATGTGCCGGAGGGTTGAAACTCCGGTACAATTTTTTGCAACGCTTCAATGGCGTTACCGCTTGCTACTAATCTTGCAATATCTTCTTTTAATGTTTCAATCGGATAGGGAGTCGAGCGGGCAATCATGATCGATTCAAATGCCGTTTTCTGTTCGCTCTCATCAATAAGCAGCTCTTCATAGAGTTTTTCACCGGGGCGCAAACCGGTATAGACGACGTCTATCGGTGTTGATGCGTAAAGCCGGATCATCGTTTGTGCCAAATCGGCGATTTTTACACTCTCTCCCATATCGAGAATAAAGAGTTCTCCTCCGCGTGCAATGGCGGCGGCTTGTAAAACGAGCTGGCACGCTTCGGAAATGAGCATAAAATATCGGGTAATATCGGGATGGGTAAGGGTGATGGGTCCTCCCGATTCGATCTGAGATTTGAATTTTGGAATAACACTCCCGCTGGAACCGAGAACATTTCCGAATCGGACGGCGACGATTTCACTACTCTGCGATGGAATATTCTGGGCATACAGTTCTACTATCCGTTTTGTGGTTCCCATGACATTGGTCGGACGTACGGCTTTGTCGGTCGAGATGATGACGATTTTCGGAACTTCATATTTTATAGCCGTATCGATAACGTTGCAGCTTCCGATGATATTGTTCATGATTGCGGTTTGGATGTTGGCTTCACACAGGGGAACGTGTTTGTAAGCCGCTGCATGGATAACGATATCGGGACGGGAATTTTCTATGATTTCATCTAACGTGTTAAGATCAATAATATTGCACAAGTATAACGATGCTGAGGGGACTTTTTCTCCGATCTGATAAAGATTGTACTCGCTGTGATCGATCAGAATAAGCTTTTGTGCTCCAAAACGGCGGCATTGCAGCGTTATTTCACTACCGATACTCCCGCCCGCTCCGGTGATTAGGACATTCTTACCGCGAATAAATGTTTCAATCGTCTGAGTATCGAGATCTTTCGGATGACGTGCGAGAAGTTCTTCGACCGATAAAGAGGTGATGGTCTCCTTGCCATCCGATAGAAGGGTAGAACGCTTGATGTCTCGCATACCGGCATCGGCCAGAAGCTTATAGGCTTTTCGAAGAATTTCACTCGGCATCGAACCGTCAATAATAGCCGCTTCGATTCGTTTGGATTCAACCAAAGAGACAATTGCTTCGGAACCTGAGATATTAAGATTTTGTATCGTTGAGCCGATCATGCTGCGATTTTTTTCCTGTATGGCAACAATCCCTATCGGATAATAGTCATTGGAGCTTTCCAGCATGCTTTTAATGAGATTAGCGGTATTGGGAGATATCCCTATAATCAAGGTTGGTTTGTGGGCATCTCCTTTGGACGATCCCATCGAAAGACGTTTTGATAATCGCAACGCACCTACCAAAATTAGAGACAATATTAAATCGATTCCGATAACGCTGCGCGGCATCGGAAGAAATAGCGAAGCATTGATCAGATACAGTAGAAAGAAAGCGACAAAGGCCAAAATATGGGCATAAAAAAGTTGCTTGGCATCATGAAGACCGAAAAAACGCCATGTCACACGATAAATTCCGAAGAGATAAAAACTTCCCCATTTCAACAAAACAAGGGTAAAAAAGACACTATAGAATTTTGACATATGTTCGGGAGGGATAGTAAAATCAAAACGAAGAGAATAAGCAAAATGGAGAGATACAAAAAAAAGGATGAAATCGGCACCTAAAAAAAAGAGAAGCCTTTTGGTAAAACTCGGTGTGAGCAAACCAGACGCTCCCTTTTTTTCTCGTAATGCCATACGTTAAATCTTCAGTTTGTATATTTTGGTCAGCGGGCTGAGAACAACCGGCTGAAAAAGATTTTTGTCATATTGCTCAAATACAAACATCTGAATGTAGGCAGAATTAAAATAATAATCATCCACAACAAGAAATTGACCGTAACTTGCCATATAGATAACCGTTAGCCCGTCTGATCCAAACATTTGTTTATTAATTTTAAGACGGTGATCAGGATCGTATCCTACTTGGTAAAATGCTTTGATTGGGATATTTTGTGATCCCATTTTTAGGGTGCTGGTTGCCTTTACAATTGAAATCCCCTGACCTAATTCAATACTCTGTCCGACATCTTGAATCATTCGGCTTGTATAGAAAAATGGGCTAGGCCGCTTTTCCTTGCCCGTTAAATCAAGATTGCTGAAAAGTGATACGGTCGGGAAAATTTCCATCATCCGTAACGGTAAAAAGAGGTATACGTCTCGTGTTTTTTTAGGAGTTTTATATTCGGGAAGGGAGAGGGAAGATATAAAATCATTAGGGTCTTTAAATCCCTCTTTCGTAATCATCGTTTCAAAATCATTAGCGGTTTTATTGGTATCCGAGAATCCCCGTTCGGTATATTCGGTATAAAGACGCATCATGTGCGCGGCAGAGAGAGAGTCTTGAGCGGTCAAAACAAAAGAAGCCGGATAATTGACGTCACCGCTGTGTTTGCCGCCGTCAATCCATGTTTTTACGTCGCTGTAGTAGCGAACCGGATATCCATAGTCCCACCAGGTGACCACATAATCTTCTCTGGAAGCAATTTTGCCAAGTTCATTGAGTGCCACAACCTCTTGATCGGTTAAAACGGTCGGAGTCATGTATTCGCGGATATGGACATAGTTCGGATAAATAGCTGCGCCGGTCAAAAGGATCAAAGAGAGAGTTCGAAGCCACGACTTTTCTATTCGCTGAGTAGAGAACATCAACAGATAGGCAAATCCGATTGCCATCATAGGAACCGCATAGATGGTGAATCGAAGACCTGCAAACATGGCGATAAATCCAAGTCCTACAAGAGGGAGCGTCACGAGCAAAGGGCGGTATGCGATCAGTGCCAAAAGATAACCGATACATGCGAAGATAAAAGTGACGGTATGACCGCTGATGCGCTCTGCAAAAATGGTAAAAGGAATTTCTCCCGCTTCTCTCACGGTAGACATTACGTTGTAGTAATGGAGAGAAGATGTTATGGTATTTTCTCCACCGGTGGTAAAAAAATAAATTTTAAGTCGAAACCAAACCGGATCGAGTCCTCCCGTAAAAAAGTAAACGGCCAGTACTCCGGCGAAAAGATACCAGAAAACTTTTTCTGAACGCTCTTTTTGAAAATGAAAGAGGGCAAACAAGGCCACTGCCATTGCGATTTTAGTAAGCATAGGCAACGATAAAATTCCGATCAGAATAAAGAGGGCTATTTTATAAAAATAGATATTTTTACGATCGAAGAGGAGGGTAAAACCGATAATCATCAAAAATAAAGCACTGTCCAGAGTATAGGCCTGCGGATACCACCACTGATACAGGGCAATGGATATCGTGATAGGGATCAGATAGCGATTGCGCTGATGAGTGAGGGCAAGAATGAGGGTATACATCTCCAGTACCGGAAATACGATATTGAGCATATCGGTATCGTAGTATCCGGTCATGGTACGGTTATAATAACTGTTAGCAATGGAGCCAATAAGTGCTGCAATAAACCCCATGGTCGTTTGGTTTAAGGCTCTGCCGATCAATATTAAAGGGATGACGATTAGAGAACCGAGAAAGGCGGGCATATACAAGATCAGTGTTTCAAAACTTACCGGAATAATTTTTGCCAACAGAGCCGTTAATTGAGAGATAGCCGTCTCAACAGGAGAGAGATCGTTGGCTTCATGATGCCCTTGCAGAATGTCACGCCCCCCTTCCGCAAAAGCATAGCCGTCATTATTGCTGATCATTAGTTCATTATTCCAGTGAAACTGGGGCTGAGTACTAAATTCGTTAACCCAGATAAAACGGAGAGAAATAGAAAATAGATAGGCAAGTGTGATTAGTATGAGCAAAGTAGCTGTAGAAGTTCGATCTTCACGTAGTTTTAGCATGTAGTTATTGCTCCGTATTTTAATGGTGTATTTTAGCCAAATGGGACGCCTTTATCAATAATCTAAAAGGCTAGTGTGTTACACCCTCTTTGTTTATTACTTTTAAGAAGGTTAGTAGAATGATTTTAAGGTCAAAAACAAAAGAACGGCGGTGTAAATATTCTGCATCAAGAGCCACTTTTTGCGGTATCGGCAACTCATCCCGTCCGTTGATTTGCGCCCAACCGGTCAGACCGGGAGTGAGGATGTGAACCCCTGCCTCCGTTCGCTGGGAGATGAGGTCATCTTGATTGAACAGTGCAGGGCGCGGTCCGACGAAACTCATGTCACCATTGAGGATACTCCACAGTTGCGGCAGTTCATCCAAACTGCTTTTGCGTAAAAATGATCCTATCGGGGTCAGTAGTGCTTCGGGATCATTGAGCAAATGTGTGGCAACCGCCGGTGTGTCGACCCACATACTGCGAAACTTCGGCATTAAAAAGAGGCCATTGTTTTTACCTACACGCTGTGACCAGTAGAGAATCGGACCTTTGGAGGTTATCCGAACCATAATTGCTACGATTATAAAGGGGATAAAAAGGATTATAGCGGCGAGGGATGCCAATAGTATGTCAAAAAGGCGTTTCAGTGACATGGGGTTTCATTTCGGATCATATTTATTATTCCTTCTTCCGTGGTGTATGGATTGTGAAAATTTAATTGCGTTTTTGTATCGGTATTATCAACGTGCAGATTGCCGTAAAGTTTTTTGTACAATGAGGGCTTTAGACTCTTGAGAAACATTTCAAAAAACGGGATGCGTACTAAAAATATTTTTTTGTTTAGAGTTTTTGCAATAAGTTGAATCAGCCGTGTTGTTGAGAGCGGGGTGTCATCGGCAGCCAAAAATATTCCGTTTGAACGTTTTTGCAGTAGTGTATGCATCAAAGCGGTCAAATTATCGATTCCAACAAAGGTACGACTGTTTTTTATCTCCCCGAAAGGCAAAATCGGTACGGTACGAGCGAGCTTGAGTAGTGAAGCGATATTCCCAGGCGCATTCGGGCCGTATACCATGGGAGATCGGAGAATGCTAACCACAAAAGTGTCATCCATTAAACTGCTCAGTAACTCTTCCCCTTTTAATTTGCTTCGTCCATAGGGAGTTTCGGGAATACATGGTGTGTTTTCGTTAATCGTAGCACTCTCTTGGTATACGGCGACACTACTGATGAAAATGAAATGTTTGACACCGGTTTCTTTTGCTTTTTTGGCTAATTGATACGGATATTCGGCGTTGATGGCGTCATACTCATTTTGGCTATATAGGGCTTTTTGATGCACCAATGCAGCGCAGTGTACGATCGCATCAATCTTTGTGAAAGCGACGGATTCCAAAGAAGAGGTTTGCAGCGAAAAAAAATCAAACGTATACTGAGTGTTGAAATTATGAATAAAACGGCGGGCAATATAACCGCTGCTTCCCGTAATAAGAAGATTCATTGATGGTCCGCTTTAGAGAGTGTTTCAAGTGTTTTAGAATTTATCTTTTTTCGATAGCTATCGAAAAACCACCCATATTTATTAAAGTATACAAGCGCTGAGTGGAGTGAGATCAAAAGGAGTTTTCGATTCTTATAGAGTCCGCGCTGATATTCATGGGTGATGGAAACATTGGGATAAAGGATCGTTTTGGCAACCTTGCTGATTCTTCGTGAGAGATCGGCATCTTCCAGATACATAAAAATTTTCTCATCAAATAATCCTACTTTTTCAAGAGTTTCGGTTCGTAAAAACATAAAACAGCCTGTGATAAAAGGGATTTCCGCAATCGCGTTGTAATTAAAAAAAGCAAGTTCGTACAAATCGTTTTGTCGCTTGACAAATCCTTTAAGTGGAAGCAACCTTCGTGCAAAAAGATCAAACGGGGTAGGGAGCAATTTTGCCACTCGTTGAATGGTCCCGTCGGGATATAAAACTTTAGGCATAAGAAGTCCTACATCGGTATGTTGATCCATGTAATCGATGATTTTTTCCATAACGCCTTGATTGAAATAGACATCAGGATTGAGGACAAGGTGATAGGGTGATTTATCGGTGATGGCTTTTTTTAGAGCAATATTGTGAGCTGCACCGAATCCGGGATTGGAGGGGTTATGGATATAGTGAATCCGATTATCGGCTGTTGATAATATTCGTAGCTGATCTGTCGGTGAGTTGTCAATAAGATAGAGTTTGATTTTGCGGGGAGTATTCAAAAAACTTTGGACAGCTTTTTGAACCATCGGAATCGGATTGTTGTACATCACAATGGATGCAGTTACATCCAAAGAAGAGTGTTGCTCATTACGGCTATCGTACGGAAGATTGGAGTTCATTAAAGTTCCTAGGGAAATGTTCGAGTATATATTTTGTCCAGAAATAAAGGACTATTACTGCCCATTTTATTTTAAAAATTGGTTTAAAAATAATGAAATAGAGGCGTATGCTTTTGGGTAATCTATTGAGCACAATCGGGTCAATATAGGCAGCGTAACGTGTAAAACATTTTATTTTGTCTTCCAGCTGCGATCCATCTTGGATTGAATAGTTTCTCCAGCCCAAGTGACGGGCTTGCCAATGACCCGTTGTTCTGGCAACATAATAATACGGTTTAACCAAAGAGGCATGCCCGGGCAACATTTTAAAGGCTGGAAGGATAAAAAGGTCTTTTCGATAGATTGCCAATGTTGTATCGACCGGAGCGATAATCAATCCGCTTGAACAAGGGCCGCAAAGGTAACGGGATTCCCTTTTGAACGTATCCTCGAATTCAGCTCTCTCTTTGATGTAACCAAGATCCAGTGCGAGCCCTATTTTTCCGAAATGGGCATTTTTTTTCATTTTAGAGAGTAAATATTCGAGCCAGCACATATTGTTTTTTGGAAGTGGCACCGTAATGTCGCCATCCGATAAAACATAAAAATCTTGATCATATTGTTCATCTTTTTGAATACAACCTATGGCAAGGTTAAACCCTAGAATCCATTCATTTCGAGAATTATATAAAACGGTTATGTTTTCTTTGTGCGCTAATTCTTCTAATGCCTTTTTTTGATCGGAAGATTTTGAATTATTATCCACGATAAATATATGGTAATTTGCTTTGGTTCTGTTCAAAATAGAGCGGACCGATAGTTTTAGATATCTGTTTTCGTCTTTCGTAAGGATGATTATAGGTATTTTTTTAGACATCGCAGGCATCATGCTTTTTTAAAATATTTTTTTATTAATTTCAATAAGTAGATACTTAACGCTTTATACGCTTTTTCCCCGTTTTCTATTTTTGCAAGCATCTCTTCGGTTAATGCTCTGAAGATATATTGCGATGATAATCCGCCATCTCTAAAATAGACTAATGTTTTAGGGAGATAGATCGGATGTATCTTATGGAGATTGACGGCTCTGTACATAAAATCATAATCTGAGGCAATCTTGTACCATAATCGGTACAGACCGATTTTTTTATAAACTGCTTGTGTGCAAAACATGGAAGGATGGGGAGCGAATAACCCTATTTTGAGTTTTTTCGGACGCCATCCTTTGACAATTCCGTCATTCTTTAAAATGTCGCCCCAGATAATAAAATATCTATCATTTTGGGCAGTATAAACATCTTTTATACTTTCCAGGACATTGGGCATATAGTAATCATCAGCATTGATCATCCCTATAATGTCTCCGGTTGAGAGGGTTAATCCTTTGTTCATAGCATGATAAAGGCCATGATCTTTTTCACTAACCCAATAATCTATTGCATAGTCGTACTTACGGATAATTTCGAGTGTAGTATCTGTACTTCCGCCATCGATGATAATGTATTCAACATTGTCATACGTTTGATTGATGACGCTTTGAATGGTCTCTTCAAGATATTTTTCTCCATTATAAACGACCGTGATGATGCTAATAAGAGGTTTTTCGGGATAAGATTTTTTAAAATATCCATTGCTTCTCAGTCCGCCTTCATTTTCGGTAGTTTGATTTCTTGATAAAAAAAGAAGAGGCTCGAATTTATCTTCAGGACTAAGAGCGATGAGTGGTTTATCCGTAACAGCAAGACGTGTGGTACTGAATTTTGGATCAAGTTGAATAGGATTAGGCATTTAAATAATCTTCTATTTTATGGAATTTTTTATAATTTTTCTTTAAATCGTCTATCTCATTGTCCCACCATTTCAGTGTTAGGAGTTTTTGAATTTGATCTTGCGTAAATCGGTATCGAATGATTTTGGCAGGGACTCCTCCCACGATTGCATAGGGGGGAACCTCTTTTGTGACGATTGAACCGGCCGCAATAATCGCGCCATCTCCTATAATAACACCACCAATAACAAGGACATTAGCCCCTATCCAGACGTCGTTTCCTATTTTAATGGCTTGGGTCTCTTCAAAATAATTGTGATCAGCAAAGGAGATTTGAGGTTGTTCACGTACCGAAAAGAATGCAGGATGGGTCGATACAAACTCTTTAGACGGGTGCATACCGAGTCCGATTTTGCAATCAGGACCTATACTACAAAATTTACCTATAGAGGTATTTGTGATTTGTGTTCCATTGGCAATATAAGTAAAATCATCTAAACAGCAGTCATTTAACAGCACATTCTCATATAGTGCATTGTATTGACCAAATTCAGAGTTGTGAGCATTCGAAAAATATCCTATTTTTAGGTGTTTTTCTTTATATTTTCGTTCCAATTTTTTTGATCTGACTAATCGAACAAACCAAATTGTTAAAGGGTTCTTTATCAGACTTTTCATCAGGAAATCGCCAATAACTTTTTTATTGCCCATTTGATTTGGCTTTTAAGTTTAATATTAAACGCCTTATTAAAATTGGAAATCACATTATTATTCAATTCAATATCTTTATTCAACATAAAATGCTTGTTTTGATTGAGTTCCCGATGGCTGTATATATTGGTCTTGTCTATTCCGCAATGAACTCCAGAATTGTCGTGTCCGATATTGTTGACAAAAGAGAGTGTCGGATAAATGGTTAATTTATTCTGTAATAGTGCATGATAAGACCATCGGATATACCAAGAATCGAGTTTTCCATCCATCTGCATCTTCAGCATATGGGATAAATCGGTACCGCCTTTATTAAATGTACTGATTTTTGTTTTGTTTGAAACAAAATCGGGGTAATCTTTAACATCCCAATCAATTTTGTCCCATCTGTTCTTCCATGTTGCCCAACTCCATGACATTGGTCTATAATTCAAAAAAATATCTTCGGAATAGTTTTTTTGGAAGTTCATGAATGTTGATGAAAAACTGAATCCAGTTATTGAAAAAATATCATCTCTGTCTGCAAATGTTTCTAATGCTGAATTCATGAAGTTTAAAAAGTACGGGCTTGTCATCAAATCATCTTCGAGAACGATAATTTTGTCATATTCATTCAAAATCGTGGTGGCTCCGTCGATGACTGAGTTCGCCAATCCCCAGTTTTTATCCCGTTCTATGATAGTGATTTTTTTGAATCCGTCAATTTTTTTTATGTAATCTCGCACTTTCTCTACATTTTCTTTTGCATCGGAATTTTTAGGGGCATCGCTGTAAATAAACAGTTCACTCTCCGGTGCCAACTCATTTTTCTGCAAAGCTTCAATCGTTTGTTGTGTATGCCAAGGGCGGTTATATACAAAAAGAAGAATAGGAGACAAACCTTGATTCATTGATGACCTTTTATCTTTTTTAATACATATCTTGGGATTTTTTTTAAATTCTTCATGACAAATAAACTATACGTTATGATATATTCATTTCGATTAAAAAGTTGTTTCCAAAATAATGACGGTTTCAGTAATTGGCCGTTGTTCTTTTTTGACAGGACGATAAGATTCTCTTTTTTAGTGGATAATATTTTTTTGAGCAGAGTAGAATGGAATGGAACACCGTGAATATCGCAATCAAAACAAAAGGTATGGATATTTTGGTATTTGGAAGCAATGGAAATGTCGTCTTGATCGATTTTAGAATGTTTACAAACAAAATAAAAAATATCCGTGCTGCTCTTATTTAAGAGGGGCTCTAAATTATAATAGATTTTGTTTTGATCGTATAAATCAACCACAAGCTTGTCTTTTCCCTCACGCAGATAATTTTCTAAGGTAAATTGCCCTGCAAATGAAAAAACTGCATCCGCTTTTAATAGCATACCTACAATGGTTGCGACGAACCCTCCTGATGATGTTCCAACGAGAATTAATTTTTCTGAAGCATGATGTTTTTTTATAAACTCCGCTATTTTTTCAAATGAGTTAATTTCTTTATTTATACCTTTTAAATACCATTGTTTATGGATATCCCTGAGAAAAATCATTTTTTTGGCAAACGGAAATTGATTTTCAAATTTTGACCACTCATAGCGGTCTTTGTTTTTTATGGTACTGTGGAATTCTTCATAGGTATTAGGGAAGTAGATCCCATTCGAAGAAAAATAGACTACCGTAGCATTACATTCGGCACAATGGGGATTCTCAATAATCTTATAGTTATCATGGTGGCCATAATAATGGACAACTTCATCGCCGTCATGATGGTTGAAGCTCATTGGCTTTTACGCTTAAAGTGTATTTTGTCGGTATATTGTACATTCAATTCTCTGTGGGTTACGAGCAGAATGATTAAATGCTTCGGCAGATTGTTGATGGTTTCGACAATATTTTTTTCAGTTTCTTTGTCAAGCGAGCTGGTGGCTTCATCAAAGAAAAGGAGATCCGGGTCATTATATAAAGATCGTGCTATCGATACTCTTTGTTTTTGACCACCGGAGAGCTTGCTTCCATTTTCTCCGACTTGATACGCTAGGTTATCCGTGTATTGTGTAAGGCTTGCCTGTTCCAAACATTTGATAACTTTTTCCTTATCGATGCGATTTGGATAAGCAACATTGTATTCTAATGTATCATCAAATAATAGCGGGTCTTGCGGAACATAACCGATTTTGGAGTACCAAGACTCTTTGGATATATCTTTGAGTTCAATGCCGTTTATCAGAATACTGCCTTGATATTCATCTCTGATTTTCAGCAAGATATCCAGAAAAGTACTTTTCCCGCTCCCGCTTTCTCCGACGATCTCTATAATATTTCCTCGCTGGAGGTTTAGATCAATTGCATTTAAAACGGGATCATTATTGTTGTATGAAAATGACAATTTGGATATAGTGATATCGGTAATTTTGTTAATCTCTTTTTTAAGAAGGATGGTTTCTGGTTTATCCTCTTTTGTGTAATGCAAAATATTATCAATAGAACCAATAGAACTGACAAAAAGGACCTTGTTCGTATTGATCATCTTCAGGTAAGGCATCAGTCTGAAAATAATGTAGATATAGGTGACGCTTTCGCCTAAAGAGTTGCTATTGCTGGAAACCATGTATATTGTAATAATCATAGTCAGAACACTGAATATTTCGGTAATAGGTCCCGTAACATTAGAAAAAATATCTCTTCTTTGTGTAACATCACTATTGATTTTATTGTTGAGTGCAAACCTTTTTACTTCATAATCAAAAGCATTTTTGGTGTAAACGACTTTTATATTTCTAATAATTTCATTAAAAATTCCGGATAAAACACCCCATTGTGCGGAGACTTCTTTACTGTACTCCCCTACTTTTTGAAAGAAATATTTGTTAATGTGAATAATTCCAAAGACGGCGATTAAAATCATTAGTGTATTTGTAAAGTTTGTGTATAAAAGGTAGGCCAAAAGGAGAAATACAATAATGGCTGAGTTTAGAAGCAATAAAAGCGCTACAATTGAATTGTTTATATTATGTGTTTCCCACATAATGATATTATTGATTTCTCCGACATTATGGGTCACCTCTTTTTTTAAAACATAGTAGCCCGACAAAATATTTTTGAACATCCTGTTTCGTAATAATAGTGTGAAATCAAGCCGTAAGAGGGTAGATATATTCATATAGAAAATAGTAAAAATATTTTTTAAAACATTGCCTAGCAAAAATAGTATAAGGCTGTAAATCAGTGCGGTATTGTACGTATGTACATAATGGGATATATAGTTGTACATAAAAATATCTTTTATTCCGCCGGAAGAGAGTAAGTTGAAGATAGGTGCTAATAAAAAAGCGCTAAATATTTCAAGACCGGATACGATAAAAGCGATAAAAATCAATACATAGAATTTTTTATAGAACTTTGTTTCATAGATACGTTCAAAGAGTAAAATTATTTTTTTGACAGATTGTATAAAGTTCATCTATTTATAAACCCTTATAATTTTTAGAAAGGGTTGATTTTCCCCATAAGTATGGGGTAATATCGGTCCATGCATTTTGTGCGTTATTAAATACGTTGTCTCTTTTTGAAATAATATTTAAAACATTGTCTTTTACGGTTTGAGGATTTGTTACTAGCGAAGATTCTAAAAAGTCTTTTGAGTGGACTAAATCTCCGAACCAATCTCTTAAATCGTTTTGCATCCAGTCAAGAATCGGAGAGGTAAAGCCTATTTTTTGTTTCCTCCATGTGACCTCTTTGGGCATGTATGGATCAACAGCATCTCTTACCAATTTTTTTGTATAGCCGTTTCCGAATTTACTGCTGTAAGGCAACGAATTAACAAAACTTACAATCCTGTGATCCATAAATGGCATTCTGATTTCAACACTGTTCATCATCGAATATCGGTCATAATTTCTTAAAAGGGTAGGAAGTATTGTTTCATGAAAAATAATGTATAGACTTTGAGAAAAATTATCCAGTTTTTTATAATTCGGGTGGTTGTAATCTTTGGATTTTAATCCCATGCCGGTCATTTTTTTCACAAAAGTTTTGAACATGAATTTCGAATAGAGTTCTAGGCTGCTTTTAGCAGTATTTTGGGAGAAATTGCCAACAGATTCGTAATGGGTATCCAAAATGTCCTGAATGCTGCTGAGATCGAATTTAGTATCCCATAGCGCTTCTAGAATATGCCCGTAGCCGCTAAAAAGCTCATCTGCTCCGTGCCCGTCCAAAGTTACGGTAACTCCATTTTTTTTGACTGCTCCGTACGTCATCAGCATAGGGATTGGGCTGGTGATATAAAGATCTTCAAACATGTAAAAATATTCGTCTAATTTGTCCCAATATTTCAAAGGGTCAATGTCAATGAAAGTTGCCTCAATCCCTATGTGATCAGTCACCATTTTTGCATAAGAGGATTCATCAAGCGGAGTTCCCGGAAAACTTGCGACAAAGGCATGCTGCCAATCTTTTTTGCCGTAATCAATTTTTCCTTTCGATAAATGTGCCATAACGGAAATAGTAGCACTGCTGTCAAGCCCGCCGCTTAACGCAGTACCGATAGTGACATCGGAGCGCATTCGAATCTTACAGGCATCAATAAACAGTTCCCGGAATCGTTCCACTTGTTCATCATAGGTTTTTGGAACTTCAACCAAATGATCCAGGGTATTCCAATATCGATTGAGTGTCAATTTCCCATTTTTATAAAACCCGTTGTATCCGGCCGGAAATCTTTTAATCCCTTCGATTAAACATTTATCCGTCGATTCGTACGAGAAGATATTGTTTTTGATCCAGTCAAAATCTTTGGAAGGTTTGACTTCTTCTAAAAACGGGTAAATAGCTTTCATCTCGGAAGCGAAAACAAATTTTTCATTAACGTGCGTGTAAAACAGAGGCTTTTTCCCGAATCTGTCTTTTGAAATAAAAAGTTCTTTTTTATGACTATCCCAGATGGTAAAAGCCCACATGCCGTTAAATTTTAAAACACATTTGTCGCCCCAAGCGATATAGGCATACAAGAGAACCTCTGTATCGGAATGGGATGTAAAGGTATGTCCTAATCGTTCCAGTTCGTTTTTTATCTCCAAAAAGTTGTATATTTCTCCATTGAAAATGACAGAGTAACGTTTGGAACTGTCAAACATCGGTTGATGCCCGTGGGTAATATCAACAATTGATAACCTTCTGTGCCCCAAAGTAATATCACTCCCGACCGATTCGATGCCGTAATCATCAGGACCGCGATGTGCTAAGGTATCAAGAGCATGTTTGAAGAATTTTTCTTCTGTTTTCGGTATTGTTCCTAGGATTCCACACATTGCTTATTTCTCCGCAATTATTTTTGATAAATAATTTGCAACGCCTATGGCCGAATCTCCGCGGGAATCACCGAAAAAATATGTTCTGGCAACATCTCTTTTTTTATCAGCTTCTATCCAACATTCTTCATCGGATAAATAGCGGCTTAATTTATCAATTTCATCTTCATTGATTGACGGTAAATATTCACGCGCTTCCATAGATGTTGAAGTCGAAGTGACTGTATCTTTATAGACGTTTTTATGATTAAGTAAAATAATTCGTTTATCCATATACATGGCACTAAAAATACTACCGCCGTAGTCACATACGACAAAGTCTGAAATCAGGTACAGTTCTGTCATATCTTGATATGCATTGTCGTTTAGAATAAATATTCCGCTGCTTACAATATCCAATACTTTTTGATTGAATCTGCTGTACTGAGGGTCTATTTCCAGTGGATGGGGGCGAACGATTATATTATAATCTTTTAGGAAGGTTTCCATTGCAGATGAGTATGTTTCAATCGTTGAAAAGTATATATTGACCGTACATATCCATAGGATTGTTTTTTTATTTTTATTGCAGGAGTATTTATTTAATAGAAACTCTTTTGCAGAAGGGTCTCCCTCTTTCTTAAAATAGCTGTCATATCTTGGATAGCCCATTTGAAAAACAGGTTTATGAAATAACTCTTTGGTGATATTCGAATCGCGAGGGCCATGGCAAAAGAATAGATCGTATGCTTCATTATAGTCATTTTTATATTCATGGTATTTCTCTACACCTGAATCTGCCCCATACATGAATTTGATATTATAATACCCCAAAATTTTCTGCATATATTGTTTCTTAATGGGGAATATTTTATTAATTTTCGATTTTAATAGTATTTTATTGATTGACAGCAGTAGTATTGAGACAATTCTTGAAACAATAGATCCCTCTTCGCAGGTATTTCCCCCTAAATACAAATGAGTTAAAAGGCATTTGTATTTATCAATAAACATTACTTCGTCTAAAAATCTAACATTCCATCCATAATCTTTTAAGTTATCGACAACCTGCTGATAAAGGGGTGAGTTGAATTTGTTTGCTAGGATAATATCAAACGTATCATTCGGGAGTTTCATCATGATGTTGTGATAATGGTCGAAAATATACTCTTCATTGATAAAAAACGCGATTTTATGTATGGTGTTATAGGTTCCGAACAGGTAGTTTGAAAGTTGCCGCACCGAGAGCATATCAGTTTTTTGCCATTTCGTTAAATCGAGTATTAATGATACTGCATTTAAGATCATCGACTGTATCGATTTCTACCCATCCGCCATGAATAAATACCGGTTTCACGTTCATAAGGTTATCAATGACCATTTGAATAAAACTTGTCATGTACATATTGTTGTAATCTTTTCCATCATATAATTCAGTTTTGTCCAAAGAGTCGTAATAATCGATGATTTTGCTAAGTGTATTTTTGGAGATTTTGATGAGTCCAATATATTGCCCTTCAATTTCTTCATAGTTTTTCGGCTTTTTCCCCAATTCGATAATATTGCCATCTTTCAGTTTCAGTGTTTCTGCATCGTCTAAGGGATTTTCCATCCGTAAAGACCATAGCTCTTTCCAATCTTTGTCTACGACGACACTGAACTCTTCTTTTGAATTGATCAGCTGCTCAAGAATCTCTTGTTTGTATATTATGTCGGCGTACGAAATGATCAAGTCATCATTCATAAATTCTTTTGCGCAAAAGAGTGTTGAAACCATATTGGTTCTGTCAAAGTCCATGTTGGTAAAAAAAGTGCATTCCTGACCTTTTAAGTACTTTTCTAAAACCTCTCGTTTGTACCCATTGACTACGGCTATATTTCTTAAATTACATGCTTTCGCGGTTTCTAAAATATAATCTATGATCGGTTTATTGTTATATTCAACCATACATTTCGGTCTGTCATTAGTAAACGGTCTTAATCTTGTTCCTTGACCAGCGGCCAAAATTATCATTTTCATAAGTTAAAACTCCAAATTGTTTCTGCTTGCAATAAAATAGTTATTCTTTATATCTTTCTTATTATATAGAAGTTCTACTTTAGTTTTTATATCTATCAGTTTGCATCCAGCTTCATTGGCAATGATGTGTCCTGCAGCCGTATCCCACTCTTTCGTTCCATTAAAGCGAGGGTACACATCGATTTCCCCCTCAGCCAATTTACAGAGTTTGATAGAGGAACCAAACCGTATTATATTGGCTATATTGTTATCTTTTAAGAAGGTTAAAGTCTCTTCTGTAGAATGGAAAATACTGTCCGTAGCGATTAATTCTTTCCGAGTGGATCGGTTGTAGATATGTATATCGTTTTTATAGGCTCCGAACCCTTTTTGTGCGTAATATGTTGTTGCGGAAACCGGCACATACACTACACCCATGATGGGGTAATTGTCTTCAATCAGGGCAATATTGACTGTAAATTGTCCGTTTTTGGCAATAAAATCTTTTGTCCCGTCAAGAGGATCGACTATCCAGAACCGAGTCCATGTTTTTCTAATTTCATAGGGAACGGGGTTTTCTTCGGAAAGAATGGGATAGGAGCTTTTTGCTCGTAAAAGATTTTGGATGATCGCATCAGCCTGATAGTCTGCTTTTGTTACAGGGGAACCGTCTGATTTTTCTACGATTTCCATATCTGTGCAGCTATTGTATATTTTTAAAATAGCATCTCCCGCCGTCTGCGCAATTTTATTAAGGACTTCTTGGGTGATCAACGATAGTTTCCATTAAAAAATTTTTGTATAAATGCTACTTCTTCTTTTTTAAAAGGTGACTCTCTTTCAGTATGCCACATTTGTCCGAAAAGTGCATATTTTATGTGTTCAACAGCTTTGATAATCCCATCTGGCGAAGTGGCTGAAGGCAGCAAACCTTTTCCCAATGTATCGATTGCATAATTGTGAAAGGAGTTTACTGCTCCGAGAGCTTTAAGGTCTTTCGCATAATGAGAATCTTCGTTGATATTGAGGTTGTGTCGAACGGCAACATGCCCAGTTGTTTTTTTAAAATCAGATCCAAAATATTCTGCAATCACCTGAAGCCCGCGACAAATCCCGAATAATGGGATGCTATTTTCAACGGCAAATTTGATTAATGCTTTTTCATATTCATCTCTTTGTTTCGAAAGAGAGTCTTCATTAACGCTGTTGAGATCATTTCCTCCTGTTAAGAGTATTCCATCGATTGTACATTCTGAAAAATACTCTTTGAAATCCACTTCATACGGTAAAATAATTGGTAAAAAACCGGCGGCATGGATCAGCTTGGAATATTGTATGTCAAGTGCCTCTCTCGTTTCATGATAGGATGAATTGGCGATTAGTCTTTGGGTGATAGCAATTTTTTTCATAGGACTATTCTAACCTGTTTGTTGAGTGCGTCAATTTCTACAACGGAGGACTTGCAATAAAGATCAAAATTGCTCTCTCCGCAACCTATGACTGCCGGAATCCCCATTTCTGCACAACGAATCGCCATGTGGGAGTTTGCACCACCGTAGCAGGTTAGAAGGCCAGCTATATTTTTAGAGAATAGATAATCATATCCGGGGTCGGCTGAGCGAATGCAGACAATCTTTCCTTCAACCGGTGTGCAGTGAATGTTTTCTTCCAAAACAATATCCGATTCGATTTGTTTGTGGGTTATGAAATTGGCTTCACCTGGTTCCAGGTGAAAACTGTATATTTCTTCAGGCTCGACTATGACACTTGGTAGTTTGATAGCTTTGGTAAATTGATAATATTGACGATTTTTTGAAATATCCGACTTGAAAATATCTTTGACGTCTCTATGATCAAGGGTAGAGTATAAGGTGAGAATTTTTTGAATATCCAAATATGCGAGCTCTTCACGGGTAAAACCAAATTTCTTGCCAAGTTCTTCGATATATTTTAGAATTTGGCTTAAATGCTTGGTGAAAACAAATTTGGAGTATTCTCTGCCCTCGATAGAGTCTTTAATAAATGTTATTAAATGGTTGAAATTTGAGTTCAATCCATTTTTTGCAAGTAGTTTGTTTATTGTCGATATTTGTTCATTGGAAAATGAGAATTGATATTCTTCATTATGCTCAATTGTATGTTTAGAGCTAAAATAAGCGTCATATGCTTCATCATATCTCTGTGACAAAATATCATATGTACCTGGTCGCAAGTGCCCGTATTTTTGTAAAAATAATTTTTTATCCAGAGTTTGAGTATCCTGAGATAAATTTTTGGATACCGTATTAAGAGACTTCAAAAATGCATCATATTCACTTTGCGTAATGATTTTTTGTTCCATAAATGATTGTAAAAGTTGTACGGCTATAAATGCCGCCCTCGCAATTCCGGCGAAAGGAAGTGTTCCGTAGCGTTTTACATCTTGAACCAGCCAATATATCTTATCGATAAGAGAAAGCTCTGAGTTGACGATATCATCGTATTTTTTTGTCAAACTCTCAATTTTAAGAAGATCTTTTTTATAAAGTCCATGTTCTTCATCTATGATATTGTTAGTTAGTAATAAAAGTGCTTTTTCAATTGACATCAACTCTTCTTGGCTGAAACCGAATTTTTTTAAAGCATCTAATTTATTTGATATTCCGAAAAAATAACAGGAGAAGACAATTTGAAACTCTATCTTATCGTGATGATCTGTATTCTCTGTCAGCATGGATAAATAGTAGTTGACCAGTTTTGAAGCTATAGTGTCATCTAATGTTTTAGGTACGAATGAGTTGAAAGAAACCCTTACATCAATGAATGGAACACCTAGAAATGAGATTAGTAGCGGATGTGAACGGAGATTTCTGTAGCCATAGTTGTCTCTTTGATATGCCCATGTTTCATCAGTAATTAGCTCTTTATATAAAGACAATGCGAGTCTTTTCGGACGAAGTCCAATGATCTCTGCAGGATTCCAATCGGGCATAACGCCAAAAATTGTTTTATCTCCCAGTAAGTTCGGATGGGGAGCATTGAGCTTTTGAATTTTCTTATATATTTTTGTGAGACTGGAGGAGAGTCCGATATGCGATAGAGACTCTTTGCTCTCAGAAACAATAGCTCTGACCTGAAGAATATATAATATATCATCACTGTAGGCGAATTCAATATCTAAAAATGGATGATTAAAAATACGTTCACATTCTTTTGCCGTTTCAATGAGACGTTGGAGGTTGCTATTGGCAATATTTTTGCTCTCTTTGAAAGAAATAAAGGTTTTTAGATTCTTGCCAAACCCGCTTGTAACACTGCTTGTGGAGCCGCTTTCATCATAATTTACGATGTAATAGGGGCTTAGAGTGTCTAAGTCAGCGGTAAATATTACTCCTGACATAGCCACTTTGCTTAGCATCGGTTGTACGAAAACTTCATCTTTACTATCGGATTTCTCTCCATAGGAGTCTATTACTTTTTGTATTGCCGAATTTAAATCATTCAAGGAGGATGTCTCGACATTCATGATTGAATCAAATCCTCCAGCATTGGATGTTTGTTCGTTGTCTTCATTTTGAGAAGATGATCGAACAATCACTTGCTGTGTGAAGGTTTGACGTATCTGATTAAGATAAAGGTCTTTGTCGTTTTTGTACTCATGAACACTAAAGCGGATAAGAGGAAGAATTTTAGCTCTTGTTAAATGCGGAGAGAGGATTTCCAATGTTTTAGCTTTTGAAGAGAGGGAAAGAGTCAGCATTTGCTTTTGTCC
>NZ_JAHFAQ010000121.1 GCF_023250475.1 Sulfuricurvum sp. | reverse complement strand
GGCCATTTGATCGGAACGTTCATGAAGGTTTACATCCTCTTCATCAATCATCGGATCAATAATAAGCTGATTCTCCACCCCTACAATTTTTCGTATCTCAATCCGGTGGGAGGCCGCCATTTTTACATGCGACCCCAACACTTCGATCACAATCTCGCGGGCCCTGATTCTGCCGCCGGTTGCTTGGGTGATCGTCACTTTATCCGCTTCGACAACTCCATGTTCGAGTCGGGTAATATGAACATCTTTTCCGTATGCCGTCCCTTTATGAACATTAATGCTCAGTTCATCGGCTCTGATGATAGCGCTTTGGTGCACCTGTCCATCTACGGTTGCTTTTTTAGCGGTCACTTTGGCATTGGGGCCGACATTTCCCTCAATATTAATAGCATTGACGGTCACCTCCATCCCCTGTCCGATTGCGTCTTTCATCGAATCTTTCTCTTTGACATTGATGGAGACATCGGCGTCAAGCTGGGTATCGATCGATCCTGTCGTTTTAAAACTGATCTCGGTCACTTCCACTTCACTCTGGATGTTGTACACGCCACCCTCAAAAGTGACATAACCTCCCGATCCCGCTCGATATTCAATGCTCTTGGGAGTATCGATGACCGTAATTTTATCCCCTGCCGTAAAGGTGGGTTCATTCTTGATAATCGGCTCTTTAGGGATAATAAATTCCCCGCGGCAGTTACGTCCGTTCTCCCCTCTTCGAGGTTTTATGTACTCTATCAGCAACTCATCTTTCACCGCACTGATCACATAGCCGCGATTAGCGTAATCAACTCTCCCGTGTTCATCCATATTCTGACGTTTTGCGTCATAATGAAGGATCAATTTATCATTCACCGTTTCAATCGGCTCATACCCTTGAGCAATAAGATAGCGCTCTTGCGTCTCGAACCGATAGTTTCCGGCGACACGGATTTTGGATAAAAGCTCACTGATATTCTGGATCAGCATTGAGTCAAATACCCCTATCAGCAAATTTGCACGAAGTTTTTTCTTATTAATCAAATGGATAAAATCTTCTTTGAAAGCTTCATAATAATGGGCAACACTTCCCGCTTTTATCGTCAAATAGATTTTGCACAGGGTAGGATTTCCTCCGATTGACATATCGATCGATTCGAGCGGGCTAGGTTCCGTAATCGAATAAATTTCGATTTCGTGAACCTGCTTCATCTCAAATTTCGGATTTAAGAAATGTTCTTCTTTAAGATCTTTAACCTCATCGGAGGTGAGTTCCACCCAATCTTCCGGTGACCCCTCTACCACCGCTTTCGTCAATGTTTGGGTACCGATGAGATGGAAATCAAGGGAATGAACTGGTACTTTATAGGTTAATGAAACTTGTAAAATCTCTTTGGCCACATTCGATGTACGTACAATAATAGGGGTGATAGGCGCTGACGTCGCAACCTTTTCATCCTCTTTTGTAAACAGCCCCATTCTTGATCCTTTACATAATTGCCCTTATTTTAATCACATATCGGTTAAAATTACGTAAACTTTATTTAAGGCTTAAAGAAGAGTATGTTTAAATCAATATTTTCCAACTCATTCGGCATCCTGATTTCTCGTGTGACCGGATTGGCGCGAGATATTTTGATGACGTCGGTATTGGGTGCGAATGTATGGAGCGACATCTTTTTTATGGCTTTCAAATTCCCCAACCTTTTTAGACGGATATTCGCGGAGGGATCATTTACCCAAAGCTTCATGCCCTCGTACATTGCTTCACGACAAAAAAGTGTTTTTGCCGTTGCGATTTTTATCCGCTTTATGCTCGTTATTATTGCCTTTTCCTTGCTTGTAAGTTTGTTTCCGGGATTTTTTACCAAATTGCTGGCATGGGATTGGAATGCCGATCTTATTGCTAAAACTGCACCTCTGACCACCATCAATTTCTGGTATTTGGATCTGATTTTTATCGTCACCTTCTTAGGAACCCTTTTACAGCATAAAGAGCACTTTTTCACCACCGCGTTTTCAACCGTTTGGCTCAATTTCGCCATGATTACGTCTCTGATGCTGTTTGCCCACAGCGATCCGAAAACGATCGTTTACGCCTTGAGTTTTTCGATTCTCGTGGGGGGAGTGCTGCAAGTAATCACCCATCTGTACACTATGCGTCAGCAAGGTCTCATGAAACTCCTTATCGGAGGGTGGAAGTACCGCAAATCCAAAGATGTCAAAGCCGAAGAGTCCAAATTCAGCTCTCTCTTTTTCCCCTCGGTGTTGGGAAATTCGACAGCCCAAATCGCCTCCTTCATTGATACGTCGTTGGCCTCGTTTTTGGCCGCCGGTTCCGTCTCCTATCTTTTTTATGCAAACCGGATTTTTCAGCTCCCGTTTGCCATTATCGCGCTGGCTATCACAACGGCGCTCTTCCCCACCATTGCCAAAGCGATCAAAAACAACAATAACGATCTTGCCTATAAAAATCTGTACAAATCGTTTTGGCTCCTCAGCGCCCTTTTGGGCATATCCGTTTTGGGGGGAATGCTGCTCGCGGAACCTATCGTTTGGCTGCTGTTTGAACGGGGTGCCTTTAGTATCCAAGACACCCACAATACGGCAAATGTCTTGATGATGTACATGATAGGATTGGTCCCTTTCGGATTGGCGAAACTTTTTTCACTCTATCTTTATGCCATGCACAAACATATCAAAGCGGCGAAAATTGCGGCGATATCGCTCATCATCAACATCCTTTGCTCCATTTTGCTGATGAAACCCCTCGGAGCGGCAGGTCTAGCATTGGCGGGAAGCATCGGCGGTGCCGTTCAAATGATTCTCACGATACGTGAAGTCGGCTGGAATATCTTTTTTAATCTTTTAAAAACCCGTTTCAGCCTCTATTTTCTGATCGGAGCAATAGGCTTTGGAGCGGCATTTTATACTCTAAACCAATTTTTGCTACACTTAATACGATAATTTTTAGGGATAACTATGACTATTTACGACAGCGTCAAAAAAACCAAACTGAAATTCGAGCCGCTTAGAGAGGGAAAAGTCTCCCTCTACGTTTGCGGCCCTACCGTCTATGACGATGCCCATTTGGGACATGCCAAAAGCGCTTTGGTATTCGATCTCTTACGCCGTGTATTGGAAGCAGAAGGGTATAATGTTCTCTTTGCCCGAAATATCACCGATATCGACGATAAAATTATCAATAAAGCAAAAGAGCTGGAAATCAGTACCGCCGAAATCGCCGAGCGTTACACCGATGCCTATCATCGGGATATGGCCGCCATCGGAGTGCGTGTTCCGACGATGGAGCCTAAAGCCACCGAATCGATCGATGCGATGAGTGAGATGATCCAAAAACTTTTGGACAGACACCATGCTTATACGATCAGCAACGGCGATATCTATTTCGATACCTCCAGCGATAAAAACTACCTCACCCTCTCCAACCGCCAAAGCTCTGAAAATGTAAGCCGTGTTGACAAAGTGAGCGAAAAACGGAGCGATGCCGATTTTGCCCTATGGAAAGCGGTGCATGATGAGGGTGTCGCTTTTGATTCGCCGTTCGGTCGGGGGCGTCCGGGATGGCATTTGGAGTGTTCGGCGATGATCGAGCGCTATGTCACATCAGGAGAGGGAGAATACGCTGTCGATATCCACGGCGGCGGCGCCGATCTCCTCTTTCCTCACCACGAAAACGAAGCGGCACAAACCCGCTGTGCAACGAATCATGAGCTGGCTAAATACTGGATGCATAACGGATTTGTCACCATCGGCGGCGAAAAAATGTCCAAAAGTCTCGGAAACAGCTTTTTCCTCAAAGACGCCCTGAAAGCGTATGACGGTGAAGTGCTCCGCTTCTATCTCCTCAGTACCCATTATCGGGGTGATTTCAATTTTAACGAAGAAGACTTAATCGCATCAAAACGTCGTCTTGATCGTCTGTATCGATTGAAAAAACGGCTCTTCGGACTCTCCTCCCCTATCATCGAAACCGAATTCAAAACCAACCTTCTCGAAGCGCTGGGGGATGATCTGAATGTCTCCCGGGCCTATGCCCTGATTGACGAACTGATCAGCAGTGCGAATGAAATGCTCGATACCAACCCCAAAGACAAACTCTATCGTCAGAATCTTCTATCATCACTCCATACGGTAGAGAACCTATTGGGGTTTGGTGCCCATAACCCTTACGAGTATTTTCAGTTCGGTTTGGATGAAAAGGCCAAAACAGAGATTAATCAGCTTATCACCCGACGCACCGAAGCCAAAAAGGCAAAAGATTTTGCCGCTTCCGATGCCATCCGCGATGAGCTTAGCACCCTTGGAGTATCCATCATGGATACTGCCGAGGGAACCTTTTGGGAGATGCGCGATTGAAATTAAAAGATATTTACCAACGCTACTGGCCGTATGTAAAAGGGTATAAGTTCCATTACTTCATGGTATTGATCGGAATTTTGCTTACCGTAACGGCAACCGCCGGAACGGCACATATTATGAAGCCGTTGATGGACAATATGTTTATTAAAAAAGAGCCGATGATGCTCTATTTTATCCCGACTCTCCTCATCGGAATTTATATTCTCAAATCGGTCGGACGTTATATACAGGCCGTTTTTACCTCCTATATCGGGATGCATATCATTTCCCGTCTTCGTGAAGATTTATTGGACAAAATGGTTCATATGGATATGCAGTTTCTCTATACCAACCGAAGCGGCGAACTTATTTCACGCATTACCAACGACATCGCCCGTGTTCAGTATTTTGTCTCCCGAATGCTCCCCGAACTGGTACAGGAGAGTTTTACCGTTGTCGCACTTGTCGTGTATGTCATTTATCTGAATGCCTCGCTCGCGTTTTGGGCACTGTTTGTCATGCCCGTCGTTGTATTGCCGCTCATTAAAATCACTCGACGGCTCAAACGCCTTTCTCACCGTTCTCAGGAAAAAAATGCCGATCTGATGACGCGATTGACTGAAGTTTTCAATAACAGCGAAATCATCAAAGCCAATGCAACCGAAGCGTACGAAATCGAACGGTATAAAAATGAAAATGAGGATTTTTTCAAGCTCAACATGAAAGCGACCTACACCAGTGAGCTCGTATCTCCGCTCATGGAGACGATTGCGTCAATAGGACTTGCCGCCGTTATTTTCATCGGAGGAAGAGCCGTCTATTCCGGGGAGATGAGCGTAGGTGAGTTCACCGCATTTTTAACGGCAATCGGTCTTGTATTTCAGCCTCTTCGCCGCGTCAGTGCCATCTACAGTAAGATACAAGATGCACAAGCGGCCAGTGAGCGGGTCTTCCATATCTTGGATTTGAACAACACTATCCAAGACGGCCCGTTGCAACTCGCAGAACCGATCAGCCACATCGAATTTGAAGACGTTACTCTGAAATTCGGAGAGAAAACCGCCCTCTCTCATCTTAATTTATCCATTGCTTCAGGAGAGACAATCGCCCTTGTCGGGCAAAGCGGCGGGGGAAAAAGTTCCTTAATCAATCTGCTCCTGCGCTTTTATGACCCCGATGAAGGGGCTGTAAGGGTAAATCATCATAATCTCAAAGAGTACACCCAGCTCTCTCTTCGTAACCAGCTGGCCGTCGTTTCGCAACGGGTCTATATCTTCCAAGACACCCTTGCCGCCAATGTCGCGTACGGAGACAGTATCGATGAAGAACGGGTAGAACAAGCTCTTAAAATGGCCGATGCACACGAATTCGCCCTCACTCTTCCTGATGGGATTTTTACCGTTATGCAAGAATTCGGCGCTAACCTCTCCGGCGGACAGCGCCAGCGTATCGCCATTGCCCGCGCTATATACAAACATGCCTCTCTGCTCATTTTGGACGAAGCGACCAGCGCACTCGACAATGAAAGTGAAAAGCGGATACAAGTGGCATTGGAGTCGTACGCAAAAGATAAAATCACAATTATCATTGCCCACCGTTTGAGCACCATTACCCATGCCGATCTCATTTTGTATTTTGAAGAGGGACGGATTATCGCTCGAGGCAGCCATAAAGAACTCCTCGAAGCATCTGAAAATTATCGCCGCCTTGCAGGGAAAATGGGAGAATAAACAGTCATTAATTCTTTTTTGAGTATAATCGCGTCAACTTTAACCATGACGAGGCGGGTCACTATGTTTGATTACGAATCTTTAAAACCTTGGCTTTTTAAGCTTCAGCCCGAAAATGCTCATACTCTTGCTGCGGCACTGCTCCGCACTGCAAGCTTTTGTCCCCCTCTTTTCAACAGCTGGATGACGAAACATTTTGTCACCCATCCCTCTCTGACCCAAGAATTGTTCGGACGGACGTTTCTCAATCCGGTAGGCCTCGCCGCAGGATTCGATAAAAACGCAACGATGTTCCACGGTGTAATGTCTCTGGGTTTCGGTTTCACCGAAATCGGAACCCTCACTCCAAAACCGCAAGAGGGAAATCCCCGTCCACGCCTTTGGCGCCACATCGAAGAGGAGACCCTCCAAAACGCTATGGGATTCAACAATGACGGACTTTTCCGTATTTCTCATCGGCTCAAAAATATTTATCCCTTCAGCACCCCTATCGGTGTCAATATCGGAAAAAATAAAATCACCCCGGATGATAAAGCGATCAAAGATTATACAACTCTGATCAAAGCACTCCATGAGTATGCCGATTACATG